>CANBCW010000030.1 GCA_947367115.1 uncultured Clostridia bacterium | reverse complement strand
TCCGTGACCAAGCCGCAGGTGGAGCAGGACTTCACAGCCGTGCCGCTGGCGGTACAGGTAGCGGCCTTCATCGTGGTAGTAGAATAGGAGTGGCTGCAGGAAGATTGATCCACACTGGAGGAAACCACCACAAAATACTCCGCCACCAGATACTTGGTACCGGTGTTGGTGCCCAGTGTCTGAGCCGCCTTGGCATAGTAATTGGTATAGTTTACGGAGATCGCATAGGTGTATTTACCGGTGCTGACCCCATTGAACGCGGTATTGTAGTCGATAGTGCTGTTATCCAGCGTATAGGACTTTCCGTTGACCGTATCAGAACTTCCCGTAACCGTCGTTCCAGATGTCCCGAAGCCGGAGTGGATATATACCGCCGCCGAGTTCAGATAATTATAGGTGGATTTGATCGTACCGGTCACATAGAAAATATTACCGGCAACATGGCCATTTGGCGTATCATAATCACTGATTGTGATATCCGAGGTCAACTGCTTCACATAGCTGGTATGTCCGGCATAGATGTAACCGATCTCGCCGCTGCTGGTCTTGACCTGATACCAGAAGTTGCTTCCGGTATTCTGGTACATACCAATAGCCGTGTAGGTTGTGCCGGAGGCAGCAGTTTCCAAGGTCTCGCTGTCATTATTGCCGGCGCTGCAAGGCTGGGAGTTGATGGGCGTACTCTGGGTGGTCTTGAACTGGCAATAGGAGTTATAGAATGTACACTTGGAAGTGTAATCAAAGCTGGCATTGGCGCGGGCGCTGGTGGAGAAGCTGGTGATGCCAGCAAGATCCGCCTTCGTATACAGCTCAGCCAAGCTGCCGCTGCCGTATTCCGTACCGTCGGGGCTCAGCAGTCCAAGCTGACGGTCAACAACGTAGTAACCCTTCTCAACATAAAGCTGGCTGGAAGAATAGGTGCGCTGCGTACCATCGTACGCATTGAAGGAAATACCCGCAACAGCCTTTACAAACTCGTTGTATTCGTTACTGCTGCTGGCACCGTAGCCAATGACCTGACAGCCAGCAGAGTTACACCAGCCATAGGAAGCACCGCCGCAGTAGCTGACACTGCGGGTATGGATATTGATGCCGTTGCAATAACCGCTGTAGCCGGTGGAGCCGGAGTACGGATTGTACCAGCCAGTCGTACAGTAGGTATTGAAGCCAGCGTAATTACCGTTGTGATTGACGGTCTGGAAGCCGTAAATACCATCCAGAATCGTGGTGGAACCACTGGTCTCAGAGCCTGCTGTCACATAGTTTGCATCGTCAGGGATAGAAGAACATTTCTCGCAGTAGAAAACGATCTCCGCGCTGCCGCTGGAATTGAGCTGCACTACGATACAAACCGCCTGCAGACGCGTGGTGCCATTGGCATCCACATACTCATAACTATCATAATAGTCAGAGCCGCCCTCGAACATGAACACGACGGACTTGCCGTTGTTCAGGGTAGACTGAAGGCTGGAATAATTATTGATGTAATACTTCATCATTGTGTCGATGTAATTCCGGCGGGTGCTGTTCGAAATAAAGCTCGAACAGGTCAGAGAATCGACACCGCTGATCGTTGCTGCTTCCGCTTCCACCTCAACATGGGAAACGAAGGACGGAAGCATGCCAAGCACCAGGCAAATGGCAAGTACCATTGACCAAATACGTTTTCCGCGTGCGTACTTCATAAATATCCTCCTGTTTGATCCAGATTTCAAGTTGGACATAGGCCACACTATCTGATGGTACAAATTATACAGCATTCGCACATGTAAATCAAGTATAAGTTGGTAAAAAAACACAATCACGATCTCACGCTTTCACGCATTCTGTGAGAATCGGCTCTGTGGAAAGAAAATAATGATTGCAATACACCCATAAAAGTGGTAAATTATGCATATCAGCGAAAATAGATTGAGAGGCTACCACCATGAAAAACATGAACTTCAAACGAAAACTGCCCGTCCCTCAGCAGATTAAGGAGCAATATCCCCTGACCGCCGAGCTTTCCCGCATAAAGCAGGAGCGCGATACCATGATCGCCGATGTGTTTACCGGGAAAAGTAACAAGCTGGTTCTTGTCATTGGCCCCTGCTCCGCTGACCGTGAGGACGCGGTGCTGGAATACTGCGAGCTTCTGGCAAAGCTCCAGGAAAAAACGGCGGACAGGCTCATCCTGATCCCCCGCGTCTATACCAATAAGCCCCGCACCACCGGCGAGGGCTATAAGGGTCTGCTGCATCAGCCCGATCCGGAGAAGCAGTCCGATATGCTGGAGGGTGTGATTGCCATCCGCCGCCTGCATACCAATGTGCTGGCCAATACCGGCCTGTCCACAGCAGATGAAATGCTCTACCCTGATAACTACCGTTATCTTTCCGATCTACTGGCCTATGTGGCCGTCGGTGCCCGCAGTGTGGAGAATCAGGAGCACCGCCTCACCGCCAGCGGCATCGCAGTGCCTGTCGGCATGAAAAATCCCACCAGCGGCGATATTTCCGTCATGCTCAACTCTATTCTGGCGGCGCAGCATCCCCATACCTTCATTTACCGTGGCTGGGAGGTGGATACCACCGGCAATCCCCTCACCCACGCCATACTCCGCGGCTATGTGAACCGCCACGGCGAGGCAATTCCCAACTACCATTTTGAGGAGTTGGAGCATCTGTACAACGCATACACAGCCAAGGGGCTGGAAAATATCGCCCTGATCGTGGATGCCAACCACTCCAATTCTGCCAAGAAGTACATGGAACAGCCCCGCATCTGCAAGGAGGTGCTTCACTCCTGCCGCCATTCGGAGCATATCCGCTCCATGGTCAAGGGCTTCATGATCGAGTCCTATCTGGAGGGCGGCAGCCAGAAGATCGGTGAGCACATCTACGGCAAGTCCATCACGGATCCCTGCATCGGCTGGGCAGAGACTGAAAAGTTGGTTCTGGGCATTGCGGACGCGATCTGATGCTTCAATATGGAACATGGCATTATAATTGAAACCGAACGGCTGAGACTGAGACGTTTTCGGGAAGATGACCTGAACGATCTGTATGAATATCTGTCCGATCCGGAGGTGGTTCGGTACGAGCCGTATCAGCCCGCAACTCCTGCCGAAGCAAAGGACAGCCTTGTCTGGAGGATCTCCACAGAGGAAATGATCGCAGTCGAATTAAAAAGATGTGGTAAGCTGATTGGAAACGTGTATCTGGGCAAAAGGGAGTTTGATAGCCTCGAGATCGGCTATGTCTTCAACCGCGCATATTGGGGTCAGGGCTTTGCAAAAGAAGGCTGCGCCGCTTTGATTGACGCAGCTTTCTCCCACGGCATCCACCGCATTTTTGCGGAATGTGATCCTGAAAATAAAGCCTCGTGGAAACTGCTGGAGGCATTGGGCTTTGTCCGTGAGGCTCATTTGAGGAAGAACGTTTACTTCTGGAAAGATGAACAGGGCTCCCCTATCTGGAAGGATACGTATATCTACGCAAGGCTGAGAAACTGACCTCAAAAATTTTTCTCAAAAACGTAAAATAATGCTTGCATTTTTCGGCAGGGTGTGCTATTATGTTGAAGCTGTCGTGAGACGCAAGCAAAATCCGGGTGTGGCGAAGTTTGGTATCGCGCTTGAATGGGGTTCAAGAGGCCTCGAGTTCGAATCTCGACACTCGGACCATGCGGAGTGTCCTTATAGGATTTGAGAATCCTGTAACGGACACTCCGCATTTTTATTTTCTGCAAAGTTCATACCACAATTTGTGCCGGGGCGTAGCTGACAGCTACGCCTTTTCTCGTTTCCATGATGTCGGCCTCCGGGATTTTCAGGCGATCCGGCACTCGATGAAATAGCTTCTTGTGATACCTTTCCGTGTGAAATCGTTTTTCTCGTAGTAGTGCTGCGCTCTGTAATTATCCAATGCCGTATCGGTATCTAGCCGGTTCATTCCCTGATCGTATAACCACTTTTTCAGCGCAGTCATACACCTGGAGCCAACACCTTGATTTTGCACTTCATCATTCACATAGATCCATCTTAAAAATGCGGTTCCTTGTGTTTCTGGATAATGCACTTCACAACCACCGATATGCTTCTGATTGAGACAAAAATCGAAAGTCTGCTGATTTCCAGATGTTAGGTCATGTGCAATTATTTTAACTTCTGAAAGATGATTGCTCTGTACATCAGCGGAATAATACACATTTTCATGTTCGATAACAAATCCATATTGATGCAGCAGTTCTTTGATCCAAGTATATTGCTCAAAGAGCTTACCGTGGCGGGCAAAGCAGCTCATTCCAAAGTAATGGAAGAACGCATACACGTTCTTGGCAGCTTTAAATTCATACAGAGCTTCTTGAAGAAGTAACTTACCCGCATCCTCACGCCCTTCATCAAAATACAGGGATCGTATAATGGGATAAGAGACATCCGTGGAAATTTCTCCGCAGTCATCAAAACCAAAGGCTGTATTTCCGTACTGAATAAATCCTACCAGCGTATCACCATCATAGGCCGCTTTCCCATGTAGTTCCTTGAACAGCAGTCTTCCAGCTCCGTCAATATCCTTTTCAAAGGATTCTTTCCAGCTTTCAAAATTCACTGGAAAGAAGTAGGGAGCGGACAATCGTAGTTGATAATCATATACCTGTTTCAGACTCGTAATATCAGTTACTTTCAACATAATTCTTATTCTCCTATATTTCCTTCAGATCTTCTATTCTGTCAATCAGCCAACGGGTCATCTGTATGTTTTTGCTGCAAAGCTCATTGTACTTTTCGTATGCTGAAAACGATGCTACGCACACAAATTGGTTGGCAAGAATAACATAGGGAATGGCTTTGTATTCTTCTGGCGATAATTCCATGATGCTGTCATATCCATAGATGATATTCCGGTACACCTCCAGCCATTTATCATCGTTTTGGCCGAAGCTCTCCGACAGCACCGCCGTTGCTGCATAGCAAGGGTCATAAATCCGTACATTTCGCTCTGCAAGATCAAAGTCAATGAACCCCCACAGATCGTCGGAATAAATAATATTCCCCGGATTGGGGTCACGATGGATCATCTGCTGGGGCAGTTTACTATACAGAGAGCCGAAGTCATGAAGAAACAGGACGCAGAACGATTCATCCAGTCCAAGAACCTTCTTTGACTCGGGCAGCGCCCAATCCCTTACGTTTTCCAAAAGATTGACTTCATGGGTACAATCTTGGTACTTGCTAAGCACCAAATGAAGCTGGCCTATCATTTCACCCACGAAACGTGCATTGCCAACATAGTCCCCGCCGTAAAAATCAGCAGGTTCCATTTGCTTGCCCGGAAGTCGTCTGGTTACATAATAGTAAAGGTCTCCATCCCGCACAAATTCCTGTCCATTGGGTGTAAGTACCGGGACAGCAGAAAGCAAGCCCACATTTTCGACAGTTTTTGATGCTGCAATGTGGTTTTTCAGTTTATTAAGGTCAGCAGTATACTTCAGTACGTAGCTGTCACCAACATAGCAAGCGCTCTCGTTCTTTCTTCCGGTTCCATCATAGTAAATGTCCATAATAGCCCAATATCTCATGACGGTAGAGTACAAACCCTATCCACCGTCATTCTATCACATGGATCAGCTAAAGTCATTAACAAGATTTCGAGATTCTTTGGTTCGGCAGCATTCCAGACAGCTTGTGGAGCTGACAAACATTCTGGATAAGGTGTTTCCGGAGTTTAAGCCCTTCTTTGACGGCAAATTCTCTGTAACTGCCCTCTACATACTGGCTCACCTCAGTTTCATTATAAAACCAATGTCAAGGAAAAGCCGGGTGTGGTGCACACCCGGCTTAGTGGTTATTTAGAAGAACTTTTTCTTGCGGATTACGACCAGAGCAGCCATGCTGCAGAGGCTGATGACCAGAATGCTGACCATCAGAGCAATGTTGGTGCTGTCACCGGTCTGAGGAGTGTCGGGATCCGCAGGTGTGGTAGGATCGGTCACATCTTCTGCCTTTTTGCTGACAGTGAGTTCACAAACGGCAGGCACCAGGAGGGGATCGCTGTCAGTAGCCACCACATAGTAGCTGCCCTCGGCATCCACGGTGACGGTGTAGGTACCGTCGCCGTTGTCGGTGACGGTGTAACCCTCAGTCAGAGCCTTGCCCTCGTTGTCATAGACGGTGACGGTGGCACCGGCGTGGGCGGAGAAGACGGTGTTCCAGTTCTCGTCATAGCCGGCCTTATCCAGCTTGACGGTCAGGGCTTCCCCGGCGGTGGCAGCGTAGTCGAACTGCTCGAACTCGGCGTAGGAATCGGACCAGAAGTCACTGTCGCTGTAGACGAACGCCACCAGGTGATTGCCTTCGGCCACCACATCCTCCAAACTCCAGCAGGAAGCGTTGTTCAGCCAGTAGCCGTAGCAGTAGCTGGTGTCGCCCCACAGCATACCGATGCTCAGACCCCACTGGGACTCGTAGGAGCTGTAACCGGCTGCAGCACCGCCTTCATAGCTGGCCTCATGGGCGGCGTACAGGGCATCATCTACATCGAAGATGCCGTTGTGGTTGACATCAATGACAGTGATGGACTGCTGGAACAGCACTACATTGCCCTTGTCGGCGATGGTGACGAACACATGCACTTCACCCTCAGCGGTCTTGTAGTCGGGATCAGCCTCGCCGCAGACGGTGCAGATGCCGTCCTTGTAGTCGTGGCCCAGGGCATCGATTACGGTACCGGAGATGACCGCGCCGCAATCGGGGCAGGTCTTGTCGCCGGTGTAGCCATCCTCGGTGCAGGTGGCATCCTTGGCACCGGAAACGGTGGCGTTTTCGTGGGTGCAGTTCTTCAGGGTCTCCAGCAGGGCTTCGCCGTCAGCGGCGGCTGCTTCCTTGCTAAGTACCAGATAGTAGTTGGCAACATCGCCGTTTTCCGCAGTGACTTCGATGCGGATAGCCATCGCCTTGGTGTCATCCGCAAAGTAGACGGCGTAGCGGTCATGGCTCTGGTTGGTGGCAGTGACCGCGATCTCGTCGCCGGTATCGCATTCATCGGCGTTGGAAATCGCATAGACCTTTACGTTGGCGTTGGCATCGGTGGCAGTGGGCCAAACGTTCTCGAAGGAACGGCTGCTGCCTGCGGCCAGCATGGCGTAATAGTAGGTATCCTTCACGAATTCCGGAGACAAGGCAAGAGCCTTGCCGGTATAGGAATTGCTTTCGTTGACCTTCAGCTCGCTTAAGCTAGTATCGATGGAAACTTCCCGGATAGAAACGGTGTAGGTGCGGCTATCGCCGTCCTTCAAAACGGTGATCTCAGCAGTAGCAACGCCATCCTCCAGCGCCACGGTGACGGACTGGGCGCTGCCTCCCTGGCAGGGGTTGGGATTCAGGGTGACACTGGTGGTGCCCACGGGGACGATCCACTCAATATCAGCATTGGATGCGGCGAACTCGCCATTCAGGGTGCCCACGTCGGCATTCAGAGCGGTCAAGTATGCGTTGTTGGTACCAACTGCAAAGACCGCGCCGCTGTCGTTCTTATAGTAGATGGTGCCGTCGGTGCCGCAGATGGGGCTGGTGATACAGTACTGCTCATAGCCCTTGGCATCGTAGATCTCGATCAGCTCCGCGCCATCAGCGGTATTGACGGTGGGATCCACAGTGATCAGACTCAGGCCGCCGGGCTGGCCGTTGTAGGTGGAATAGCAGTAGAGCTTGCCGGTCTCCTTCAGATAAGCATCGGAAACCAGAACGCTGCCCTGGGGATAGGCTTTCAGTGCCACGGCGTAGTGCTGCTCCAGGGTGTCCGCATCGGCCACGATGAAGTTGCCGTTGCCGCCGGAGCCGACCACAACGCCGCTGCCGCAGCTAAAGTACACCTGGTCGCCATAAACCACGGGGGTGCTGGTGCACTGGTTGGCCTGCTTGGAAGTCTTCAGGTCGGACAGCTCGCCGGTGATGGTGTCCACCTTGGCAGAGCACAGGTAGCCGTTCTTGGCGGTGAAGTAAACCCGACCCTTGGCTTCGCTGTAGGCCATAGAGGAGCGTTGGTCACCGCATCCGGTGAGGGTCAGGTTGGAAATGACGGTGCCGTCATCCTTGTTCATGCTGTACAGGTGGGAGTCGCCGGTATAGCCACTGGCACCGTCGTCGGTACCCACAATCAGGGTGTCACCCAGAACAACGGAACCAGCCCAGTAGAAGCCGCCCAGAACGGTCTTGTTCCATACCAAGCTGCCGTCGGAAACATCAACGCAGACATAGTTGGCATCCTTATTTTCGCCGTTCCAGAACCCAGTGTAGACGCAGCCGTCGGCGTAAGTAATGGGAGACAGAGACTGGCCGCCCAGGGCATCCGTGTAGATCCAGACGGATTCCAGCGTCTTGGCATCGAACGCCTGGATAATGCCGCCGCTCAGGGGACAGAAGATCAGACCGTTGGCGTAGGTACAGGGGGTGTAGCCAAAATTGGGGGAGGTCGTCATGGTGGCCTGCTGCAGAATCTCGCCAGACTGCAGATCCAGCTTATACAGGGTGGTGCCGGACATAACGATCAGGGAGTTGTCCACGATGATCTGCACGCTGGGGTTGGCGCTCCAACCGGAGCCAAGCTTTTTGGCCCACTTCAGAACGGTGGTCTCGGCACTGGTGGGGGTCTTGGCGCTGGTCAGCGCCATGTTCACGTCAGAATTGCGGAAGTTAGCCCAATCGGAGGTCACGTTGTTGGTGTTCTTCCACGCAACAGTGACTTCTGCGTAGGCAGGAGAAGAAACGCCGTCGCCCAGGGACCAGACGTACCAGGTGCCGTAGGCATCGGGAGTGATGACAGCCTTGCCGTTTTCATCGGTGGTGGCGGTCTTGGCGTTGGGATCCAGCAGGGTCTGGCTGTAGCAGACGGTGTTGCTGACCTCAGGAACCATGCTCATGATCAGCCAGCTGTAGTCCTCCCAGGTCTGGGTAGCGGTAGCCAGGGAAACAGTCAGTGCTTCACCCTTGCCACAGGTATAGCTGTGGGTCACATTGCCGTCACTGTTCAGGAAGTAGCGGAAACCGGCAGAAGGATCGGAGTAGAAGCCCCAGTCGGAATAGCCGGACAGATCCACATAATCGCCGGGCTCCAGGGCAATGTGGTCAGCGGTAGCGCCCACATCCATGGTGTTGCCCCAGACTTCCGTCAGCTTAGCATCCAGAGGGTAGCCACCGTTGTGGTAGTAGGTCATGTTTTCGGTGAAGCCGAACAGGCCGCCGCCGAAATACAGGGAGCCGGACATGCCGCTGCAATAGACATCGCTCCAATTGCCGCCGTACAGCTTTTCGTGGGCGTAGATGAACAGGTGCAGGGCGGTGACATCATAGGCACCGTCATCGTCGGCATCATAGAGATAGTCGCCCATGCCGTATTCGGCCAGGTCGATCTTCTCCAGCTCGGACATGGGCACAGCCACATAGGCCATGACAGTGCCGGAAGAAGTGGTCACGAAGCTGCCGTCATTATAAACGGACAGGTAGACCACATCCTCCTCCACAGCCAGAGCTGTGGGGATGAGGCTCAGTACCATAAGCAGTACAAGAGCCAAACTGATGATTCGTTTTTTCATTGTTTGCATTACCTCCAAGCAAAATTTCGTACTTTGAAAAGCTGTAGGTGCCACGCCTGTGCAGACCGCAGGCCTACCTTGGACGGTGCCGCTGCCGGAAGGGCAATCTGTGAAGGGGGTCACAGCAACCGACAGCGACAAAAAGCCGTGGAAGCTCAAATGAACTTCCACGGCCGATTTTCCGCACAAATGTAACCAGATGCCCATACTTGCAGGCACTGGCAGTTGACACCGTTTAAGCAGTTCTCCTGACTTACGCATCCACAAGATCACACAGGCCTTCTCAGCTTGCGCCAATGACCGATTTTCATCTATCATGTGACCTCTCCACGCATACAGTGGCGGTACCGTTCGGGATTTTCACCCGATTCCCTATTCTCCCGAGGGGCTGTCACCGCTTCCCCGGGCACTTAAACTGTTATTCACTTTTCGTCCATTAGGATAACACCATACCAATGGAAAGTCAATCGAAATTTGAAAAAGAGTTGCTATTTTGAAATTTCTGTGCTAGGATGTATGAAAAGGCGCAAGCCATCATATTGTGAAACGGTTAAAGTTAATTGGAATGGGCAAATCCCAACGGTACCAAGCCGCCGTAGACGGACATTTAGCCGCATCGTTCATTGGCGCAAGCTGAGAAGAACGGTGCATCATGGCGTCCGGAGTCGGAATACGGACTTTAATCGAACACGCAAGACTCTTGGGGTGGTCTGGCGGTATTTTTCGTGCCCATTTTTACGAATGGGTCAGCTTTTGTTGTCCGAAACTCCCCAACGGGGAGTTTTTTTGTTTTATGGAGGGTTCGAAATGAAGAAGAAAACAATTGCTAATCTCATTATGGTCGCCATCATCGTGCTGGTCGTCGGGGCCGGTGTGCTGACGGTTGGCTTTATTCAGGGCTGGTTCGATTCTGCCGACGGCACCGCTGTTTTACGGGAGACCACCGGTGTCGTTCGGATGGAGCGGGACGGAGTGTCCTACGCTGTAGAAAAGGATACCGTTTTGCGCTCCGGCGATAAGATCACCGCTCAAAAGGGTGCCACAGCGGTCATTGCTATTGGAGAGGATCAAATCACCCTCGGCGGTGGCGCGGAACTGACGGTGAAGGACCCGGATGCGGAAAATTGCGAGCTGCAGATCACCGCTGGCGAAGTATTTGTGAATACCGCTTCCAGCGTGAAGCTGACCTTTGAGCTGGGCGAAGTGACCATTTCCGATGCCACCGCCGCCCTCAGCGTCCGCAGTGGTGCACAAACCGTCAGCGTGTTTCGAGGCACGGTGGAAAATGCCACCGCCGGAAATGCCATCGAGTATGTGGGCAGCGAAGCAACGGTGCGGCCTATGGTGCTGAGCAGCCTGGATGATTTCCTCATCGGCCAGATCCGAACAGTGGGCAAAACCACCACTCTGTGCTTTACCGAGGCGGACATTACAAAGCTGGAAACCGACCGCCAGCAGGCCATGCAGGACATGATCAGCGGCCAAAACCGGCCGGAACAGCATGTTCACAGCTACACCGTTCAGATCATTGCCCCTGGCTGTGTGACAGACGGTTACACGGAGCATACCTGCCAATGCGGTGATATCTACCGATCCGAAGAAACTGCCGCCCTGGGCCACGACTGGAGCCAATGGAATACCACTTTGGTCCCCACCTCGACCAGCGAAGGCACACAGGAAAGAACGTGCCTACACTGTGGTGAGACGGAGCAAAAGACCATCAGCAAGCTGACAGCGGACCATGTCCACAGCTATACGGAGCAGATCGTGAATCCCACCTGCACCAAGGACGGCTACACCCTCCATACCTGCGTCTGCGGCGACAGCTTCACGGACGAGACCGTCAAGGCCACGGGCCACCATTACGAAAAGACCGTCATCGCCCCCACCTGCACCGTGCAGGGCTACACCAAGCACACCTGCCCCTGCGGCGACAGCTTCATCGATGGAGCCACAGCCGCCAAGGGCCATAGTTGGACCGCATGGAAAACCGTCCAACAGCCCACCGCCTCCAAAGAAGGCCTGCAGGAGCGTAGCTGCACAGTTTGTAGCGCAAAAGAGCAGGCATCCATCCCCGTGGCAGACCCGGATGTAGCTGGCTATGTGTATATCGAGATCCGCTGCGATACGATCTTAAACAACATGGGAGATCTGACCGCTGGAAAGGAAGAATTTGTGCCCTCCGACGGCGTGATCCTGCCGGTGGTGGAGGTCCCTTTCTACGAGGGCGAAACGGTCTTTGAGGTTTTGAAGCGTGTTTGTGAAAAGACCAGCATTCAATTGGAGTACAGTTGGACACCCTTGTACAACAGCTACTACATTGAAGGTATCAACAATCTTTATGAATTCGACTGCGGCGAGCAGTCCGGTTGGATGTACAAGGTCAATGAATGGTTCCCCAATTACGGCTGCTCCAGCTATTACGTGGACGACGGCGATGTGATCGTCTGGTGCTATACCTGCGTTGGGCTGGGGGCCGATGTGGGTGACGATTGGATGGCGAATGAATGAGGAACGACGCTTTTTCAAAGTGCCATCCGGCGGTGAATTTCCTGTTTTTTGTGGGAGCCATCGGTATGTCTGTGGTGATCCAGCACCCAGCCTATCTGACGGCGGGGATCGTGACAGGCGCGGTTTATTATCTGCTCCTGAACGGACGTAAGGGTTGGAAAACGATATTGGGTTTGCTGCCGATGTTCATTTTCCTGACTGCCATCAACCCGCTGTTCAATACGCTGGGCGTAACACCGTTGTTTCATTTGTTCGGCAGGCCGTACACCCTGGAGGCACTACTCTATGGCGCGGCTATTGCCAGTATGTTTGTGATCATGATGCTCTGGTTTGGTTGCTATAACAAGGTGCTGACCAGCGATAAATTTACCAGCCTGTTTGGCAGCATCATCCCGGCGATTTCCCTGGTGCTGGTGATGGTGCTTCGCATGGTGCCGAATTTCATCCGCAAAACCCAGCAGATCACCGGAGCCAGGAAGTCCATCGGTAAGGGTGCGGCAGAAAATGCTTCCACAAAAGAAAAACTGAATGACGGCATGACCGTATTGGGCGCGCTGACCAGCTGGGCGCTGGAGGGCAGTGTGGTCACCGGCGACTCCATGCGTGCCCGGGGCTACGGGTGCGCCAAACGGAGCAGCTTTATGATCTACCGCATGACGGTGACTGACTGGGCACTGCTATTCATAATGATGGCATTACTGGCATCGACCGTCACAGCGGCTTGCTTCGGGCAGGTCACTGCCGTCTTTGTGCCGGCCATCGACCTCGCACCCACTTCCTGGGGACTGGCCACTTACACCTGCTATTTGCTGATTCCCACTGCATTACATATCAAGGAGGCCATCCAATGGCACATTTCGAAATCAAAGATTTGAATTTTTCTTACCCTACCGCCAAAGGCAAGAAATCTCTGGACGGCGTGAGCCTTTCCATTGAGCGGGGTGAGTATGTCGTCCTTTGCGGCAAGTCCGGCTCCGGCAAGACTACGCTTCTTCGGCAATTAAAATCCGTCCTGGCCCCTCACGGCAAGAAAACTGGCGAAATCCTATTTAACGGTGTTCCTCTCGAGAAGGTCAGCCAGCGGGATCAGTCTGCCAAGATCGGCTATGTGATGCAAAATCCCGACGATCAGATCGTTACCGACAAGGTATGGCATGAGTTGGCCTTCGGTCTGGAATCCTTAGGCTGTGATCAGAAGACTATGCGGGCGCGGGTGGCGGAAATGGCCTGCTATTTCGGCATCCAGGACTGGTTCCACCGGGATGTTGCCAACCTGTCCGGCGGTCAGAAGCAGCTTCTGAACCTGGCCTCCATTATGGCCATGCAGCCGGAGGTGCTGATTCTGGACGAGCCCACCAGCCAGCTTGACCCCATCGCGGCATCGGATTTTCTGAATACGGTGCGGAAGATCAACATCGAGCTGGGCACCACCGTCATCATCACCGAGCATCGGCTGGAGGACATTTTCCCCTATGCAGACCGGGCTATCGTCATGGACGGCGGCAAGGTGATCGCCAACGATACCCCACGTAATATCGGAAGGCTCTTGTACGAACAGCAAAACGATATGTTCGCCGCCATGCCCACCCCGGTCCGGGTGTTCTACGGCGCAAACGGCGCGGGCGACTGCCCCCTAACCGTCAGGGAGGGCCGCAACTGGCTGAGCCGGGAATTTACCGCAGAACCTGTCCATAAAGCGATGCCGGTGCAGACCCTGCCCGATGAAATTGAAAATCCCGCTCTTTCCCTGAAGGAGCTGTGGTTCCGCTACGAAAAGGACAGCCCGGATGTGCTTCGAGGTGTTTCCGCAGAGGTTCCCGCTGGGAGCCTGTACGCCATCGTGGGCGGCAACGGTGCGGGTAAATCCACCACCCTGAAAGCCATCTGCGGCATCTGCCGCCCCTATCGCGGCAAAGTAAAGATCTTCGGCAAGCCTGTGGAGAAATATAAGTCTGCCGAGCTGTTCGGCGGCTGCCTGGCTATGCTCCCCCAGGATCCCAAAAGCCTGTTCGTCAAGAAAACCGTCCGGGAAGATCTTGCGGAGATGACCAAGGATGAAAAGCGGATCGCGGAAGTGGCGGAAACCTGCCAGATCACTTCTTTGCTGGACAGCCATCCTTACGACCTCTCCGGCGGTGAGCAGCAGAGAGCCGCCCTCGCCAAAGTCCTGCTTACCCAGCCCAAGCTCCTGCTTCTGGATGAGCCTACCAAGGGCATCGACAGTTTCTTCAAAGAAAAGCTGGCAGGAATCCTCTGCAAGCTGAAAGAAAGCGGCATTACCATTGTCATGGTGTCTCACGATGTGGAGTTCTGTGCCAAATACGCTGACATGGTTTCCATGTTCTTCGACGGACAGATGCTCACCACCGATACCCCCCGCCGTTTCTTCGGCAACAACAGCTTCTACACCACCGCCGCCAACCGCATGAGCCGCCATGTCTTCTCTATGGCTGTCACAGCCGAGGATGTGGTGGCCCTCTACCGGCAGAACAAGGAGGGGTAAGGTGTGAAAAAGATAAAGAGATCCAACATTGCGATGCTGATCGTGTTCTTTTTACTGGTCCCTTTGACCTTGTTTCTTGGCACTAAACTCCCAGGACGGGGCTATTACATCACCGGCACCCTCATTATCATCGAGCTGATGATCCCGTTTTTTATGGCCTTTGAGGGCAGAAAGCCCCAGGCCCGGGAGCTGGTGGTCATCGCCGTGATGTGCGCCATTGCCATCGTGGCCCGGGTAGCCATCCCAATCCCAAATTTCAAGGCGATCTTTGCTGTCATTATGCTCACCGGCATTGCCTTTGGCCCGGAAACCGGCTTTATGGTCGGTGCTGTCGCGGCCTTTGCCAGCAACTTTTTCTACGGTCAGGGTGCCTATACCCCATGGCAGATGTTTGGTTACGGTGCCGGCGGAATGCTGGCAGGCTTCGCCTTTGCCAAGGGCCGCCTGCCCCGGAAGCCCTGGGTAATGGCGGTATTCGGCTTCTTCGCCGTCATCCTTTGGGTAGGCCCCTTGCTGGATTGCTCCCGTATCTTCCTGATGCTCAGCACGGTCACCTGGGCGGGTGTCATCGCCACATTTATTTCCGGTTTCTATGTTAATGTCAGCCAGGCGATCTGCACCGTGCTGGTGATGCTGTTGTTCGGGCGGCCCCTGCTGGAAAAGCTGGATCGGATCAAGCTCAAGTACGGCATGATGGAGGATGAAGATGGGCTTTGAAAAATGCCATCCGGCGGTAAATTTCATCTACTTCGCCGCTGTGATCGCCGGAATGATCCTTTTTCAGCACCCGGTCTTCCTGCTTATCTCCTTTAGCTGTGCCTTTTTGTACAGCGTCAAGCGGGGCGGCTGGAAGGTGCTGGTGTTTGACCTGATCCTGCTGCCGCTGGTGGCGGCCTTTGCCCTGTATTACAGCTCCTACAATCACTTTGGCGTAACGGTGCTGCGGCAGAATTTCATCGGCAACAATATGACCCTGGAATCCCTGGTTTATGGCTTCGTTCTGGGCTTTGTGGCTGCCGGTGTGATGATCTGGTTTTCCTGTGTCCATTCCGTTTTCACCACGGACAAGGTGGTGTACCTGTTCGGCAAAGTCAGTCCCCGGCTCAGCCTGTTTCTGACGATCCTGCTTCGTATGGTGCCCCGGATCAAGAAAGAGGCCAAACGGATCAACATGGCCCAGCGGGGCATCGGCAGGGGTGTGAACCAAGGCAATGTGTTCCAGCGGCTCCGCAACTGCGTCCGTATTTTCTCCATGCTGATCACATGGACCATTGAATCCCTGACTGTCAGCTCTGAATCCATGCGCAGCCGGGGCAGCTCCCTGCGGGGAAGAAAAGCCTTCTCCATCTATCGATTTGACAACCGGGACCGGGCCTATGTCATTGGCGTATTCGCCAGCCTGACTGTTATCCTGATGGCGGTGATGCTGAAGCAGACCGACATTCTCTACGATCCCCGAATCGTTATGACCCCCATCACCTCGATGTCGTACCTGTTTTACGCAGGCTACACCGTGTTCTGCCTGATGCCGCTGGGTCTGGAGCTGTGGACAGAGTATCGCTTTTGGAAAGCAAGGAAAGCATTATGAAAAAGGACAAAATCTACCTTTCCACCATCGCCACCGATGCGGTGCGGGTGGCGCGGGAATACGGCTTCGGCCTTGAACTGGCGGAATACTGCACCGCATGGAACATGGATGAAAAATTCACTGCCGTAGATGGTGTGGTAAAGAAGAAGCTAGAGGGCGTTACAAGCTGTGTCCTCCATGGCCCCTATAATGAGCTGTTTCCCTGCGCCATCGACAAAAAGGCCCGGGAGCTGGCGGCTTTCCGCTACCGGCAGGCCATTGGGCTGGCGAAGCGCTATGGAGCCACCAAAGTGGTGGTCCACGGCGGGTACAATCCAAAAATCTATTTTCCTGTATGGTACACCGAGCAGTCCATCCTTTTCTGGAAGGATTTTTTGAAAGACAATCCCGGTGTGCAGATCGTGCTGGAAAATGTGCTGGAGGAGGATCCTAAGTGGCTTGTGGACATTGTTAAGGGTGTGGATGATCCGCGGCTCAAGCTGTGTCTGGACATCGGTCATGTGAACGCCTATTCGCCCATTCCGGTGATGGACTGGCTGGAAACCTGCGCGCCCTATATCAGCCATTTCCATGTCCACAATAACGACGGCTCCCGGGATCAGCACAATGCCTTGCATGACGGTACGATTCCCATAAAGGAATTTCTTCTTCGGGCGGAGGAGCTGTGCCCGGACGCTACCTTTACATTGGAGCTGATGAAGGCAGAGCCCTCCGTCCAATGGTTGATAGAGCAGATGTCATCCTGAGCGACCCTGAGCGAAGCTGAAGGGGAGTCGAAGGATCTTGGCACCGATTTGACTGCAAATGCAAACCAAATGCGTAGATCCCTCGACTTCGCTCGGGATGACAACGCTGTTGGTAATTTAGCGTGGAATGATAAATGGAAATTTGAAAGGACGGTATCTGCTATGGAGCAGCGTTTACAGAAAATATGTTCCCAGATCTCACCCTTAGATGAAGCTGCCATGGCAAAGGCCAGAGAGCGGCAAGCACAGCTCGCCAAGCCTCCCGGAAGCTTGGGACGGCTGGAGGACTTGTCCATCCAGCTTGCGGGCATCACCAGCAAGGTACATAACAAAATCGAGAAAAAGCACCTGTTGGTATTCGCCGCCGACAACGGCGTGGTGGCAGAGGGGGTATCCTCTGCGCCTCAAAGCGTCACCCTGATGCAGACCATCAATCTGACCCGGCACAAAACTGGCGCTTCCACCCTGTGTAAGCACCTTGGCTGCGGCATCACGGTCTGTGATGTGGGTGTCAACGCGGACATCAAGGATCCCAAGGTGCTGAACCGGAAGATCGCCTACGGCACCCAGAATATCGCGGGCGGCCCCGCCATGACGAGAGAGCAGGCAATGCAGGCCATTATGACCGGTATTGAGTTGGCGAAGAACACCGATGCCGATGTGCTGGGCATCGGTGAAATGGGCATTGGCAACACCACCACTTCTTCCGCTGTCCTTTCCGTTCTGTTGGACGCGGATGTGGATGCCGTGACAGGCCGGGGCGGCGGTATTACAGATGACAGCTTCCGCAAGAAGAAGGAAGTCATTAAGACCGCCATCGAGGTCAATCAGCCGGATAAAAACGATGTGATCGATGTTCTGTCCAAAGTAGGCGGTTTTGATATTGCCGCCATGTGCGGCGCGTTCCTCGGCGCGGCGGCGACCCACCGCCCGGTAGTTATTGACGGCTTTATTTCTGCTGTCGCTGCCCTGTGCGCCTACAAGCTGTGCCCGAATAGTGTCCACTATTTCATCCCCAGCCACGCTTCCTATGAGATCGGCTACAAGCTGGCGATGGACGCCATGGATTTGCAGCCCCTGTTCCTGCTGGGCATGCGGCTGGGTGAAGGCAGCGGCTGTCCTCTGGCCTTTGAAATTCTGGATGCTGCTTGCGCCATCATCAATGACATGGCGACCTTCGACCAGGCGGGCATTGACGACGGCTATCTTGACGAGATCCGCCAGGGCGACAAGTTCACCGTGGAGGGTGCGAAATGACCGTATTCATTTCCGGCGGCGCCAAAAACGGAAAATCCACTCTGGCTCAAAATATTGCCGTGTCGCTGGGTGAAAAGCGCTACTATGTGGCGACTATGATCTCCACCGGAGCCGAGGATGACGAACGCATCCGGCGGCACATCGCGGACCGGGATGGCATGGGATTTATAACAGTGGAGTGTTTCAAGAACATTATGGACTGCCTGCAAACTGCCGATAAAGACAGTGTGTTTCTGGTAGACAGCGTGACAGCTTTAATTCAAAACACTCTGTTCCCGGCGGAAAAGAACTACGAAATAGACATAGACGCGGCAAACCGCTGCGCAGACGAATTGGTAGAGTTTGCAAAGACCGTCCGCCATGTGGTTTTCGTCAGCGATTATATCTATTCCGACGCCGAGCGCTACTCCGAAAGCACCGAAGCCTACCGCAAATGCCTTGCGGATATTGACCGCAGACTGGCTGCGGTGTGTGATACCGTCATCGAAGTGTCGGCGGGCCAGCCCATCATCCATAAATCCCGTCATTCTGAGCGAGCCGCAGGCGAGTCGAAGAATCCGCTCTCTTTTTGGGAGGACGGATCCCACGGCGCGCTGGCGCTTGCTCGGGATGACAGAGTAAAGGGGAAATGTGAATGAAGAAATACCTACACGCTTTTGCCATGTGCCAGAGTATGTTCTGTGCCATTCCGTTCCCAGGCCATCTCTGGGACGAGAAAGCCAGGGACAAGATGTTGCTGTTCCTGCCTATTGTGGGGCTGGAGATCGGCGGCATTTGGGCTGTGCTGGCTTGGCTGTGCCGGGTACTGAATCTGCCTGCGCTGATCACAGCACTGATCCTCTGCGCCTATCCCTACATTGTCACTGGCTTTATCCATCTGGACGGGTACATGGATGTGACCGACGCGGTGAAGTCCTGGCGTGACCTGGAGCGCCGCCGGGAGATTTTGAAGGATTCCCATGTGGGCAGCTTTGCGGTTATCGGAATTCTCCTGTTGGTGCTGGCCCAGTTCGCGTTTATGGCATCTGCGCCCGTAGATGCTAACTACCTGATTTTGGTTTTCATTCCCGCAGTCAGCCGGTGCGGTTCCGCCTTGGCGGTAATGGCTTTGAATCCCATGTCTACCAGCCAGTACGCTCAGCAGAAAAAGCCCAGATCCCACATTGTAGTGCTGACTGCCATGGTCTGCATCTTCGTTGCAGCTGGATTTTTGCTCTGCGGCAAGTATGGATTTGTGCTGGTGGGCTGCATAGTAGGCTACGCTATTGCCTTGTGCCGAGCATACAAATCCCTGGACGGCATGAACGGCGATGTGGCAGGTTACGCCCTGACCATTGGCGAGTTGTGTGCGGTGGCGGTATATGCGCTGATCTAAAACCACCGCACCTGTCATCCTGAGCGGAGCGAATGCGGAGTCGAAGGATCTTCGCATTTACCACCTGCTCAGCAGATATTTAGTGCGAAGATCCCTCCACGCGCCTACGGCTTGGTCGGGATGACAACAAGGAGGAATATTTATGGTTCTCATTATCGGCGGCGCTTATCAAGGGAAATTGGACTTTGCCAAGGAAACTTTCGGTATTACGGACGCAGATGTACATACTTGCGGTGCCGGAGAAATCGATTTTGCCAAGCGGTGTATCTATATGATTGAGGAGTTTACCTATGGTCATCCAGACCCCATCGGTTATTTCAAAGCCCACCGGGAGCAATGGCAGGATAGCATCCTGATCCTCCAGGACATTTTTTGCGGCGTGGTGCCCATGGGTGCGGAAAACCGGGCATGGCGGCAGAACACCGGGCGGCTGGCCCAGTATCTGAGCAAAGAAGCCATCCGGGTCAGCCGGATCTTCTGCGGATTGGAGCAAAGATTGAAATGACCATCTACCTGATTCGCCACGGCAAGACCGAGGCCAACGAAAAGTGGTTGTACTGTGGAAGTACGGATCTGTCCCTATCCGCAGCAGGCGCAAAAGAATTGAAAGAGATCCATTATGATATTAAAAATGTCCGTTTCATTACCAGTGGCATGAAACGGACAAATGAAACATTGCAAATTCTCTTTGGGGAAGTGCCTTTTCAAGTTGACCCCCGGTTCCGGGAAGTAGACTTTGGTATCTTTGAAATGCACAGCTATGAGGAACTGAAAGACACGCCTGCCTATCAGGAATGGCTCACCGGGGACAACGAAGCCAATGTTCCGCCCAGCGGCGAAAGCGGAGCGCAGATGAAACGCCGCGTTATGGAAGCCTTTTGCGAAATCGAAGAAGATACCTGCATCATCACCCACGGCGGTGTCATCGCCGCCATTATGGAGCCTTTGTTCCCGGACGAAAACAAAAACAGATATGACTGGCAGCCAAAAAACGGTCAGGGCTATGTCATCAGAAATGATCAATACGAGGTAATACCATGATTCCCATGACGGAACTGCAGAAAAAAGATTGAGCCATCCGCCAGCTCCAGCTTAAAGCGCAGGAGCTGGGCAGACTACCCATAAAAGCAGATTTCGACGATGCCACCCGCGCCCGGATCAAAACCTTCCTCGTCCCATGGCCCCGCGCCTTGGAATCGGCGGGGCTGAAGGCAGCAAAGGAAAAATAAAATTAGCCTTCGTAGCCAGCGGGAATCCTTAGAACTGCGCATAATTCAACCCGAAGGTCATCGCAAAAAAGCTCTGAAATCGCAAGATTCCAGAGCTTTTATTTACGATATTGCGTCATTCTCCCCGCTCGCTGCTAACCACCTTACCGATGTTCCACAGGTGGGCAACGGTTCGTTCGGCTTCCGCCTTTTCTTCGTCATTGTCGTATTCGACATAGACCGTATGGGCACTGCAGTCCACGCACTCAACCTGTACACTCCAGCCCCCCTCATGAATGATCATGCCAGCGCCCCGGCACACAGGGCAGATATCCAGTTCGATATTATCCATTTTTTACTCCTTATCTGAATACGTTCTCATTGGTATCGTAAGTTTCTATCCGGCGGAACTTGGCGAAATCCGGCGTCAGCTCCGGCAGATAGCGTGAAACAGCCGCCGAAATCTGCATCGGGTTGAGGGTCGGGTTTTGGCAGCATACAACCGCATCAAGTGCAACCTCTCTCCCCTCTTCCTTTATTTCAACCGATCGGATCATCGGAATAATATCCTGCTCCGTGATACCGTTCTTGCTTTTTTTATCCAGCAGCAGCCTGTCACTGGCAAACAACGCGCGAATACGTTCCCCCGCCCCCTCTGGCACGCCATTGTCGTACTCCAGCGTCACCATGCAGCGAAGGAATGCGAGATTTTTGATCTTACTTCCGTTTTCATAGACCTCCCGCACCCGAACGCCTGCCACAAGGGCGGAATTGAGCCGATCACAAATCTCATTGCATGGGACTTGCGCGCCATCCAGATCGAAGTCCAGCAGCTCGCATTGGCTCTCCACGCCCACAGACAGCGGCAGCGCGATGGAAACAGACGGCCGAGGGTTGAAGCCCTGTGTATGGGTCAGGGGCAGTCCCGCGCGCTTGAAGGCTCGTTGAAAGAGCCGCATCAGATCGAGATGGGACATCCAGACCGCGTTCCCGGTTTTCTCAAACAAGGCTCTAGGCATCGCACTGCACCTCCTTCAGCAGACAGTTGGCACCGCAGCCGGCACAGCCCTGACGGCAGTCAGGCGTGACCTTCCATTCATAGGCACGGTGCCGCTCCCGAAGCAGGAACTTCTTGGTAACGCCAACATTGATCGGATCCCAGGCAAGAAGCTCGTCCTCGCCAAAACCGCGCACCGTGTAGAAATCCATATCCACACCGCATTCTCTGAACGCATCCTGCCACAGATCATAACGGAAATACTCGTCCCAACCGTCCAGCTTAGCGCCATTGCGGACTGCTGTCTCAATAACGGGTCCCAGGCGGCGGTCACCCCGGGCCATAACGGCTTCCAGACGGCTCAGATCCGGCGTATGATAATTATACTCAATGGACTTGGAATAGAAATGATCCTTAAGCAGTTTACAACGGCGCAGATACTCTGAAGGGTCGATCTGCTTTTCCCACTGAAACGGTGTATGCGGCTTGGGCACAAAGTAAGCCGTAGCCACATGAACGCGCAGACCCCGCTTCTTATTGACCGCATGCTCTTTCCAAGTCTTGATGACCTTGTACACCAGATCCGCAATACCCAGCACATCCTCATCGGTCTCTGTAGGCAAGCCGAGCATAAAATACAGCTTGACGTTATTCCAGCCCCCGGAAAAAGCATTGGCACAGGTTGTCAGGATCTCGTCCTCCGTCAAGTTCTTGTTGATTACATCACGCAGCCGCTGGGTACCAGCCTCCGGAGCGAAGGTCAGGCCGCTCTTTCGGACAGTCTGAAGCTTTTCCATCAGCTCGCGGGAGAAGTTATCCGCACGCAGGGACGGAACAGACAAGTTGATCTTATTCTCTTCACAGTACGGAATGAGGGCATCGGTCAGTTCCTTCAGCTCACGGTAATCGGAGGTAGAAAGACTGGACAGCGTGATCTCATTGTTGCCTGAGTCAGTCAATGTTTCTACCGCCTGGCGGTACAAAACATCCGCACTCTTGCGGCGTACCGGACGGCAGGAAAAACCGGCCTGACAAAACCTGCAGCCCCGAATGCATCCACGGAACACCTCCAGATTTGCTCGGTCATGGACGATTTCCGTAGAGGGTATGATCATCTTGGTGGGCCAATAAGCTTCATCTAAGTTCTCGATAATGCGTTTGGTCAGTGTTTCGGGGGCACCATTCAGGGGAATAATCGTCTTTAGTGTCCCATCTTCGTTGTACTCATGGCGATAGAAGCTCGGCACATAAATGCCTGGGATTTGGGACACTTCCAGCAGGAACTGTTCTTTCGACCATCCCCCAGCCTTTGCCTTGTCATACAGGCTGATAATCTCAGGAGTAATCTCTTCCCCCTCGCCCAAGGAGAAAAAATCAATATACTCCGCTAACGGCTCCGGATTAAAGGCGCATACACCGCCGGCAAAGACGATATTCTTCAGTCCGCGACGTTCGCTGCTGCGGAGCGGAACCTTGGCAAGATTCAGCATGTTGAGAATGTTGGAATAACACATCTCATAGCCGATGGTAAAGGCAATCATGTCAAAATTCTGAACAGGCTCCTGACTTTCCAGCGCCCACAGAGGCAGGTCATGCTGACGCATGGCATCCTCCATATCCCCCCAGGGAGCAAAAACACGCTCACACCAGACTCCATCCATCTGGTTCATGACACCATAGAGGATCCGCATACCAACATTGGACATGCCGATCTCATAGGTATCCGGGAAGCAGAACGCTACTCTGACACGCACATCTTTGGAATCTTTCTTCACTTCGTTGAATTCTCCGCCGGTGTAGCGGGCAGGCTTCTGCACCGTCGGGAGAATTCGTTGGATCAATTCGGTCATAGTATTACCTCTTTATCGATGTTCACTCTATTGTACCTAAAATGGCATCGGTTTGCAAGGAATTTTTCCCCGGAACGCCCGGATAACCAAGCTAAAAGAGAGAATGATCGGCAAGAGTCCCAAATGAAGCGCCACTGTTCCGTATATGCCCAGCAAAAGAACACCAATCAAGCAAATCCACTCAATAACATTGCACACCTTATCTCCGATTTCTACAGGCAGCAGCAATTCCACACCACAGCGTAACGCACGCCCTCCATCCAGCGGGTAGACCGGAAGCAGATTGAATAACGCGTGAAGCCCACCGCAAATCGCTGTTCGTGGAAACCACCGGGCAAACAGTAAAAGCAACAGCCCGCCCAGAGGTCCCGCTAATGCGCACAAAAGCTCCTTGCCTGGTGTCAGCAGTCTGACCTCCATTTGCGCACCATACAATCCAATATGCATCCAGTGTGCTTCGCCCCCGCACAGCCGGACAGCCGCATAATGGCTCGATTCATGGATCGCAGCGGCAGCGATCGCCGCAAGCACCCAATTCAGCGGCAGGAGCAGCAACGCCAATGCCAGAAACAAAAGCAGCCCGCCGCCTACCACTCCCCTACTGCCCACCTTCGATGATCTCCTTGCAGAAAGCTGTGACAGCATCACCTAAACTCTCTCCATCGCTCAGATCGGAGGCCAAGCCCTGAAGCGCCTGCGAAGTTACCTCGGTATCCCCGGGCAGCATCCATTCACGAAGCGCATTACGGCCTGCGGGCCAAAGCAAAACCACCATAGCCATGGCTGCTAATACAAGCAGCAATGTTTTCTTCTTGGGAAACTTCCATTTTTCCTGCTTTTCATAAACGATCCGATATCCCATGTGCCTTCCCCCTTTACGAAAATATATGGTCATACCTTCATCTCATGCCAATGTCATTGTTTTTCCGCAGTACATTGACATTTGTTCGTGAAAATGATACAATCTGCCACAGATGCCCCCTAATGTCTGATTGAAAGCGTGATACAATGAATCCTGAGCAAACTATATGCCTTCTAAATGACTCTTTCCCACCGTTTATCGACGGTGTTGCAAACGCAGTCCTTAACTACGCAAGAAACATTGATTCTGCCGGCGGGAAGCCGATCGTGATTACCCCTGCGCACCCGGACGCAGACGATAGTCCGTACCCTTATCCTGTTATGCGCTACCGAAGTCTCGATTTGCGTGATAAAACCGGATATATGGCAGGCGTTCCCTTTTCCCCGGAGCTGGCTCGAAAGCTATCCAAAGAGAATGTCGCCCTGCTGCACAGTCACTGCCCCATCGTTTCAACCATTTTGGCGCGGCAGCTTCGTCAGATCGTGGATGCTCCGCTTGTCCTGACATATCACACAAAATTTGACATTGATATCTCTAATGTCATTCGGAACAAGGCTCTCCAAGCCGGCAGTAAAAAAGCGCTGCTCGATAACATCAACGCGTGTGATGAGGTCTGGACCGTCAGTCAGGGTGCCGGAGAAAACCTTCGAAGCCTCGGCTACGAGGGCGACTATATCGTCATGCCAAACGGTGTTGATCTTCCCTGCCAGCGTGTTCCCAATGCCCAAATTGCCTCCGTTACAGCAGGCTATGACCTCCCAGCCGGCATTCCGGTCTTCCTGTTTGTTGGACGAATGATGTGGTACAAAGGAATCCGACTCATCTTAGACGCGCTTGCACGGCTAAAAGCAGTGAACAGGGATTTCCGCATGGTCTTTGTCGGCGATGGGGCGGATCGGGCGGAAATAGAGGCTCTGGCCGAAACCTGGAATATCTCTGATAAATGCCTGTTTATTGGGCCTGTTCATAACCGCGAAGAATTGCGTGCCTGGTACTGCCGGGCTGATCTGTTTTTGTTTCCTTCCACGTTCGACACCAATGGGCTGGTCGTTCGGGAAGCAGCTGCCTGCTCGGTTGCATCAGTCCTCATCAAAGACAGCTGTGCGGCTGAGGGGATCCGTGACGGTGTCGACGGTTTCCTGATTGAAGAGAACGCCGACAGCCTGTACAACTGCCTGCTGAAACTGTATGGCAATATGGATCTGATGCATCATGTAGGTGAAAACGCCAGCCGCGAATTATATATATCATGGGAAACCGCCGTTGAGTCGGCTATGCATCGATACGAGATCATAATTGACCGCTACAAGTGTGGCGAATATCCCTCTCACCGGAAGCCGTCAGAAGAAATTATGAAAGCCAATGGGGAGTTGATGGATGGACTCGGACATCTGCTCACACTCCGGGATCAAATTCGCAGCCACATCAAAGACAGCTTAAACTAAATTCACTTTGGGGAGGTGTGTGTCAATGAAGCATACATCAACAAATCACCTGCATGACTTTGAATTTCACGATTCATACTGGACGCTGGATTAGGTTTCAAAAGAAGCACTCGTTGTATTCCTCAAGCATTTGAATATCCATAAAGGAGCAGAAGAAAATCAAACCGGTTCCGATATGGAAATTGATATTGCTAAAGTAACGTTTCAGGGATTTTCCGTCCTGACTTTTGAGCCAGGGCGAACATGGAAGATAGATGCGGATGGTAAATCGTACACCGATGATCCGTTGATCGTATTCAAGGGAGATGAAGCCCACAGTAAATTGATGAATGAGCTGCAGTATGGGATTACCGTGTATCACCTTGACATGGATGAAAATAACGTTTGCAGCATGGATGCTTGTGGTGATTCACCATTCTTTGCTGCTCAGTTTATGTTTGATTCCGTGACTGTAGAATGGGATGCATACCGAAAAAAAGCATGGTATGAGCTGCATTGACAGTACAATAGACAGATACATTTCGTTACCCCCGAAGAGGATTTCTCCCACCCATAAGGGTGGATTTAGATGAAAAAACGACGTGTCGAAACACGTCGTTTTTTCTGTAAACACAATACGTCAAGGCTGTCTTGTTTTGGGATTCGAACCCTCTCGTTTTTTATAATCATCCCCGAAGGGGATACCACAAATTATTCATTATTCATCAGCGAAGCGGCTTCATCATTCATTATTCATTAAGAAAATCCTGTCCTCAAATGAATAATGAATGTTGAATAATGAAAAATGAAGAATACAAAAGAAAATCCTGCCGAAATTCGACAGGATTTTCTTTTGGTCGAGACTACGGGACTCGATCTAATCAATGTGTCGGTGCCGTCGAGCCCACACCGAGCGACAGTCCACTGGACTGTCGCATTTCAATGGGTTCTCGTCCCTTGTCTTGGTTTCATTAAAAATAAAAACCACACCAGATGGTGTGGTTTTTATTTTTGGTGGAGACTACGGGACTCGAACCTGTGACCTCATGCGTGTGAAGCATGCGCTCTAACCAGCTGAGCTAAGCCTCCATATGGAACAGAATAGATTATAGCATATTTTCCCCAATTGTCAAGGGTTTAATCTTGGCTTTCGGGCTAAAATCTGATATGATAGGCGCAAAAGGATGTGACTGCTATGAAATATGGGAAAATGGTGGCGGGGCGGTTTTTGGCTCGACCCAATCGGTTTATCGCGCATGTGGAAATCGATGGGAAAGTGGAAGTTTGCCATGTGAAAAACACAGGCCGCTGCAGGGAGCTGCTCCCGGCCGGAGCGCGGGTCTGGTGCCAGGCGGCGGACGATCCCAAGCGCAAGACGAAATACGATCTGATCACGGTGCAAAAGGGACACCGGCTCATCAATATGGATGCGCAGGCACCGAACGCGGCGGCACGAGAGTGGCTGCTGGGTGGTGGCTTGGGGGCGGTGGAGAATCTCCGCGCGGAAACGGTGCATGAGGATTCCCGGTTCGATTTTTCCTTCACGCTGGATGGAAAGCCATGCTTTTTGGAGGTCAAGGGCGTGACATTGGAAGCTGACGGTGTGTGCGCCTTCCCGGATGCCCCCACGGAGCGCGGCGCGAAACACCTGCGGGGGTTGACCCGGGCGGTGCAGGCGGGGTTCGGAGCCTATGTGCTGTTCGTCATCCAGATGGCAGATGTGAAATACATCCACCCCAATGATACAACCGACCCTAATTTCGGAGCCGCGCTCCGGGAGGCTGCCGCAAGCGGCGTTCAGGTGCTGGCGGTGGAGTGCGAAGTGACCGTGGATACCATGACGGTCAAAGCTCCGGTAGATGTGAAATTGTAAGCCAATTACAGTTTGTCTGATAGATCACCGATTGCGTTGGAATGTCAAGGCTCCATGCGCCATTTTACGATCTCGTTGGAAAGCGCGGCGAACTGCGGGATGCTCAGTGTTTCGCCCCGGACATTTTCGTCCAGACCGCTGCGGCGAATGACCTCCGCCGCGCCGGATTTACCCAGCTCCGAGAACCCTGCCGCAAGACCGTTTGCCAGTTTTTTGCGCCGCATGGCGAAGCTGGCACGGACGGTACGGAAGAAAATGTCCTGATCCGCGATATCCCAGGGGATATTCTTCCGGGTGCGCAGCGTAATGACTGCGGAGGTCACCTTGGGCTGGGGCAGGAAGCAATGGGCGGGCACGTCAAAGAGGATCTCCGGCTCTGCGTAATACTGGCAGAACACGGTAAACGCGCTGTAATCCGCGGAACCGGGCTTGGCCGCGATGCGCTGAGCCACCTCTTTTTGCACCATGACGGTGACGGCATCAAAGCACTCCGCTTCCAGCAGAGCCGTCAGAATCGGAGAGGTAATATAATAAGGAAGATTGGCGCAGGCCATGGGACGCAGACCGGGGAACTTTTCCGCAACCAATCCGGCGATGTCCAGGTTCAGAACATCATCCCAGATGATCTCCAAATTATCAAACTCCCCTACTGTCTGCTTCAGGATGGGCGCAAGGCGCTTATCCAGCTCCACAGCGCAGACCTTTCCGGCGCGCAAGGCAAGCTGCTGCGTCAGCGGGCCGATGCCGGGGCCGATCTCCAGCACGCCCGCGCTGCTGTCCACCCCGGATTCCACCGCAATATTTTCAGGAACCCACCGGGCAATCAGAAAATTCTGACCCTTGGCCTTGGAAAAGTGGAAGCCGTGCTCCGCAAGCAGGGGCTTCATCACCTGAATATCGCATACATTTATCATATCAATACCTCAAAAAATACTGCGGTAACTTGTTGTTTGCGGGCATGGCTCGCCGCAAATGCGTTACGAACGCTGGATGAAACTTTACCACCGTTGGGGGTCACTC
>CANBCW010000029.1 GCA_947367115.1 uncultured Clostridia bacterium | reverse complement strand
GTAAACATGAGCGGCAGCGTCCTAAATTCTGGACGCTGCCGTAATTCATTCTTGACGGGTGATTATTGAGCGCTTACGCTTGACCGATTCGGTCAAGCCTTTTTGTTTAGAACAATGTGGTTATCCAATAAATCAAGCCGTAAACTACGCTGGCGGATACGCCGTAGACTATAACGGGACCTGCTATTGTAAACATCTTTGCACCCACACCCAGAATGAACCCTTCGGTCTTAAATTCTACCGCCGTGGCGGCGATGGCATTGGCAAAGCCGGTGATCGGCACCAGCGTACCGGCGCCCGCGAACTTGGCGATATTGTCATACAGGCTCAGGCCTGTCAACAGCGCGGACAGCGCGACCAGTGTCATGGACGCGGCTGTGCCCGCATTGGTCTCGTCCAGTCCCCAATTCCCATAGCAGTTCACAAAAAACTGTCCCAGCGTGCAAATCAGCCCGCCGATGACAAACGCCCCCAGGCAATCCTTCCAGATCGGTGACTTAGGCATCATATCCTGCACCAATTTTCCGTATTCCTTTTCCGTCATGTACATCCCTCCGACGTTAGAATACCCACTTTACAAAAAAAGATACAAAAAGCTGCCGCAGCACGCGGCAGCTCTTTTGATCAGAACTGTGTATAAATGAACTGTGAGGAGTCGAATCCGATGCCGTAGGCTCCGAATATCAGGATCATCACAAGCAGCAGTCCCATCAGGCCATAGAACAGCACGGAAGGCTTGGCATAAAGTGCATCCCGGACAGAGCCATGCTTGTTTTTAAACAAACTGACGCCCAGCACGATGACCAGTCCCGCAGCCAGCACCAAATAATCGGCGCTGCTTAGACCAATGCGCAGCAAGCTGCCATCAAAGAGGACACCCCAATTAAACGAAGTAAACATGGAACCTACTTTTTTAAAGGTCAGGGGAACATCCCGGTAGCAATCAAACATACGGATCATGCTCATCAGCAGGATGGTACGCACCACCTGAAACACCTCGTAGGGGGCTTTGCCCTTGACCTTAAACCGCGCGTGGAACTTAGCGTACAAAGGCTCCAGCTCCTGAGAGACCATAATGACCACCCAGTTTGCAAGACCCCATACAATAAAATTCCATGCAGCACCGTGCCAGATACCGGTTGTAAGCCACACGGCAAAGCTCGAAAGGTACACCGTAACACGCTTACCAACCGCAGGACCCAGATGCTCCCGGGACCACTTGGACAGCTTCAGCATGGGCTTACAGACGGAGATGGGATAGAAGATGTAATCCGTGAACCAAGTGCCCATGGTAATGTGCCAGCGGTTCCAGTACTCCTTAATATTTTTAGAGAAGTACGGCAGATTGAAATTCTCTGCAACACGAATCCCCATGGTCTCTGCAATACCGATGGTGATATCGATACCGCCGGTAAAGTCACAGTAGAGCTGGAAGGCATAGAACAGCATGGCAACAAATACATACGCGCCATTATAGTCCACAAAGACTTTGCCCAGGTCGGTGATCATTTCCTGACCATTGATCAGGGTCAGCACGCCGGTCACCAGTCGATCCGCAATGACCACCTTTTTGAAATAACCCCACAGGATTCGCATAACACCATAGGAAACAGTCTTACGATCAAAGGGATGGGGCTCATAGAGGGTCTTACTTAAATCGCCATAACGACTGATGGGGCCCTGTGCCAGCTGGGGAAAGAATGACACGAACAGCGCCAGCTTGAAAAAGTTCTTCTGGGCTGCCTGCTTATCCCGGTAGACATCGATAATATAGCCCATGGACTGAAAGGTGTAGAACGAAATGCCCAGAGGCACGATCATATCCACCAGAGCCAGCTTGGAGCTGCCGGATAGGAAGGTATTGATGTTCGTAATGACGAAATTGGAATACTTCGTCACAGACAGAATACCAAGGTTGAAGATCAGGCACAGGAGCAGCAAATGCCACTTCTTTGCCTTCATCTTTGCCTTGTAAGCCTTCTTCTGCTCCTTGTCAAGCTCCGCCTTATGCTCCTGCAAATACGCCTTCTGCTGGGCGTTGACCTTCTCCAGAAGGCGGCTGACGGCATAGGTGGAAACCGTTGTAACGCCGATGAACAGCAGATACATGGGATTCGCACACCAGTAAAAGACGTAGCTGGCCACCAGAAGCAGCGGCCACTGTGCCTTCCTGGGAACCAGATAATACGCAAGGAACACCACCGCCATAAAGGCGATGAATTCATACGATGTGAACAGCATTCTTATTCGTCTGCCAGCCGGGTGACCAGCTCATGCAGAGCCTTAGCGGAATTGAAGTTCTCGGGAACGATCTCCTCAGCGGGGATCACTACGTCGAACTCCTCGTTGATCTCGGAGATGATGGTGATGATGTCGAAAGAATCCAGAATCTTGTCATCGATCAAGGTCGTGCAAGTTTCAAAATCTACCTCAGGGTGCAGGTTTTCCAGGATTTCAAGCAGGTCGTTCATAGTTTATTTCTCCTTTTTCTGTGCTTCAAATTGATTTTTTAGTGCAACGCGATCCAGCTTACCATTCGCCGTCAGGGGCATGGTTTCCAGCTGGATGACCTTATTGGGGATCATATACCGGGGCAGCTTTTCCCGCAGAACGGTCACCAGAGCCTTCAGCTCCATGTCGCCCACATAGTACAGGACGATTTTATCGCTGGCCTTGTCATAGATACAGCAGCAGGTCTGGATGCCCTCCATCATGTTCACATTGACCTCGATCTCGCCAAGCTCAATGCGGTGACCCATGTGCTTGATCTGGTAATCCTTCCGGGAGACGAACACCAGTTCTCCCCTTTCGTTCCACTTACCAAGATCACCGGTGCGGTAAATCAGTTCAGGGTAGCGGTCATTGAGGGGGTTCTGGACGAACACCTCATTGGTCTTTTCAAAGTTATGATAGTAGCCCAACGTCAGGCAGGTGCCGCGAATGCAGATCTCGCCTACCTCACCGTTTTGCGCCAGTTCATTCTTGTCGGTGAGCAGCAGAATCTGGGTATTATGGAATGGACGGCCAACAGGAATGGCCTCATCCAGCTCAAAATCACGATCCACATGGTAGTAGCAGCTCATACCAGTGCACTCCGTGGGGCCGTAAAGGTTGGTGAACTTAGCCTCGGGAAGTGCCGCGCGCCAGATTTTGAACTGCTTAATGGGAAACACTTCGGATCCAAAGGCAATCGTGTGCAGGTACGCGGGCTTGATCTTCTCAAAAGTCTTAAAAGAGGAGATCATGGTCAGGGCAGACACCACCCAGCAGACGGTATTGACTTTATGCGCATTCAGGAACTCCACCAGCTTGATGGGGAACATGAACAGGCTATGGGGCACGATATAAGTGGTCGCGCCAAACTTGATCGTGGGATACAGTTCCTTCAGGCAGGCATCGAAGTACAGAGGCGCCTGATTGGCAAACACCGTATTTTCGTTGAAGCCCAGTGTTTCGGACAAGTTTTCCACATAATCGATAACGCTGCGATGGCAGGCCACCACGCCCTTGGGCACGCCGGTGGAGCCGGAGGTAAAGACGATATAAATAGGATCCGTATCCAATTGCTTATCCCGAATGTCAGCCAGAGCAGCATCGTCCACAACCGTTTGAATGACCTCGTCATAAATGAGCGTCTCGCCGGCAAACTCAAATGTTTTTGCCATTTCCACGGTATGACTGTCGCAGAGCATGACGCGGGGTTTCAGATTATCGAAGATCAGCTCGATTCGGAACCGGGGCATCTCCTCGTCAATGGGCACATAATAACAGCCACCGTAAACGCAGCCAAAGAAAGCAGGTACGCACTTGGGGTGCTTGCGCATGAAAACCACCACAGGCTCGTTGTAGTAGCCTTTGGCCGCCAGATAGCTGCCGATGGCACGGCTGTCATGGCTGACCTGAGCAAAGTTCAGGCCGTCTTTATCATCCGCGAAGGCCAGCTTTTCCGGCACGCGCAGGACTGTTTTTTCCAGATATTCCAGCACATTTGTCTGCTGCATAATTCTTTACTCCTTCCCCGCAAAGGGGCTGAATAGTTGATCATATTCAGGCTTGACCGCCTTACCGCAGGCCAGCACCGATTCCTTTGCCAAAACCTCTAAGGCATCCAAAATGCCGCTGCCAAGGTCATGGTCTTTTTTCAGAAGCGACAGCTCCGTACAGCCCAGCACAACGACCTGCGCGCCATTGCGGCACAGTTCATCCCGGATCGATGCGAACAGGGACATATCCGGCTCCAGGCCGGCCTTCACCTGATCGTAGATCAGGGTCATAACCCCCCGCTGCCCTTCCTGCGACGGCAGCACAAGCTCCATACCGCATTCCTCCACCTGACGCTGGAAGATGCCGCTTTGAACCGTGCCGTCCGTGGCCATCAGGCCTACCTTTCGCACGCCGGCACCGCGCAGCAGCTCCGCTGTAGCACGGATCGCGTGGATCACCGGCAGGCCAATGCCGTCCTGCAGGGCTTCATGAAAATAGTGAGCCGTGATACAGGGAGTCGCAACCACCGTAGCGCCTAAGCTTTTCAATTGCTTTCCCAACTCCACCATTGGGTCAAGCGGGTCATCCTGACTCTTGTCCAAAATGAACGCCGTCCGATCCGGGATGGAGGGGATATTCAAAATGATGATTTCCGGATGCTCCTGATCACGCTTCGCGTCAGTCATACGAATCACAAGCTCCAGATAGTAGGCCGTGGCCATAGGGCCCAGACCGCCGATGACGCCTAAGCGCATCCGCTCACCAACTTTCCTTAATGGTAACTTTCAAGGTATTTTTATCAAACTCAAAATGCTCCTGCACAGATTGGGTCGCTCTGTCAGGGTAGGCATCTACATCAAAATTGAAGCAGTTTTTGTGTTGGCGGGAGTAATTCAGCATCTCCTCATCCGTGTAGAGGAAGAACGAGTCCGTGTAATTTCCGTTTCTGGGCGTGATATCGACATGATACCAACCGTCTCCCAAATTGATCAGGCTCCAATAATGGGATGATCTGGATGTATCAGCGGTGATCACCTTCGTCACCCCAATATTAGGGATTCCCGCCACATCAAACAATGCCTTGGCAGTGGCGTAATAGGTGAAACAGTCACCCATCCGTTTCGTAAAGCCATCGTAAGCACCGGCAGCCCAGCCGTTTTCCTTGTCAGAGTGGTCATACCAGCCGATGTGCGTGCGAACCCAATTGTAGATAGCCGCAGCCACTTCCACCTTGCTCATGGAGCTGTCCGTAATTTCATCCAGAACGTCTTGCGCAAACTCATAAACCACTTCCGGTTCCACATAACCGGCGGGCTTGTCAACCAGAGTCAAGTAGACCGTCACAGAAGTGCTGTTGCCCGCAGCGTCTGTGGCAGTGTAGGTCACAGGATAGGTGCCGGCCTTGCCGGTATCCACCTTACTGTTATCCACAGTCAGTGTGGGATACTGCGTCTGATCGTCAGAAACCGTGATATTGGCCTTATAGGCGATGGTATCGCCTACATACACTTCCCAGTCCGCCGCGCCGTGAATCTCAGGCGCGATCTCGTCACTGATGACCAGCAGCTTCACACGAACGACCGCGGTATTTCCGGCAGCATCGGTCAGCAGAATATCGGCAGTCACTTCCCCGCCCTTGCTGACATCAGGCTCATTTCGGTAGGAGATCGTGACAGGGCCAACGTCCCGCACATTGGTAACCAACGTCTCAGGATCCGGCAGAACCCCCACCTCCGTCACAGAGTCCACCGGATCGGCCTTGGGCGGTGTCAGGTCTTCAATAACCAGCACGGTGGTGTAATGCTTGCCATCCACCGACAGTTCAACCGTATGCTCCCCAGGCACTGTCAGATCCAGCTTTGTGATGTCTGTTACAAAAGAAACCGGCTTGTTTTCATACTTTTCAGGCTTTTCAAGGAACTGCTTCGGCTGCAGGGCAGAGCCCGCCTCCAGTGTAAGCTTTTCGACCAACGGATTCTTCGGCATCATCAAAACAAAAACACCGATCAAGATCGCCAGCACCACGACCAGAAGCATACACAGCCGCATCAGCGCCGCTTGGCGCTGCCGCCGTCTTCTGATCGCCGCTCTGCGCCGGGCAGCGGCTCGGGCCCGATCATTATTTCTCGAGGGTTCCATATCAGACCTCCATAAACGCCAAAAAACGGACGGATCCTATACCCCAAATCACCTACGAGCATACATCCGCAATATACCGATACATTATAGCACGAAGCAAATTTTATGTCAATCATCCCTTACCCACAAAGTTCACCTTCCCCGCCAAAAAACGTCAACATCTCTTCATCTAAAATTTTCAGTGCATTTTATGAAATTTGTGATATGATATCCTAAATGTGCTAATTGATACCCGGAGGTAACCATGAACCGAAGACGATATTTATGGGGCATTGCCTATGGCCTGCTGCTGACAGCTTTTACCGCCTATATTTTGCTGGACACCTTTGTGATCGGGCGGGTCTATTCTCAGATCAGCGCCCCGCCCCCCACCTCTCCCGCCCTGAATGAATCGCCGGTGATCACCGACAACTCCTATACAGACAGTAACATTTCCGTTACCATTACCGAGTACCGGGAACACAACACTGCCATCTATGTGGCGGACATTCAAGTTTCTTCCCCGGAATACCTCAAGACCGCTCTCGCCCAAAATACCTATGGGCGAAACATCACCGAAAAGACCTCCGACATGGCCGCAAGCCACAATGCCATCGTAGCGGTCAACGGTGACTATTATGGCTCCCGGGAAAAGGGCTATGTGCTGCGAAATGGAGTGCTGTACCGGGAAGACGGCTCCTCCAGCCGGGAGGATCTGGTCATCTGGGAAGACGGCTCCTTTGAGATCATCTCCGAAAAGAGCGTCTCTGCCGATGATCTGGATTCCCGCGGCGCATGGCAGGTGCTGTCCTTCGGCCCGGCGTTGGTTGCAAACGGTACGGTCAGCGTGGATGAAGATACCGAGGTCGGGCAAGCCACCTATTCCAACCCCCGCACCGCCATTGCTGTCATCGACGAGCTGCACTATCTGCTGGTGGTATCCGATGGGCGCACCAGCCGGAGCGAAGGACTTTCCCTCTACGAATTGGCTCAGTTTCTTCAATCCCTCGGCGCAGTCACCGCTTATAATCTGGACGGCGGCGGTTCCTCTACCATGTGGTTCAACGGTCAAATCGTCAATGAGCCTGTGAACCACGGCAGCAAAGTCAGCGAAAGGAGTGTCAGTGACATTGTTTACATCGGATACTAAGCTCTATATCAAAACCGCCTTTGTTTATTCACTGATCTCCGTTTTCTGCGCGCTGTTTGGCGCTGTGTACGAGTATTTCAGTTATGGCGTATACTCCTATTGCATGATCTATGCCTTCGGCTTTCCTCTGGTTGGCGGTGTCCTGCCTGCTCTGGGCTTTGCCTTGCTGGATACTCCCAAAAAGCCCGGCAGTCTCGTCCGGGGCATCTATCACTGCGGCATTGCCGCCTTCACAGTCGGCTGCATCATGCAGGGTGTTCTGGAGATCTATGGAACCACCAATTCCCTGATCTGCTGGTACTGGCTGGCAGGCAGCGCTCTGACGGCTTTGGCGCTGCTGGTCTATATCGGTCAGTTGATCACCATTCTGTTTCAAAAAACGTCCTCGTCAGGCGGCGATGACCTGCTTTGAATCAGCAACCCCGCCATCAGACAAGATGGCGGGGTTGCGTGTTAACAGGCCAATAAATTGTTGACTCATAAAGCCACCCTAGTCGAGTGGTGTTCAGTGAACCTGACTGGATTCGTTTGCATTTTCACCTTCGGTGAAAATGTTTGTGTCGCGCCCGTCCAGCCGGGCGCAAGCAACAGTCCACCGGACCGTTGCATTGAATCGTTCGAATCCGATCAGTGGAATGCCATACCAAAAAGAAACACCACTCCAACAGAGTGGTGTTTCTTTTTGGTGGACCTGATCGGATTCGAACCGACGACCCCTACAATGCGAATGTAATGCGCTCCCAGCTGCGCTACAGGCCCATCCGTATTGGGGTTAGCCCTAGAATTATAACGCCCCGGCGGGCATTTGTCAAGAATTAAGTTATTTCTTAATGGAATATTCCACCGGCACATCCGCGCACATTTCCAACAGCTCCGGATTCGCCAGCAATTCCTTCACCAGCGCCACCGTGCCGGAATAATAATATCCATCCGCAATGCGCTCATCCAGCGTAATCCCCAAGGGAATGACCTCATGGACATCGCCGTTGCCTTCTTGATCGTATTCCATCTTCATGTATTTCTTTCCAACCACCACAAAACAGGAGTTTGTGCCCCAGTTGACCAGATGATGATAGCCGCCGGGCAGTCCAATGGAACCAAGATTGGTCAGGAAGATCGCCGCATGGTTGGGATCGGAGCCAATGAGAAATTCCGGTGCCCAGCCGTGTTTATCCAGCCACAAAACAAACTTGACGATGCCGGTAATCAGCCACTGCGGAAGCTTGGTGATCACATCCATCGCACCGGTGGAGGTATCCTTTTCCTCGTAGCTTTTGGTCTGATGGATGACCTTCATAATCTTCTCGTGGTAGGTATCCAGCGTTTCCTTGGGATCGTATTGGAAGAACGCGAGTGCCTCCTCAGCGTGATCGTCGAAGCGCTTTTTTACCGTGAACGCCACCGTCACATCCCGCCGCTGGTACATCTTGCTGCCCACAATAAAGCGGTTCATTCTGGGCCGCAGGACGAATGCCTTGCCGATGGCGGCACTAATCAGATGGAAAAAGGTATACTTGTCCTCTGTCCGTCCCTCATTCAGCTTCGCCAGATACGCATTCAAAGGCCGGGTATCGATATCTATGTTGATATAGGCCTCATTATCTGCCCGGTTGGGCATCAGGGTGGGCATAATGCGGTTCATAGCCGGGATATCCTTCAGCCAGATGCCATCCTTCCGGTCTCCCCATTTTTTCTTATCTTTCGCCATAACCATTCCCCTCTCTTTCCACATAGACACATTATAACAGAACGCAGCAGAGATTGTAAACAATTATTTTCACCAAATGGTTGACAAGTGTAGTCTTTATTGGTATAGTAGGTTTACAAGAGTAAACCTGTGGAGGAATAGCCTATGGACAAGCATCAGACCGTAACACATGGCGAATGGCCCATCATGGAACTGCTGTGGGAGTCGCCCAAAACACTGATGGAACTGGTAGCCATTCTGACCGAACAGATGGGCTGGTCCAAGAGCACTATTACCACCATGGTACGCCGGATGGACGACAAGGGGCTCATCACGTTCCACACAGAGGGCCGCACAAAAATCTTCCGCCCCAGTGTCAGCCGGGCTGAAGTGACCGCCCAGGAGACCACTTCTCTGCTGGAGCGCGCCTACAACGGCAGCATCGGCCTGCTGGTCAGCGCAATGGCGCACCGGAATGATCTGACGAAAGCCGATATTGACGAGCTCTACGCGATTTTGAAGGAAGCGGAGGAGCGGACAAAATGAGAGAAATTGTGATCACTTCCTCCGTGCTGATCGTGGTGATCTTACTGATCCGAAAATTATTCCGTGGGAAAGTCAGCCAAAAGCTGATCTATGCCGCCTGGCTGCTGGTCGCCCTGCGGCTGTTGGTACCCATTCAGTTTGGGCAGTCTCAGTACAGTGTCGCCGCCTTAGCGGAGAATCTTGAAAATCAATCCAAGCCCATCCAGCAGGTTCAGGAAGTCCTGCAGGAACCGGTCGCAGGCCCCTCCCGGGCAGAATTGTACGAGCAGGTACTGAACGAATACCTCCAGCAAAGCGCTGACCCTGATTTACCGGAGGAACACGCTCCCATTACTCCCGAAATTCAAAAACAGATTGAAGAACAGGTAGACAAGCAGATCACCGCGCCGACCCTGTCCGAAACGCTCACAATCATCTGGATCACCGGCATGTGCGTTATGGCAGTGTGGTTCATCTCCGCGAATCTGCGGTACATGTACCTGGCAAAGCAGGGGGCAGTTCCATTTACAGCCTGTTTTGCTCCTGTACCGGTGAGAATATCCAGCAATGTCCCTACGCCATGTCTGGTCGGTTTCTTTCGCCCGGTGATCTATCTGACCCCCACCAGTGCCGAACATGAGCAGTCCAGAAACCACGTTCTGACCCATGAATTGACGCATCTGCGCCACGCTGACCATATTTGGGCGCTGGTGCGCTGCGTCTGCCTGTGTGTCTACTGGTTCGACCCGCTGGTATGGATCGCCGCCAATCAATCCCGCCGGGACTGCGAGCTGGCCTGCGACGAAAGCGCCCTGAAAACGCTGGGAGACGGTGAACGCATCGCCTACGGTAAGACCCTCCTATCCACCGTGACCCCATCCATGTCCCCCACCCACCTGATCCAGACCGCCACCGCCATGAATGAGACGAAGAAGCAGCTGAAAGAAAGGGTGAGTTTTATCGTGAAAAAGCCAAAAAACATATTGCTCGCAGCAATTTGCATGGTGCTGATCGGCGCTATCACCGCCGGCTGCGCCTTCATGGGCAGCCAGAACAACGAACCGCCGGTTACCGATCCCATAACAGAGCCGACTAAGCCCACAGTCTCCCAGATCACCGAACCCATAACAGCGCCGACTAAACCCACAGAGGATGGATACCGGAATGTATATTACCAGATCTGGACCGAGTTCTATGAACTGCTAGACGACACGCAGGCTCAGGACTGGCGTGATTTTCATAAAGGATACAGTCAAAACGAACAGACCGAAATGCTGCTGGTGACCTTCGTCCAGCGCTACGGCATTTCCCGCACAGCCTTCGATGGGGCAGTCGAGAAGTTCATCGCCAAAAGCGCGGTGTGGGATTGGAATATCTTGTGTGAGGAGATCGAAGTGCCCAATGCGGAGATCATCTACACCTTCGATAACCAGCTCATCAATGAATACTATCTTCAGAGCGCATCCGTATATAACCCACTGCCCGCCTTCACCGTACTGGAAGGCGATCAAGTGCCGGATGCCGCCGTGCTCCCCGTATACGAGCCCGGCTCCATCACGCTTTGCGATCCCATGTCGGACGAATATAGTTTTGATCGTGAATACCGCATCGCCTATTACCGGCACTGGCCCATTTTTCTGTCCCTGCTGGACGAAGATCAGCAAGTGGAATATAACACCTGGCTTTCCAACTTCCGAAAGCAGACCCAGTATGGTCAGGCTCAGGACGAAATGCTTCTGGCCGCGTTTATAAAGCACTTCGATATCCCTCGGGATGCCTTTGAACAGGCGGTTGAATATTATAAATCCGCTGTTGTGCTGTTTGGATATGACCTGACAGACGAAGAATTTGAAGCGCCAAACGTGGACATCCTGTACACCTTTGATAACGTGCTCATCAACGAATACTACCGCCTGTAAAAGAGCATTTTAATTGATGCTCTGCTTGCAAAAATGCACAGGCTGAAACCGAATTCGCGGAATAGCCCAGCTCGCTTTCGCCGCCCCGATTCATGCACATTATCGGGGCGGCGTTTTATTTTCTCTTTCCATTTCCCAGAAATTGTGATATGATAATTATATCCATCACCTAAAGGAGACACACAAATGCCGACCATCGCTGAAATTCTGTCCGCAGAGTTGGGGCAGAAGCTGCAATACATCGAAAACGTTATCGCCCTCATGGACGAGGGCAACACCATCCCCTTTATCGCCCGCTACCGCAAGGAAATGCACGGTGCCATGGATGACACCACCCTGCGTGCGCTGGAAACACGGCTGACTTACCTGCGCAATCTGCAGGAGCGCCGGGATGAAGTCAAAAAGTCCATCGACAATCAGGGTAAGCTGACACCGGAGCTGTCTGCCGCCATTGATGCTGCCGCCACGCTGGCGGAGGTGGAGGATCTGTACCGTCCCTACAAGCAGAAACGCCGCACCCGCGGCACCGTAGCTCGCGAAAAGGGTCTGGAGCCGCTGGCTGCCGCCATCTTCGCTCAGGATGGGCAAGATCCTGCTGCGTTAGCAGAGGGTTATATCGATCCTGACAAGGGTGTGAACACCGTAGAGGAAGCATTGCAAGGCGCGTCGGATATCATTGCGGAGGATCTTTCCGACGACGCGGATATTCGCAAAGCGCTGCGGGAGCTGGTAAACCGCCGGGGTCTGCTGACCTGCAAGGCTGAGGATCCGGATACCGACAGTGTTTACCGGCTGTACTATGATTTCTCCCAGCCCATCAGCCGCCTGCTGGATCATCAAATTCTCGCCATCAACCGGGGCGAAAAGGAAGGTTTTTTGAAGCCCAATGTAGCGCTCGTTGGGAATGAGGGTGCAGCGTTGGTATGCCGTGCGGCTCTGAAGCCCACGCTCCATGTATCCGCTTTCGTCCGTGCCGCCGCGGAAGATGCCTACGAGCGGCTGATCTTCCCCTCCATCCAGCGTGAAGTCCGCAGCGACCTGTCCGACCGAGCCTATAGCGGCGCGATCCACAATTTCGCCCTGAATCTGAAACCGCTGCTGATGCAGCCCCCGGTGAAGGGCTTTGTGACCATGGGTCTTGACCCCGGCTACCGCAACGGCTGCAAGGTTGCGGTGGTGGATGCCACCGGCAAGGTGCTGGATACCTCCGTGGTCTACCCCACCTTCAGCGAACGCAAAAAGCAGGAGGCCATTACCACCCTGTCCAGTCTGATCCGCAAGCACAGCGTACAGCATATTGCCATCGGCAATGGCACCGCCTCCCGGGAAACGGAAGCCATGACTGTGGAGATGCTCCATGCCTTCCCAAATGTCAGCTATATGATCGTCAACGAGGCCGGTGCCTCTGTCTACTCCGCTTCTCCTCTGGCTGCGGAGGAATTTCCGGAATTTGATGTCAACCTTCGTTCCGCCGTATCCATTGCCCGGCGGCTCCAGGATCCGCTGGCGGAGCTGGTCAAGATCGACCCTAAAGCCATCGGTGTGGGTCAGTATCAGCACGACTGCCCCCAGAAGGAGCTGGACGCGGCTCTGGGCGGCGTGGTGGAGGACTGTGTCAACGCCGTAGGCGTAGATGCCAACACCGCCTCCCGCAGCCTGCTGCAGCAGGTCTCCGGCCTGACTGCCGCCACCGCCAAGAACATCGTGGCATACCGGGAGGAGAACGGCCCCTTTACCAGCCGGGCGCAATTGAAAAAGGTGCCCAAGCTGGGTCCCAAGGCTTTTGAGCAGTGCGCCGGTTTCCTGCGCATCCCCGAAAGTAAAGAGGTGCTGGACAACACCGGCATCCACCCGGAGTCCTATGCCGCCGCCAAGGCACTGCTTTCTCTGCTAGGGCTGAAAAAGGGCGATGATCTTTCCTCCCTGCCCGCAAAGCTGGAAAGCTACGGCATCCAAAAGGCCGCGGCAGAATGCGCCGTAGGCGAACACACGCTGGCTGACATTGCCAAGGAGCTGGCAAAGCCCGGCCGTGACCCCCGGGATGAACTGCCCGCCCCAATTCTGCGCAAGGACGTGCTGGAAATGAAGGATTTGAAGCCCGGCATGGTGCTCACCGGAACGGTACGAAATGTCATCGATTTCGGTGTCTTTGTCGATATCGGCGTGCATCAGGACGGTCTGGTGCATATCTCTCAAGTGGCAAACCGCCGTCTGCGCCATCCCAGTGAGGCAGTGAAGGTGGGCGATATCGTGAAGGTCATAGTTCTTGAGGTGGACGAAAAGCGCCACCGCATCAGCCTGAGCATGAAACAGGCAAAATAAATAGAGGAGGAAATAAATATGAAGCGGCTATCGAGGTTTCTGGCAATCTTACTGTGTCTGAGCATGGTATTCACGCTGGCGGCCTGCCAGACGGATCCCACTGTCAGCACCACCGAGTCCTCCAGCGAAAGCACACAGCCCTCCACCGGGTCGGAAGCTCCCAGCGCCGCTGCGCTCTACGATGAAGCAAAAGCCGCTCTGGATGCGGCTGCAGCACTGGAGATGACCATTACCGCCACGGAGAACAAAACCTTCGCCGGTGAGCATTACGAGCAGACAATCACCCAGACGGTTACACTGACCGGGCGCGGCACAGATGGCTTTGAAAGCTACATCTCGGAGACTGTAGTGCAGGGTGATATCACCTTCTCCTCCACCGAATACTATGATGGTTCCACCGTTTACATGGATTTCGAGGGTGCTCTGTACTCCAGCGGCATGACAACGGAGGACTATCTGGCTCGACTGCTGCCGATCGCCTTGCTGGACAGCAGCCTTTACGGTCAGATCAATCAGGAAGGAACCACGCTGACCTTCTCCGACCCCACCGCCGGAGAAAGCTGGGTCATGCCCCAAGCTGCCGTGCCGGAGGATGCCGTCGGCACCGCCACCCTTTCCGCTGACGGTACTCTGACCTCCACCTCCTACCAAGCCCGCTACCGCTGCGGTGCTGTAGGAATGGAGATCTCCGTAACGGCGGACATTTCCGTATCCGAAAACACCGCACTTTCTCAAAAAGCTCCGGCAGATCCGGATGCGTACACCGTGCTGAAAGACATCGACGCGCCTATGCTGGTGGAGCAGGCCATCGCTATGATCCATGATACCAATACCGCTACCGCAGCCATCAATCAACAGATGTACAGTGACATGTCTGAGCGCAGCTTGGTCAGCACGGCTACCGCCTGCTCATACGGATCCGTAGAGAACCTGATGGCGCTAATCGCGCTGCAATATGAATTGTCAGATGCCAACGGCGTAATTCGCTCCTATGACGACTCCGCGGTATTCCGCGACGGCACATGCACCGACGGTTTTTCCACGGCGCAGGAGATGAAAGACGACTGCCTGATGTACATGACCAGATACCTACCCCATGGCACGCAGCTTGGCAGCGCGAAGATCACCGATGCCGGTACGCTGTATTTACTGGAAATGGACGCGGACGATGCCTACGCACAAACCATATACGGTTACTTATGCGACGCATTATTTGAGGGCGATCCCACCTATCTGGATGATCAATCCAGTGACTATAAGCTCCGAAAACTGGACATCACATTGTCCATCGACAAGTATACCGGCTTCCCTGTATTCTTCAGCTTCGAGTATGTGGGACGGCACACCATCGACGGTGAAAAATACTATGTCAATTTTGACATGGAAACCACCTATGATCTGGGCTCCAGCGATGCCTACAAGGAGATCACCGGTGAGGATCCTCCCGAAGCAGAGCCGGAAAACAAGGCCACGCCCCTGTTCTATCATGTGACCGGCTCAAACGGTGAGGAGATGTGGCTGCTGGGCACCATCCATATTGGCGACGACCGCACCGCGTTTCTGCCTCAGGAGATCTATGATGCCTTTGATGCCGCCGACGCATTGGCAGTGGAATTTGATACCATCGCTTTTGTCGAGCAAATGCAAACCGACAAGAAGCTGCAAACACAGATCTCCATGGCCTATACTTACATCAACGGCACCACGCTCAAAGATCATGTAGACAAAGAGGTCTACGATGCCGCTATCGATGCCAGTAAAGCCATGGGTATCTATGACGACACACTGGTCTATTACAAAGCCGGTGCACTGGAATCTTACATTTCTCAATATTATCAGCGGCATATTCCCGAATACCATGCTGAAAAAGGCGTGGATCACCGCCTGCTGACCATGGCAAAAGAGCAAAACAAGACCATTCTCGACATTGAAAACGGTCTTGATCAGATGAAGATGTTCACCAACTGTTCCAAAGAACTTCAAGAGTATCTTTTGGCAGGCACGCTTTGCACCAATGCCGCAGAATATCACGACGGCGTGATGGAGCTGTACGAGGCATGGTGCAGCGGTGATGAAGCCGCCGTCCGTGATCTGGTGATTGATGATCCTGCCGATCTTGCCGACATGTCTGACGATGAGAAAGCGATCTATGAGGAATACAAGAAGATCATGGAGCACGACCGAAACATCGGAATGCTGAACAAGGCCATCGAGTACCTGGAAAGCGGCGACGTGATTTTCTATGCCGTGGGCACTGCCCATGTCCTTGCTGATGACGGTCTGGTCAATACCCTGCGTGACGCAGGGTATACCGTGGAACTGGTTTCATACGCGTAAGCAAATCCCCGGCTTGCCACGCAGCGGCAAGCCGGGGATTACTGTCGAAAAGGGAAATGATGCGGATAAATTGTTGTTTATAACGCGTTGCGTAGGGCACGCATTGTATGCGTGCCCTACACAACAGCGCTATAAATAACTTAATTTATTTCTTTCAGCGCGGCGGCAAGGGTCATGGTCACCGCGGCGCAGCGATGGGCGGCAATCTTTTCAAAGGTGGGGTAATCCATATCCGCGCTGTTATCCGCTTTATCCGAGATAGCACGAATGATCACAAACGGCACACCGTTGCGGTAGGCCGTCTGGGCGATGGCCGTGCCCTCCATTTCTGTGCAGAGCGCTTGAGTATTGGCGATGATTTTATCCTTCAGTTCCCCGCTGGCAACGAACTGGTCGCCGCTGGCCACTCTGCCTCGCCTCGTATGACCGGGATTGACCGTCTCCGCCGCGTCATAGGCCAGACGAATCATCTCAACGTCTGCCGGAAAAGCCACCACATCCATACCGGGCACCTTGCCCACGGGATAACCGAAGGCACAGCAGTTGAAATCGTGATACATCGCATCCGTGCTGATCACCAGGTCGCCGATATCCAGCTTGGCGCACAAAGACCCGGCAATGCCGGTATTGACCACATGGGTCACGCCAAAGCAATCGCAGAGGATCTGAACACACAGAGCCGCGTTGACCTTTCCGATACCACACTGAACCACCACAGCATTCAGCCCATTCAGTGTTCCCTCATAAAAGGTACTGCCAGCCCTCGTGCTGGCACGTTTATCTTCCATTTGCTCCAGAAGGGTTTCTACTTCCTCCTCCATGGCACCGATGATTCCCAATTTGATCATAATTTCCTCCTTATTCCGGATAGACCAAGCGATCCGCCGGGATGTTTTCCAGCAGGGCGGCATACCGCCGTCCCCAGTAATTTGCCATAGGCAGGTTCATATCCAAATAGTTTCCGCAATCCTTGGCGCTGGCTCCGGGCACATCGCCGGAAAAGTCCGCAATGAAGCGGAAGCAGTCCCGCACCAGCGGCAGCACATCCTCGGAACGGAGTGTCCCCGCCAGCAGCAGGTAGAAGCCGGTGCGGCAGCCCATGGGGCCGAAGTACAGCACTTTGTCCTTCCAATCCGGCTCATTTCTCAGATAGGTCGCCGCCAGATGCTCGATGGTATGCATCTCCGCGGTGTTCATCACCGGTTCCTCATTTGGGCTTGTGAGCCGCAGATCGAAGGTGGTCACGGTTTCCGCGCCGATCTGATCCACTCTCGACACATACAGCCCCGGCTGCAATTTGATATGGTCGATGGTAAAGCTCGTGATCTTTTCCATAGAGTACTCCTTATCACAGTTTTTCTTATCATACCCCAAAACTGCCGTCAATGCAAGAAAAACCGCATTCAACTACCGGTTGAAGCAGGCTCAACCGGTAGTTGAATGCAAAAAATCCCGAATTTAACGAATGATTGATAGCTTTTTTCCCGGCTTTATGGCATGATATAGGCAATCCAACCGAGGAGGAACGAATATGGAACAAACATTGGGAAAACGGATCATGGCTGCCCGAAAAGGGATGGGGCTGACACAGGATCAGCTCGCGGAGCGGCTGGGTGTCACCGCTCAGGCGGTAAGCAAATGGGAAAATGACCAATCCTGCCCGGACATCACCATGCTGCCCAAGCTGGCAGAGCTGTTTGGAATCACCACCGACGAGCTGCTGGGAATCTCCGCCCCCCAGCCCGCTCACGAAGCCGAGGTCGTGCATACCGGCACAGCCGAGGAATGTAACCAGACTTCTATTCCATGGAATCGGGGTCGGAAAGGTGCCATTGCTCTTGCGGCGCTGGTACTATTGGTAGGCGGCATGATGCTGGGCAACGTGCTGCTTGGCTGGGGCGCGTCCTTCTGGGATATCCTGTGGCCATCGGCGCTGCTGGTATTTGGATGGAGCGGAGGCTTTTCCTTCTTCCGTCTGGGGTGCGGCTTCTTCGGCTGCTGCTTCCTGGCGGTAATCATAACCGGATATGATCTGAGCGGCGAGCTGGCACTGCCCATCATTCTGCTGGTAGTTGGACTTTGCCTTCTGTGCGACGCGCTGTTCCGGCCCAAAAGATTCCGCTGGAATCATAAATGCTCCCACGACGGCCACCATCCACCGGAACAGAACAGCTTCCGCATGGAGCAGGAGGGCTTTCAATTCAGCGGCAGCTTTGGGCAGCAGGCACAGACCGTGGATCTGGCAAAGCTGGCCTGGGGCGATATCCGTGTCAGCTTCGGTGAGTACAGCGTTGAACTTTCCGGGGTGGAAAGTTTGTCCGATCCATGCAGCATCAGCGCAAATTGCAGCTTTGGACAGCTCACGCTGCTGGTGCCCCGGCGTTTCCGGGTCGAATGCGACAGCCGCACTGCCTTTGCCTCCGTGGATATTCACGGTCAGCCGGACAGCGAACCGCAAGGCAGCATCCTGCTGCGAACCAGTGTCAGCTTTGGAGAGATCAAGATCTGTTACATTTGATCGTACGCGCCCTGCCGCCCCGGCAGGGCGCATAGATTTGTATGGTAAATTGTGTTTACAAGAACAAGGAAACGCTGTCATCCTGAGCGGAGCGAAGCGGAGTCGAAGGATCTACGCACCGATTTTACCTGAAATGTCAACGAAATGCGTAGATTCCTCGACTCGCGTGTAATCAAGGTGCGATTGCCCCCCGGCAATCGCTTTGATTTGAATCCGCTGCGCTCTGCAACACGCTCGCTCGGAATGACATATCTTTTACTGCTTACTAAGATAAACAACAATTTATCTCCCCCGCAAGCATATTGCATTTTTTACTTTTTCAGACTATAATGCAGCTATCTGAACGCTATGGAGGCTCATTATGGAACTGAAGCCCGGAAAATACCGTCATTTTAAAGGCAAGGAATATGAACTGATCGGCGTAGCCCGCCATTCGGAAACGCTGGAACCCATGGTGGTCTACCGGGCTATGTATGGCGATGGAGGACTTTGGGTGCGGCCTGCCTCCATGTGGAATGAAACGGTTAACCGAGAAGATTACCACGGCCCACGTTTCCAGTACATTGGAGAATAATTTTCCAACCATTCACAACCAGTTCATACTCATTCGATACAATCGGTAATCATTTATGAAGGAGCGCAAAATATGCTCAAATTAACCAACATCGTTAAGGATTACGACGTTGCGTCCAATCCCGTCCACGCCTTGAAGGGTGTCAGCATTGAGTTCCGGCCTTCGGAATTCGTTGCCATTCTGGGTCAGTCCGGCTGCGGTAAGACCACACTTCTGAACATCATCGGTGGTCTGGATCAGTATACCTCCGGCGATCTGATCATTCGGGGCAAGTCCACCAAGAACTTTAAGAGCAAGGATTGGGATACCTACCGGAATCACTCCGTCGGCTTCGTATTCCAAAGCTACAATCTGATTCCCCACCAGAGTGTGCTGGCAAATGTAGAGCTGGCTCTGACTCTTTCCGGTGTCAAAAAGGCGGAACGACGCCGCCGAGCCATCGAAGCGCTGGAAAAAGTGGGTCTTGGAGATCAGCTTCACAAAAAGCCTAACCAGATGTCCGGCGGTCAGATGCAGCGTGTGGCCATCGCCCGGGCTCTGGTCAATGACCCGGAGATCCTGCTGGCTGACGAGCCCACCGGCGCGCTGGACTCTGAAACCTCGGTGCAGGTCATGGAGCTGCTGAAGGAGATCGCCAAGGATCGTCTGGTCATCATGGTCACCCACAACCCGGAGCTGGCCGAAACCTACGCCACCCGCATCGTGCGTCTGCTGGACGGTAATATCATTGCCGACTCCGCGCCTTATGACGGCTCTCAGGAACAGACCGGAGCCGCTCCTGAAAAGGAAAAGCACGCCTCCATGTCTGCCCTGACCGCCTTTTCCCTGTCCCTGAGCAACCTGATGACCAAGAAAGGCCGGGCTATCATGACCGCCTTCGCCGGTTCCATCGGCATCGTGGGCATCGCCCTGATCCTCAGCATTTCCACCGGCATCAATAACTACATCGATGGTGTGGAGCGGGATACCCTTTCCAGCTACCCCCTGACGCTGGAAAATCAAACGATGGATATGAGCAGCATGATGGGAGCCATGAACGATCACGATCAGATTCTGGATCCAAAGGAAGACGCGATTTACTCCTCCAATGTCATGTCCAGCATGATGGACATGATGTTCTCCAGCGCCACCACCAACAATCTGACAGATTTCAAGCATTTTATCGAGTCCGGCAGCAGCGGACTGGACGAGCTGACCAGCGAAATCCGTTACGTCTACTCTACCCCGCTGAATATTTACAAGGCTGACATCTCAAATGGTGTTTATCAGGTCAACCCCAGCAGCGTATTCTCCTCCCTCGGTATGGAACAGGCCGGGATGATGGCCTCCAACATGGATGTTTGGAGCCAGCTCACCGGCAACACGGAACTGCTGGAGACCCAGTACGAAGTCCTGAGCGGGCGAATGCCCAACGCCTGGAATGAGGTCGTACTGATCGTAGACGAAAACAACCGGGTCACAGACTATACGCTGTACGCCCTGGGTGTTCTGGATATGTCCACGCTGCAGGAAGCGCTGCAGCAAAAACTTCTGGGTAAGGACGTGGAGATCGATACCACAATCCACGAGTATCGCTACAGTGATTTTATCGGTTTGGAGTTCAAGATCCTTCCCTCTACGGACTATTATCAGGAGCAGAACGGTATTTGGGTGGATAAATCCGAGGATGAACTGTATCTCACCGCCAAGCTGCAGTCCGCTGAGGAAATCAAGGTCGTCGGCATCCTGCGCCCCCAGCCCGACAGCACCGCCAGCAGCTTCGGTGTCATCGGCTACACCGGCGAGCTGATGACGCATATGATCGACAAGGTGAACGGCTCTGCCATCGTCAAAGCGCAAAAGGCTGATCCTGACACTGACATATTCACCGGACTCCCCTTCTCCAATGGTGAAGCCGAGCAGGATATCTACACCATGGCGGAAATTCAAGCCATGCTTCCCACGCTTCCTGCCGAAACACAGGCGCAGGTCACCGGAGCGATCGCCCAGATGCAGCAGGCCGGTATGCCGGAGGAGGAAATTGCGGCATACCTGTCCAAGAATGTTTTCAGCACGACTTCCAAGTCCACATTTGATCAGAATTTGACGCTTTTGGGCGTATCTGATCTGGATAAGCCCGCTGCTATCAATCTATACCCCATCGATTTTGAGGCCAAGGACGATATCGCCGCGATCATTTCGGACTATAACAAAGGTAAGGCCGAGGAGGATCAGATCATTTACACGGACTATGTAGGTCTGATGATGTCCTCCATCACCACCATCATCAACGCCATCAGCTATATTCTGATCTGCTTCGTTGCCATTTCTCTGGTTGTTTCGTCCATCATGATCGGCATTATCACCAATATTTCCGTTCTGGAGCGAACCAAGGAGATCGGTATTCTCCGTGCCGTTGGTGCCTCTAAGGGTGATGTGAGCCGGGTATTCAATGCCGAAACCGTCATTGAAGGTCTGGCGGCAGGTCTGGTGGGCATCGGTCTGACCCAACTGCTGATTATCCCCATCAATCTGCTGATTCAGAACGTTTTCGGATTAAATGCCCAGGCATACCTGCATCCCGTAGCCGCCACGGTTCTGGTCATCATTTCCGTATGCCTGACCTTCATCGCCGGTCTGATTCCCGCCAAGAGCGCCGCAAGAAAGGATCCTGTGGTTGCCCTGAGAACGGAATAACCCCCATAAAATTGGCTGCTGCAACCGCAACAGCCAATTTCTTGTTGTTCCATTTACATTTTAATCCACATAGCGGGGCGGATGCCGCCCTCCTCGTAGACCTCCTCGCCGTTTTGTCCGAAGGGCCAATACACCAGCAAAATACGGTCACCCGGCTGAAATCTGTTCTGTTCCATATCACTTACCCGCCTTTCTTTTTAAACATCGTTCCGAAGGATATAACAGCGGAAACCGTATTTTTTCGCAGAAAAAATGGACGTGCGTCGAAAAACACACGTCCATTTTGTATTACATTCCATTGCCCCGCAGCTCGATGATCTGATCCCGGAGCACGGCGGCGTATTCGTATTCCATCATCCGCGCCGCTTCCTTCATCTGCTTCTCCAGGCGGGCGATCTCCTTTTCCTTTTCCGCCTTGGTCATCTTCACACCGGTGCGCCCCTTGCGTTCGGCAGTGGGAGAGGAAATTTCGATCAGGTCACGAACGGACTTGATGACCGTTTTCGGAACGATACCGTTGGCCTGATTGTAAGCATCCTGAATGCCCCGGCGGCGCTCCGTTTCGTTGATCGCCGCCCGCATGGACGGCGTGATGTTGTCCGCGTACATAATGACCCGGCCTTCGGCATTTCTCGCCGCCCGGCCGATAGTCTGGATCAGGCTGGTCTCCGAGCGCAGGAAGCCTTCCTTATCCGCGTCCAGGATGGCCACCAGACTGACTTCCGGCAGGTCAAGGCCTTCACGGAGCAGGTTAATGCCAATCAGAACATCGAATTTTGCCATCCGCAGATCCCGGATGATCTCCATGCGTTCCATTGCTCCAATATCGGAATGCATATAACGCACTTTGATCCCCGCCTTTTGCAAGTAGACCGTCAGATCCTCCGCCATTTTCTTGGTCAGGGTCGTTACCAGAACACGCTCATTTTTGGCGCTGCGGGCATTGATCTGCCCGATCAGATCATCGATCTGACCTTCAATGGGCCGCACCTCCACGATGGGATCCAGCAGTCCTGTAGGCCGGATCACCTGCTCCACCGTCTGTCCCGACCGGGTCTGCTCATACTCACCGGGGGTAGCGGAAACATAGATGACCTGATTGAGCTTACTGTCGAACTCTGTGAAATTCAGCGGGCGGTTGTCGTAGGCCGAGGGCAGACGGAAACCGTAGTTCACCAGCGCGTCCTTCCGGCTTCTGTCACCAGCGTACATTGCCCGGCACTGGGGCAGGGTCACATGGCTCTCGTCAATGAACAGCAGGAAATCATCCGGAAAATAATCCAGCAGCGTGGTAGGAGGCGTGCCGGGAGCCCGTCCCTGAATGACCCGGGAATAGTTTTCAATGCCGTTGCAAAAGCCGATTTCCGTCAGCATCTCCAGATCATAGGCTGTCCGCTGGGCAATGCGCTGGGCTTCAATCAATTTATCTTGTGCCCGAAACCAGGCCACCTGTTCATCGCATTCCCGCTGAATCTCCAGCATGGCGCGCTGGAGCTTGTCCCGGGAAGCAACATAATGGCTGGCAGGATAGATTGCCACATGGTCGATATACCGCTCCACCATGCCGGAAACTGCATTGATCTCAGAGATTCGGTCGATCTCATCCCCGAAAAACTCCACCCGGATGGCTCGTCCAGACCAGTAGGCCGGATAGATCTCCAAGGTGTCTCCACGAACTCGGAACTTATTTCGGGAAAAATCCAAGTCGTTGCGTTCGTAACGAATTTCCGTCAGCTTGCGTAGAATGTCATCCAGGGGACGCTCCTGCCCCACCCGCAGGGAAATGACCATGCTCTTATAGTCGATGGGGTCGCCCAAACCGTACAGGCAGCTCACCGACGACACCACGATCACATCCCGCCGCTCAAACAGAGCCGAGGTAGCGGAATGCCGCAAGCGGTCGATCTCCTCATTGACGGACGCATCCTTTTCGATATAGGTATCCGTATGGGCAATGTATGCCTCCGGCTGATAATAGTCGTAGTAGGAAATAAAATATTCCACCGCGTTATCCGGGAAGAATTCCCGGAACTCCGAGCAAAGCTGGGCGGCAAGAGTCTTATTATGAGCCAGCACCAGCGTTGGCCGGTTCAGCTTTTCAATAACGGAGGCCATGGTAAAGGTCTTACCGGAACCGGTCACGCCCAAAAGTGTCTGCTCCCGCAGACCCCAGTTCACGCCGTTGACCAGCCCCTCAATGGCCGCAGGCTGATCGCCGGAAGGCTTATATTCGGAAACAAGTTTAAAATAATCCATACCGTCCCCCTAGACCTGAACGGTGTATTCACCGGGGCGATAGTAGTTCGACTGGGCAAGCGATACAAAATCATCATCCGCCACGATGATGTGATCCGCCAGGTTGATCTCCACCGCCTCCAGCGCTACGGCAATCCGCCGTGTGGTTGCGATATCCTCATGGGACGGCAGCGCCAGTCCGCTCGGGTGATTATGCGCCAGCACCACTGTCGTAGCATTTGCCGCCAGCGCTGTTTCCACCACGCGCCGAACAGGAACTCCGGCAGAATTAACACTGCCCTCCCCCACCTGCTGACAGCACAGCACTTTACATTTGGCATCCAGGCACAGCAGGAATACCGTCTCCTGATTGCGGCCCTTGAAAAATGGGAGCAGGAAGCTGCCGCAGTCATCCGTCGTCCGCAGAATCTTGCTGTTTTTTACCCGGTCCACATCATAAAAGCGGCCCGCCGCGGGGATGAGGTTCAGAAAAAGCGCGGCATTCGCGCCGATACCGCCCACACGCATCAGATCCTCCGGCTTCGCATCCAGTACCTGCGCGAAGCTGCCGAAATGATTCAGCAGATCATGGGCAAGCTCGTTGGTGTCCCTTCGAGGGATACAGTAAAACAGAAGCAGCTCCAAAGCCTGAACGTCTGTGAAATTATCGATGCCCTCATCCTGAAACCGCTGTCTGAGCCGATCCCGGTGTCCATCATGAACCGACATATTTTTCACCTCCGGATGGATTTCCCTTGCTATTTTTGGAATTTACAGTTAGAATAAGAATGTGAGAAGAAAACGTCGAAATCAAACGGTGAAAGTTTCACCGAATTCTGCGCATGATATACCGCAAGGAGGTTTGTCATGGAAGAACAAAAAGATATGAGCGGAATGCTGGAAATGATGATGCAGCCCGCGTTTTGCGTCAAAAACGGTATCATCACACTGGTCAATCAGGCCGCATCCCAGCTTCTGATTGCTCCCAACACCCCCATCGCTGCCCTGTTGGGTACGGAAGCAGAGGACTATGAGGCATTTGAAAGCGGCTGTCTATGCCTGACCCTGGAGCTTTCCGGCTGCCCTCACCATACCTCCGTTACACGGATGATGGGCTTTGATCTGTTTGTCATCGAACAGTCCGAAGAACAGGCTGAACTGCAGGCTATGGCACTGACCGCTCTGGGTCTGCGGGAACCTTTGTCCGACATTATGGCAATTACAGACCAGTTGCTCCCCAATATCGTCAATACCGACGATCCGCTGACTCAGGCTCGAATCTGCCAGATGAACCAGCGGCTGAACCAACTGCATCGAATTGTATGCAACATGACCGATGCCATTCACTACGCCAGTGCTGTGCAGCCCCGAATGACATGCCAGGATGTCTGTTCTGTCATCGAAGAAATTTTCGATCATGCCGAAGAACTGGTAACAGCCAGTGGGTTCCGTCTGACTTATTCCGGGCCTCGGGATCCCATCTATTGCATGGTCTGCGCCGAACGGCTTGAACGTGCCGTGTATAACATGCTGTCCAATTCCATGAAGTACGCGGAAGCCGGAACACTCATCGAGGCAAAGCTGACACACCGGGGCAGCAAGCTGTATCTGTCTATCCAGGATAACGGCAGCGGGATTCCCAGTCATCTGCTGGGCAGTGTCTACAACCGGTTCCGCCGCCAGCCCGGCATTGAGAATCATCTCAACGGTCTGGGACTGGGTATGGTGCTGGTTCGCGGAACCGCCGCTGCCCACGGCGGCACTGTGCTCATTGATCAGCCCGCCGGTTCCGGCACCCGGATCACTATGAGTCTGGCCATCCGGCGCTGCGACAATACCACCATACGTTCCAACACGCTCCGTGTGGACTATGCAGGAGAGCGCGACCACGGACTTTTGGAATTGTCCGACGTGCTCCCCCCAGAGTTTTACGCGAAAAACTGATCCGCAGCGTGCCGCATGACCGCGGCACGCTGATTCACGTTTACAGATACCGCTTCAGATACTGCCCCGTGTAGCTTTCTTCTACGGCAGCCACCTGTTCCGGCGTACCGGACGCTACCACATAACCGCCCTGATCGCCGCCTTCCGGCCCCAGGTCAATAATATGGTCAGCAGTCTTGATCACATCCAGATTATGCTCAATAATCAGTACCGTATTGCCCGCGTCCACAAGCTGCTGCAGCACCTCGATGAGCTTGTGCACATCCGCCGCGTGCAGACCAGTGGTCGGCTCATCCAATATATAGATGGTTCGCCCGGTAGAAACTCTCGCCAGCTCCGTTGCCAGCTTCACACGCTGGGCTTCGCCGCCGGACAGAGTGGCACTGGACTGCCCAAGCTTTACATAGCCCAGCCCGACTTCCACAAGGGTCTGGGCTTTTCTGCGGATCTTCGGCAGATTCTCGAAGAACTCCACCGCTTCCTCCGCGGTCATATCCAGCACCTGAGAGATATTTTTTCCCTTGTATTGCACCTCCAGCGTTTCCCGGTTATATCGGGCACCGCGGCAGACTTCGCAGGGAACATATACATCCGCCAGGAAGTGCATCTCGATCTTCACAAGGCCGTCGCCGCTGCAAGCCTCACACCGTCCGCCCTTGACGTTAAAGGAGAAACGCCCAGGGCCGTAACCCCGCATCTTCGCGTCATTGGTGGATGCAAACAGATCGCGGATATCATTAAACAGCCCGGTATATGTGGCCGGATTGGAGCGCGGTGTTCTGCCGATGGGGCTCTGGTCAATGTCAATGACCTTATCCAGATGCTCCAGCCCTTCCACGCAGCGGCACTTGCCGGGGTGCGTGCGGGCATGGTTCAGTCTGCCGAGCAGTGTCTTATTCAGAACCTCTCCCACCAGACTGGACTTACCGGATCCGGACACGCCGGTGACGCAGGTCAACGTCCCCAGCGGGATCGCAACGTCAACATTTTTCAAATTATTCTCTTGCGCACCGCGAACAACGAGGAAATTGCCATTTCCGGTACGTCTGGCAGAAGGAACCGGGATCTTCTTCACGCCGGAAAGGTACTGTCCAGTCACGGAGCGCGGCTGGGCAATGATCTCATCCAGAGTGCCTGCCGCCACGATCTCGCCGCCGCGGCTGCCTGCACCGGGGCCAACATCTACAATAAAATCCGCAGCGCGCATGGTATCTTCGTCATGCTCCACCACGATCAGGGTGTTGCCCAGATCCCGCAGATTTCGCAAAGTGCCCAGCAGCTTATCATTATCCCGCTGGTGCAGCCCGATGGAAGGCTCGTCCAAAATATACAAAACACCCATCAGGGAAGATCCGATCTGGGTCGCCAGACGGATTCGTTGGCTTTCACCGCCGGAAAGTGTTCCCGCTGCCCGGGAAAGCGTCAGATACTGCAAGCCCACGTCCATCAGGAAGTGGAGCCGGGAGCGGATCTCCCGGACGATCTGCTCAGCAACCAACGCCATATTTCCCTCAAGCTTCAGATTATCCATAAAGGCCAGTTCTTCACGAACGCTCATCCGGCAGAAATCCATAATGCCGATACCGCCCACGGTAACGGCTCGGGCGATATCCGAAAGCCGATCTCCATGGCAATGGGGGCAGGGTGCGGAGGCCATGCATTCCTCCAGTTCCTTCCGAGCCGCGTCGGACTGTGTTTCCTTATAGCGGCGGCTGATATTATTCAGGATACCCTCAAAGGGCTGCTCCAGCACGCCCATACCGTTACCACGGTTATAGGTCATGCGCAGCTTTTCACCCTTTGTGCCATTAAGCACCACATCCAATGCCTCTCTGGGCAGATCCTTCACCGGCACGGTCAGCGAGAAATGATACTTCTGTGCCAAAGCTTCAAAGTACATTCGGAAGATCGAATCCGTCCGGGCGCTGTTCCAGCCGGAAACCTGAATGGCTCCATCGAAAATGGACTTATTTTTATCCGGGATGACCAGATCCTCATCCGCTATAAGCTGAAAGCCCAGTCCGGTGCAGCTCGGGCAGGCACCGGCCGGATTGTTGAAGGAGAACATCCGCGGCTCCAGCTCCGTCAGGCTGACACCGCAGTCCTCACAGGCGTAGTTCTGAGAAAAGCTCAGCTCCTCCCCGGTACCCGGCAGCTCGACGGTCACAAGTCCCCCGGAATGGGCACAAGCCGTTTCAATGGAGTCCGTCAGCCGGCGGCGCTGCCCCTCCTTGATGACCAGGCGATCCACAACCAGTTCAATTGTGTGTTTTTTATTCTTCTCCAGCTTGATTTCTTCGGCCAGATCGTACAGAATGCCATCCACCCGGATCCGGGCAAAACCGCCTTTTCGGGCATCCTCAAAAACCTTTTGGTGTTCGCCCTTCTTTGCCCGAACCACCGGAGAAAGAACGATGAACTTGGTGCCCTGTCCCAGCGCCTCAATCCGGTCAACGATCTGGTCAATGGTCTGCCGGGCGATCTCCTTTCCGCACTTCGGACAGTGCGGAATGCCCACCCGAGCCCACAGCAGGCGCAGATAGTCATAGATCTCCGTCACCGTGCCGACGGTAGAGCGGGGATTCTTAGAAGTTGTTTTCTGATCGATAGAAATAGCCGGAGAAAGCCCATCAATAGAATCCACATCCGGCTTGTCCATCTGCCCCAAAAACTGCCGGGCGTAGGAGCTGAGACTCTCCACATACCGCCGCTGACCCTCAGCATAAATTGTGTCGAATGCCAGACTGGACTTTCCCGAACCGGAAAGCCCTGTAAATACCACCAGTTTATCTCTTGGGATGGTCAGATCCACATTTTTCAGATTATTCTCTCTTGCACCTCTGATGCGTATGGTGTCATGCATATCCCGCACCTGCTCTCTGAAAGTTATTCGGTTTATTATACCACGAAACAGCCCCAGGCACAAGAGGAAATTCAAACAAAATTTCGTTTTGTCGTCAGGCGGATAAGCAAAAAGGAAGCCGTCTTTCAACGGCTTCCTCCGTATGTGCCAATCAATCGGTAAATTGTTGTTTGAAATGGTATATGTGTCGCCCCTGATGGGGCGACAGCGCCCTGCGGGCGCATACCTTCCCCCGAGGGGAAGGTGGCCCGGCGTGTGGCAGAGCGCAGCGAATCAAAATCATAATGATTGCCGGTGGC
>CANBCW010000028.1 GCA_947367115.1 uncultured Clostridia bacterium | reverse complement strand
AATGTTGCAAATATGCACCAGCAATGGGCAAAAAGCGCCTTCGGCGAGGGCCGATGTGGTCATCGGCCCCTACGGGCACGTTTGTTTATTAAACCCGTAAACATCAATTTACCGCTCTGAAGAGGTTACATATGAACTGCTATTTTGCGCCCATGGAGGGACTGACGGACAGCGTTTACCGGCGGCTGCATCAGAAGTACTTCCCCGGTATTGACCGCTACTACACGCCCTTTCTTTCCCCCACCATCCACCGGACGCTGACCCGGAAAGAGGATCGGGAGCTGCCCATGGCGGACAGTGTCCCCTTCACCGCCATCCCCCAAATTCTGACCAAAGTCCCCGAGGACTTCCTCTGGGCAGCAGAAAAGTGTGCGGAACGCGGCTACGAGGAAGTGAACCTGAACATTGGCTGCCCCTCAGGAACCGTTGTGTCCAAGGGAAAAGGGGCTGGCATGCTGTCCGACCCCGATGGGCTGGATCGCTTCCTGGATACTGTTTTTTCCTCCGCTCCCCTGTCCGTATCTGTAAAAACCAGGATCGGTGTCAACAGTGACGAAGAGTTTCCAAGGGTGATGGAAGTTTTCAACCGTTACCCCATTCAGGAACTGACCATTCATCCCCGGGCGCGGAAAGATTTTTACAACGCGCCTATCCGGGAGAACACATTCCGATATGCCGCCGAACACAGCACCAACCCCCTGTGCTACAATGGTGATCTGTGCGGCATTGCGGACATTCAGGCTGTTGAAAACCGGTATCCGCAAGTGTCCTCCGTTATGATTGGCCGTGGACTGATCGGCGATCCCGGTATGCTGAGCCCCGGCGGCACCACCGCTTCCACGCTGGAGGCCTTCCACGGTGAACTGCTGGAGGAATACATGGCGCTTTTTGGCAGTGCCCGCAATGCCATGTTCCGGCTGAAAGAAAACTGGCGTTATTGGGAATGCCGCTTTGATGGCGGCGAAAAACTGTTCAAACGTCTGAGAAAAGCCACAGATATCAGTGAATACCGCTTGATCACCGCAGAAATATTCCACACCCTGCCGCTGGCTCCCACGCTGCGGCCAGATTGGAAGAAATAAAGAACAGGAGCTGATGCATCAAACTGCATCAGCTCCTGTTCTTTTTTAGCTGGAGGTGCTCAGATCCACAACACCCAGAACGATGTTCTTATAGGTCACTTCCATGGGGAATTGGGCAGTGGCTGCCTTCAGGATCTTAGCGGACTCCTCGTTCATGATGCCATCCCGGGCAGCGGCAATCCACTCAGCCTCGACATCGGAGCAGTACATGATGTGGTAACCATAGCTGGTCTTGATCAGGCCGTAATCGCCAGCCTTACGATCCTCAGCCATATACCAATCCACGAACTCATCCACAAAGGTGGTGTCCTTATCCAGATCCGTGTACAGACCGCCGTTGGTGTTGGAGCCGGTATCAGCCGAGTGCTTATTGGCCATCTCAGCAAAGGTTTCCTCCGTGTGTTCACCAGCCAGCCACTCATCCAGCAGTTCCTGAGCCTTCACGCGGCATGCTTCCCATTCCGCATCGGTGTAGGTCATGTTTCCGTCCTCATCTTTGGTGCCGCCCTCAATCTCAATCAGGATATGGCGCACGTCATAGAGGTTGCCGCTGTCCTTGGTGATGCCGCTCTGCTTCAATGTCTCTTCATTGGTTGTGAAGTAGTTCTCGAGCATCTCATCGGTAATCTCCACAGCATTGTAGCGGTCACTGAAATACATATAGCCGGTGTAATACACCTTCATATAGGAATAGTAATCGTCATAAGTGCAGCCGGGACCCATATCGGACTGGAGCATGGCATCAATGGACGAGAAGCCGTTGTCCACAGCCGTAGTGGCCAGCGTTTCACGCAGCGTATCCAGATCCTCCTGCATCGCTTCGTCCAGCTTCATGCCCTCCTTTTCAGCCATCAGCGCCATCGCCTGATAGTTATGCCAGCCGGAAAGCGCATCGTCCAGGAAGAAATGCTGCCAGGTTCCATCCACCTCGGGGCACTGCTGCTCATCCAGAGGCTGCGTATAGTCAAGGCCCGCGTAGACCGCATAATAACCATAGTTATTCAGGAAATCATAGACATTCATCCAGTAGTAGATCTGCAGCTCACCATTGGTCAGCTCCTGATCGCCTACGGTGGCAACCACCTCTTCACGCTTGTCCATGGCCTTTTTATCGGACACGGAGTAGGAGTCTTTGTAGAACACATTGTTTTCCCTGGGCGTAAACAGATTAACGATACTCTGGACACCCTCATCAAAGCTCTTTACACCGATGATGCTCCAATAGACCACCACCGTCAGGCTCAGCAGCAGTACCAGCGCCGCCACAATCACAATGACCAGCTGCCAGGTTTTTATTTTCTTGGTGCCAGTGCTTTCAGACTCCTTTGCGGTCTGCTCCTGATTGACCTCTTTGCCGCAGGAGGGGCAGACTGTAGCGCCCTTTTCCAGCTCCGCCTTGCAGTTTCTACACTTCATAGCTTCCTCTTTCTCCGGCATCGCCGGCGGATAATGTTCCCAGTTTATCATGTGTCGTAGGCAATTGCAAGAGATTCCATAATTTATTTACAAATGAAACTCCGCTGAAAAGCCCAAGAGCACTTGAAAAAAAGGAGAAAAAATGCTATTATCATATGCTAGGATAGTATCATTGGGGGAATATCGACATGACCGGAAAAACCACTGTAATTTCTGATGAACAACTGCGGCAGCAGTATGATTATTGTGATAAGATCGCCGCTTACTGGCGCGAACGAGAAACAACACCCAAGGCTTACGTAGAGACCTACGGCTGCCAGCAAAACGAAGCGGATTCCGAGCGCATCCGGGGTCTGCTCTCCCAGAGCGGCTACGCCATCGCCGGCGAGGCCGAGGGCGCCGACGTAATCGTCATGAACACCTGCGCCATCCGGGAACACGCAGAGCAGCGGGTATTCGGTAATCTGGGTGCGCTGGTTCACACAAAGCGCCGCCATCCGGGTCAGAAGATCTTCCTGTGCGGCTGCATGGCCGGTCAGGAGATCGTATCCGAGCGAATTAAGAAGAGCTATCACCATGTAGACGGTGTGTTCTCCACCCACCATCTGTGGCAGTTCCCGGAAATATTGTATAACGTTCTTTACAAAGGGAAACGGCAGTTCTACGTGACTGACGAACCCGGTTCCATTGCAGAGGGTCTGCCTCAGCTCCGGGACAATCAACTGAAAGCATGGGTATCCATCATGTACGGCTGCAATAATTTCTGCACCTACTGCATCGTCCCCTATGTCCGGGGCCGGGAGCGCAGCCGCAAGCCTGAGGATATCCTGAATGAGTGCAGGGAGTTGATTGCAAACGGCATCCGGGAGATCACCCTCTTAGGCCAGAACGTTAACTCCTACGGCAAGGACTTGGACTGCGGCGTTGATTTTTCCGACCTGCTTGCCATGATTGCGGAGCTCCCCGGCGATTTTCTGATCCGCTTTATGACCAGCCATCCCAGAGATGCCGGTCAGAAGCTGTTTGACACCATGGCAAAGTATCCGAAGATTGCTAAGCAGCTGCATCTTCCCTTCCAGTCCGGTTCCTCCCGCGTGCTGAAGGCCATGAACCGGCATTATGACCGGGAGAAATATCTGGCGGCGGTGGAATACGCCAAGTCCGTCATGCCGGAGCTGGTGCTGACCAGTGATGTGATCGTAGGCTTCCCCGGCGAGACGGAAGAAGAATTTGAGGAAACCATCTCCCTGATCGAAAAGGTGCGCTACGACGCGCTGTTCACCTTCATTTTCTCCCCCCGCCACGGCACCCCCGCGGCATCCATGGAGGATCCCACGCCCAAGGAAGAAAAGAACCGTCGTTTTGACAAGCTGTGCGGCGTGCAAAACCGCATTTCCGAAGAGATCCACGCCGCTTATGTCGGCAAAACCATGCGCTGTCTGGTGGACGGCGTTGACGCAGACCAGCTCACTGCCCGGACAGAGGGTGGCCGGCTGGTGCGCTTCCCCGGCGATGGCAAGCTGATCGGAACCTATCAAAATATCACCATCACCGGCTCTACCACCTGGAGCCTGACCGGCAATTTAGCCGTCAACGAATAATATAGAAAGAGGGTACGTTCATGGCGAAGCCCACCACTGAATTAACACCCATGCAGCGGCAATACAATGAAATAAAGGAACGGAACAAAGACTGTATCCTGTTTTTCCGGCTGGGCGACTTCTACGAGATGTTCAACGAGGACGCGAAGGTTGCCGCCAAAGAACTGGATCTGACCCTGACCACCCGTGACCGGGGCAAGCCCAAGGAGGAGCAGACACCCATGTGCGGTGTGCCGTATCACTCCGTCGACTCTTATATTGCCCGGCTGGTGCAGAAAGGATACAAGGTTGCCATCTGCGAACAGATGCAGGATCCCGCCACCACCAAAGGGCTCGTTGAGCGTGACATAACACGAATCGTCACCCCCGGCACTGTCACGGAAAGCTGTATGCTGGATGAAAGCAAGAATAACTACATCGCCTGCGTCTACGGCGAGGGCGGCAAGTTTGGTCTTGCCTTCTGCGATGTGTCCACTGGCGCGTTTTTTGTCACAGTCTGTGCGGATGCCCCCTCTGCGGCTTCTGAATTGGGCCGTTTCTCCCCTTCCGAAGTCATTCGGGGCGGCAGTGGTGTGGATGACGAGGTTCTTTCCGATGCCCTGTTCCGCCGCTTAAGCTGCTGCGTGGATGAAGGCAAGCCGGAGCAGTTTGACCTTACCGCATCCGAAGAACTGCTGGAGCGGCACTTTGGCTCCCCCCTTTCCCAGCTTGGCATTACCGGACTGCCCGCCGCCATCATTGCGGCAGGCACTCTGCTGCAGACTCTGCTGACTCTGCAAAAAAATGACCTTGCTCACATCCGGGAACTGCAATACTACACCACCGGCCGGTTTATGGAACTGGACATGGATGCCCGCCGGAATCTGGAACTGACCGAGACCATGCGCTCCAAGGAAAAGAAAGGAACGCTTTTGTGGGTGCTGGACAAGACCCACACCGCCATGGGCGGGCGGCTGATCCGCAGCTGGCTGGAAAAGCCCCTTTTGGATCCCATTGAGATCGGCCGCCGGCAGGGAGCTGTGGAAGAGCTGGTGAACGCGCCCATCTGCCGGGGCGAGCTGATTGAGGCTCTGAAAGATGTGACCGATTTGGAGCGCGTTATGACCCGCATCGTCACCGGCACTGTCAACTGTCGGGATCTTCTGGGTCTTGCCAGAGGCCTGCGAGCTCTTCCGCTGGTTAAGGCCCAGCTCTGCCAAACGGAATCCGCACTGCTTCGCAAACTGGAGCAAGCCATTGACCCGCTGACCGATTGCGCCGATCGGATCGAGCAAACCATCGTAGACGATCCTCCCCTGACCGTTCGGGAGGGAGGCATGATCCGCCCCGGTGCCAACGCCGATGCCGACCGCCTGCGCGACATCATGCAGGGCGGCTCCGGCACCATCCTTGCTATTGAGGCAGCAGAGCGGGAAAAGACCGGTATCCGCACCCTGAAAGTCAGCTACAACCGGGTTTTCGGTTACTATATTGAAGTTTCCAAATCCTTTATGGATCAGGTGCCTGCCCATTATGTGCGCAAGCAGACCCTTGCCAACTGTGAGCGCTACATCACACAGGAGCTGAAAGAGCTGGAAGATCAGGTGCTGACCGCTAAAGACCGGCTCACTGCTCTGGAATACCAGATCTTTACGGAACTGCGGGAGCATCTGGCTGCTCAGGCAGCCCGGGTGCAGCTCAGCGCCGCCGCGGTGGCTGCCGCGGATGCCCTGTGTTCTTTGGCCACTGTTGCCATCCAGCGGAATTACTGCCGTCCGGAGATCACCTTAAGCAATGAGATCTCCATCACCGATGGCCGCCATCCTGTTGTGGAGGTCATGCTCAAGGACACTCTGTTTGTCCCCAACGATACCCGCTTAGGCTCCGCAGATGATCAGGTTTCCATCATAACCGGCCCCAACATGGCCGGTAAATCCACCTATATGCGTCAGGTGGCTCTGATCGTGCTGATGGCTCAGATGGGCTCCTTCGTCCCCGCCAAGGCGGCGAAGATCGGACTGGTCGACCGGGTGTTTACCAGAATCGGCGCCAGCGACGATCTGGCATCGGGTCAGTCCACCTTCATGGTGGAAATGTCTGAGGTAGCCTCCATTTTGAAGTATGCCACCTCCCGGAGCCTGCTGATTCTGGACGAGATCGGCCGGGGCACCTCCACATACGACGGTATGGCCATTGCCCGGGCGGTGCTGGAATACGCCGCCAGCCCCCGGAAGCTGGGTGCAAAGACACTCTTTGCCACCCATTACCACGAACTTTCCACCATTGAGCAGGAGCTGCCCAATGTAAAAAACTACAACATCGCCGTAAAAAAGCGGGGTGACCAGATGATCTTCCTGCGCAAGATCGTCCCCGGTGCGGCGGATGACAGCTACGGCGTGGAAGTCGCAAAATTAGCGGGTCTGCCCAATGCCGTGGTCGCCCGGGCAAGAGAAATTCTCGCGGAGCTGGAAAGCCAGAACGGCGTTCAGCATGTCATCGTGAACGAGGAGCCCGAGGATCAGATCAGCATGCTGGATTTGCGTTCTCAGCAGGTCTGTGCTGCTCTGAGCGCCATTACGGTGGAAACCCTGACCCCCATTGAAGCTATGAATGAGCTGTATAAGCTAAAGAAAATGTTGGATTAACAGGTGATAATATGCCCAAAATCATACAATTATCTCCCCATATTGCCAACCTGATTGCCGCCGGTGAGGTCGTAGAGCGCCCTGCCTCCGTTGTCAAAGAGCTGCTGGAAAACGCGGTGGATGCCGGTGCGTCCAAGGTCACCATTGAGATTCGGGACGGCGGCATGACCTTCCTGCGTGTCACGGACAACGGCTGCGGCATGGCTCCGGAGGACGCGAAAACCGCATTTCTGCGCCACGCGACCAGCAAGCTGCGCACTGCCGAGGACTTGGCCGCCATCGCCACCATGGGTTTCCGTGGCGAAGCATTAGCCGCTATCGCGTCGGTCAGCCGCATCGATCTGATGACCAAGACTGCCGGAAGTCTGACAGGCACCAGCCTGCATCTGGAGGCCGGAACTGTCACCGAGGAAAGTGAAGCCGGATGCCCCGACGGCACTACCATCATCATCCGGGATCTGTTCTTCAACACCCCAGCTCGGATGAAATTTATGAAAGCCGACTCCGTGGAAGGCAGCCGGGTTGCCGCCGCCGTGCAAATGCAGGCGCTGGCTCACCCGGAAGTATCCTTTACCTTTCTCCGGGACGGCAAGCAGGTATTATCCACCCCCGGCACCGGCGGGCTGGAGGCGGCGGTCTACAGCGTCTATGGCCGGGAATGTGCCAAAATGGTAAAGGTCGAAAGCCGCTGGGAAAGCTATTCCCTAACCGGCTATGTCAGCAAGCCCACGGACTCCCGACCCAGCCGCAGTTTGCAGACCTTCTTCGTCAATGACCGCCCGGTGAAGTCCAAGCTGCTGATCGCCGCATTGGAGGAAGCCTACCGCAATCAGATCATGGTGGGTAAATTCCCCGCCTGTGTGCTGCATCTGACACTGCCCGCAAACGCTGTGGATGTGAATGTGCATCCGGCCAAAACGGAGGTAAAATTTCTGTCGGAAAAAGCGGTTTTCGACTGTGTGCATTACGGTGTTCTGGGGGCGCTGAACAAAACACCGGACAGACCCAATGTGCAGTTTAAGAGCGCCCCCGCACCGTCCCCAGATCCTATGTCCTTGCGAACCAGCGCGCACACTGGCGCGGCAGTTCCCCAAGGTCACGCACCGAAGCAAGAAAACTTCTTCCGCACCATAACTCCGACGGAATACCGGAATTTCTCCGCCGTGATCGCCGACGCGCCCCAGCCGAAGCGTGAGGCCGCCATTGCCACCGCTGCGAAGCTGGAGCAGAGCGCGCCGTCTCCTCTGCGGGAGTATGTGGTGATTCCGAAGCCCTCCGCGCCTGTGGAAAAAATGCCGCCCATTATTCCACCTGCGCCTGTCCCCGCCCCCATTTCCGAACCGGAACCGGAGCCGGAGCAGACTGCGCTCCCCATGCCGGAGGAAGCGAGCTGGCGCATGGTCGGCGAGCTGTACAATTCCTATATTATTGTAGAAGAAGGTGACAATGCCTTCCTCATTGACAAGCACGCCGCCCATGAGCGAATCCTCTTTGACAAACTGAAAGAGAATCAGGAGGCCATCACCGGGCAAACTTTGCTTGCTCCCATCCCTGTGCGCCTAAGCGCTGAAGGTGCAGCGGAGCTGCTGAACAACAAGTCGCTGCTGGACGAGTTGGGCTTTGAGATCGACGAGTTTGGCGAAAACACCGTGCTTTTGCGTCAAATTCCCATGGATCTGGCTCCGGAGGATGCGGCAGATGCCGCCGAAAGTCTTGCCGCTGATCTTCTGAACGGCCGCCATGAGACCAAAGACACCGTCCGGGACGAGGTTCTGCACACCGTGGCCTGCAAGGCTGCTATCAAGGCCGGATGGCACACGGACGAAGCCGAGCTGCTGGCGCTGGTTAAGCAGGTCATGGCAAGAGAGGATCTGAAATATTGCCCCCATGGCCGCCCCATCTGCATTACGCTGAGTAAGAAGCAACTGGAAAAGCAGTTCCGGAGGATATAATTATGGAAAAGTTGAAAGAAAATTGGAATAAAAAGCTGTGGTATGAAAAGATTATTTTCATCATCGGAATGGCAAGTGCAGTCAGTGCAGTCATCCTTGCCCTGTTGCAATTACTCGATGTATGGGCGGATGCAATCTATGTATATATGCCTTTAACAGCGGTTTATTTGCTGGAAAATGCCTTTGAAAACCGCAAGAGAAGCCGGACTTTGACCATCAGCACACTGGGCGTGGTGGCTTTCATCACTGTGGTATGGATTCTGATCCTATTTGGACTGTAGGAGAAGAACTGATATGAACAACACAAAACATCTAAGAATTATGCTGGTTATTCTGGCGATCGCTTTGGTCGTAATCCCTGTTATGATCGTTGGTATCACCGGAAATGGTTTCGGCAAGATCGTCAGCCATATGATGATCTCTCTGAGTATTCTTTCCCTCATCGGTGCGATCATGCTCGGCGCAGACAAAAAGAATAAGTACAAATTCTACTTCAAAGCCGGTGTCAGCATTGGACTGCTGATTGTCCTGGTGAGTCTTTGGATCTGACGATTTACCGGGAGATTGCCACGGCCCTTCGGGCCTCGCAATGACAGCGTTATTTTAGGAGGTCCGACATGAACAACATCATCTGCATTGCCGGGCCGACCGCCTCCGGCAAGACCGCTCTGGCGGTAGAGCTGGCGAAAGAATTAAACGGCGAGGTGGTCTCCTGCGACTCCATGCAGGTCTACCGCCGCATGGATATCGGTACCGCCAAGCCCACCGCGGAAGAAATGCAGGGAATCCCGCACCACATGCTGGATGTCGCGGAGCCGGATGAGGATTTCTCCGTCAGCCGGTACTGCGAGATGGCTTCTCCCATCGTGGATGATATTCTAGCCCGGGGCAAGACCGCCATCATCGCCGGCGGCACCGGACTTTACATGGATTCCTTGATCAAAGGGAACAACTTTGCCCCCTGCCCCGCCACCGGGCGGCGTGAGGAGCTGGAGGAAAAAGCAGACCGGGAAGGCATGGAAGCGTTGATGGACTGGCTGAGGGAGATCGACCCGGAGGCCGCCGCGCGGCTCCATCTTTCCGACAGAAAGCGCATTATCCGTGCTTTGGAAGTATATCTGGAAACCGGCGAAACCATCACCGCCCACAACTTAAAAACACAGGCCATCCCGCCGAAATACAGTCCCCTATGGCTGGGGCTTGACTTCGCCGAGCGGGCGGAGCTGTACCGCCGCATTGATCTGCGGGTGGAGATCATGCTGGAAACCGGGCTGATTGATGAGATCAAGGCATTGCTGGCAGAAGGCGTGCCCCCCCATTGCACCGCCATGCAGGCCATCGGCTACAAGGAATTCGTGTCCGCTCTTGCAGGGAATGGCACCATCGCAGAGGCTGCCGCGCTGGTGCAGCAGTCCTCCCGGCGGTATGCCAAGCGGCAATTGACCTGGTTCCGCAGAAATAAAAGCATAAACTGGCTGCTTCGCAATACCGGCGAGGACGCCGATGAAATTCTTACAAAGGCACGACGGCTTTTGATAGCAAATGACAACTGAATACATTTAAGATGTATGTGTTCCAAATCAAAGAAAGAAGGTATACATATGTCTGACGCAATCAATTTACAGGATGCCATTCTCAACGAAGTGCGCCGGGACCGGGTTCCCGTGACGCTTTTCCTGATGAACGGCTTCCAGCTCCGGGGAATCGTCACAGGCTTCGACAGCTTTGTGGTGGTGCTGGTGACCGACGGCAAGCAGCAGATGATCTACAAGCATGCCATTTCCACCCTTGCACCCATGAAGCAGCTCAAAGCCGCTGCAACCGCATAAGTGACACAAAAAGGCGACGGAGAGAATTCCGGCGCCTTTTTTGTATCGGAAAGAGAAACACAGAAAGGTCGAATCATTATGTCCATCGCTGAAAATGTTGCCGCCATTAAGGCGGATATCGAAAAAGCCGCCCTTGCGGCAGGCCGGGATCCGAAGCAGATCAAGCTGTGCGCCGCCACAAAAATGAACGGTGCCGACAATGTCCGTCAGGCCATCGCCGCAGGCGTTGACTGCTGCGGTGAAAACCGTGTACAGGAACTGACGCAAAAGCTGTCCGAAAACGCCTACGAAGGCGCTCCTGTCCACTTCATCGGTCATCTGCAAACCAATAAAGTCAAACAGGTGGTTGGCAAAGTGGATCTCATTCAGAGCGTTGACCGTATGAAGCTGCTGGAATGCATTCAGGCAGAAGCAGCGAAACAGGGCATCGTACAGGATATTTTGCTGGAGATCAACATTGGCGAAGAAGAAAGCAAGAGTGGCTTCGGTATCGAAGATATCCTGCCGCTGGTAGAAAAAATGTCGAATTTTCCCAATGTTCGGGTCAAAGGACTGATGGCAATCCCCCCTGTTTGCGAAAATTCGGGGGATAACGACAAATTTTTTCTGGAAATTCGCAACCTTTCTGTTGACATAACGGCAAAAAAATACGATAATGTATCTGTCGATATTCTGTCCATGGGGATGTCCGGCGATTATACCGACGCGATCCGCTGCGGCAGCACCATGATCCGGGTCGGCACCGCCATCTTCGGTGCCAGAGATTATACCAAGTCTCATCAGAATTGATGCACACATAGGAGGAAACAGAAAATGAGTTTTTGGGACAATGTAAAGAAGTTCGCTCAGCCCTACGCAGACGACGAGTACGATGATTACGACGACGGCATGGACGGCTATGAGGAGGAAGCTCCCCGCCGCAGCCGCAACGCCGCCTCTGACGAAAGCAGCAGCTTCAACTTCGATGCCGCCGCTTCCACTACCCCCAGCAGCAAGTCCGGCAACTTCAGCGGTCAGGTGCTGAACATCAACTCCGGTAAGCAGGAAGTCGTCCTGTTCCGCCCCACCACCTTCAACGACACCTCCAAGGCTGCCGATGATCTGCGCGACAAGAAGGCCATCATCGTCAACATGGAGAATGTGGACAAGGCTCTGGCCCGCCGTGTGGTGGACTTCCTGTCCGGCTGCGCCTACTCTCTGGACGGCAAGGTCAACAAGATCGCTCAGTCCACCTATCTGTTCGTTCCTCACAGCATGGAAGTTGTGGGTGATCTGGAGAATATCCAGGCCGAAGCTGAAAGCTACATCTAAAGACAGAGAGGATTTGCTATGTTTACACCGCAGCAGATAGAACAGATCTCCTTCAGCCGCGCCACCTTCGGCGGCTATGACATGCAGGCTGTGGACGAATTTCTGGAGCCCCTGACCGAAGACTACGTAACGCTGTACAAGGAGAACGCGCTCCTGAAGAGCAAGATGCGTGTCCTGGTCGGCAAGCTGGAGGAATACCGCTCCAACGAAGCCAGCATGAAGGAAGCCATCGTCAATGCCCAGAAGACCTGCGACATGATGGTCAAGGAGGCTGAGTGTAAGTGTACTCAGATGCTCAGCGAGGCAAATGTTGCCGCCGCTGAGAACGCCAAGAACAATGACGTGCTGATCGCCGCCGAAAACGAACGGGTCGAGGAGGCTAAGAAGGCCGCCGCCGAGCAGATCCTCGCCATTGAGGAGCAGCTCAAGGCTTGTCTGGAGAATCTGGCTAAGATTCGCCAAGCCACTGCCCCCGCCGCTCAGGCTGAGGCAATGGAAGAAGCCGCGGCTGACCCGGTGGATGAGATTTCTCAGAATCTGGAGGCTCTGGTGGGCACCACTGAGGATAAGGCTCCCAAGGCCGAGCCCAAGCACCCTGTGTCCGACACCACCAGCAAGTTTGCCAACCTGCAGTTTGGCCGGAACTACGATCCCACCAAGAAGTAAATACCAAATGCTTTGATGAGGACAAGTGCGCGTATCCCCCGCTATCAGAGAGCTGCCGTTTGGTGCGAGGCAGTAAGCGGAATGCGCGGCATATCACCTCGGAGCAGCGCGCCGAACGCATTTTGCCAGTAGACCGCGCCGGGTTCGCCCGATACAGCGATTTCAAGTGTCGGCTTTCAGCCGGAACAAGAGTGGTACCGCAGAGGTAATACGTGCCTTTGTCTCTTATCATAGGGACAAAGGCGTGTTTTTTGTATTTGCTAATCATCACGCTGTCATTGCGAGCCAGTCCGCAGACTGGCGTGGCAATCCCCCAGATAGCACCTCGCAAAAAATACACGGCGTAGTATGAGAAACACAATGCGAGAGGAGTTTTATCATGGCTATTGAATTTGATACCAAAAAGGGAGCCGAGAAGTTCTCCAATTTTCTGCACAAAGCCAGCGATGCCGGTAAAAACGCAATGGTTGCCGTTCAGGAAAGTGCTACAGCAATGTCTGAAAAAGCAAAGCAGGATAGTTATCTTCGTAGGGTGAAGAAGTATAATCCCTTGTTTCCCGATGTGTACACCAGCGATTGCTTTAATCTTCCCAATATGATTGTAATTGTTGATGATGCTGTACGACGCGGAATTGATGTATGCGAGGGTGCGATTGGCTGGCTTAGCAATCAAAACGGTATGGAAATTCTTTACCTTTATGATGAAGCTATCAACATACGAAACCTTCAGTTTATACCTTCCGCAACATGCGATGCTATTTATTACGTCGATAGTTTCGATCGTAACCGATACATTCGTACAGATTGCATTTTCAGCAAAGCTCACGAGGAACGCTTGGCGGAGTTAAAGCACGTTGCACATTCCCTTGGAGCCAAATTTTGTTCCATCGAAATTAGCGAAACCAGCCACACGGTTAACCGTTTCAGCAAGAAAATTGCTCTAACGGAGAAAAGTGCTGCTACTAAATGCTCCGAAAGTGCTGAAAGCACTTCCTCTTATCAGGACAGTTCTCAGCGTAGTGGACGGATCACGGTTGAGTTTGAAGGCAGAAATGAGCCCCGCAAGCCGAAACTGAAGTGGTTTGCCCATGATGATAACATTAAGCGTCTGATTGAAATGCGCTGCAAAGGTGACAACACCATCAAATCTGAAACTTTAGAGCTGGCCGGTGCATCTTCCGCTACTATGTCGCAGAAAACAGCCTACGCAATTGACGGTGCAATCAGCAAAATGGGATTTAAGGCCAGCGCTTCCATGGAAAACCAGGCAATCACCGAAAACACCAGCAAGCTGATTTTCTGTATTGAATTCTAAAAATAATGTGACAGTTTACCGGGAGATTGCCACGCCAGCGTGCGCGCTGGCTCGCAATGACACGGTTTTCCCCAGGCTACTATTGTAAAGTCAAGGGAGGGTCAAGACTCTCCCCTACAATATAATTTACTAATATCAAGAGGTATTTCCAATGGACTACAAGAACACCATCATCACACCCAAGACCGAATTTCCCATGAAGGCCGGTCTGCCCGCCCGGGAACCCGGCATGCTGGCGCGCTGGCAAGAGCAGGATCTGTACAACGCCATGCTGGAGAAGAACAAGGATCTGCCCCCCTTCGTGCTCCACGATGGCCCTCCCTTCTCTAATGGCTTCATCCACATGGGTCACGCCCTGAACAAGACGCTGAAGGATTTCATCATCCGCAGCCACGCCATGATGGGTTACTACACCCCCTACGTCCCCGGCTGGGACAACCACGGTCTGCCCATTGAGCGGGCCATCGAAAAATCCAAGAGCAAGCTGAACAAGGATATGTCCGTTTCCGAGTTCCGTCTGGCCTGCGAGGCCTTTGCCGAGGACTTCATTCAGAAGCAGATGGGCGGCTTCAAGCGGCTGGGCGTCGTGGGCGATTGGGAGCATCCCTACCGTACCATGGATAAGCACTTTGAAGCACAGGAGGTCAAAGTCTTTGGCCGGATGTTTGACAAGGGCTACATCTATAAGGGTCTGAAGCCTGTTACCTGGTGTCCCTTCTGCGCCACGGCTGTGGCCGAGGCCGATATCGAGTATCAGGACGATCCCTGTACCTCTGTCTATGTTAAGTTCCCCATGAAGGACGATCTGGGCAAGCTGAGCCAGTTTGACCAGAGCAAGATGTTCTTCGTGATCTGGACAACCACCATCTGGACCCTGCCCGGCAATATGGGCATCTGCCTCCATCCCCGGGACAGCTATGTGCTGGTCAAGGCAGACAACGGTGAGACCTACATCATGGCCGAGGCTCTGATGGAAAAGACCATGAAGATGGGCGGCTTTGAAAACTATGAGGTTCTGGCCTCTTACCCCGGCCAGTTCTTTGAGAATATGCTGGCACAGCACCCCTTCCTGGACAAGACCAGCCGCCTGGTCAACGCCGAATATGTTACCATGGACTCCGGTACCGGCTGCGTCCACACCGCTCCCGGCTTCGGCGCGGACGACTATCAGACCTGCATGCGCTACGGCATGGATCTGGTGGTGCCTGTGGATGATTACGGCCGCCACACCGACTACGCCGGTAAGTACGAGGGTCTGAAAACCGAGGACTCCAACCCCATCATTCTGGCGGACATGAAGGACAGCGGCATGCTGTTCGCTTCCGAGAACATCGTCCACTCCTACCCCCATCACGACCGCTGCAAGAAGCCTATCATCTTCCGCGCCACGCCCCAGTGGTTCTGCTCTGTTGAGTCCTTCAAGGATCAGGCTATTGAGGCCATTGAAAACGTCCAGTGGTTCCCCGGCTGGGGCGGCGACCGGATGGTCAGCATGATCCGGGAACGTGCCGACTGGTGCATTTCCCGTCAGCGCCGCTGGGGTCTGCCCATCCCTGTGTTCTACTGCAAGGACTGCGGCAAACCTGTTTCCAATCCGAACTCCATCGCCAAGATCTCTGCCCTGTTCGACGAGCACGGCTCTAACATCTGGTTTGAGAAGGATGCCATGGAGCTGGTTCCCGACGGCTTCACCTGCCCCCACTGCGGCGGCACCGCCTTCGATAAGGAGACCGACACCCTGGACTGCTGGTTCGACTCCGGCTCCACCCACTTCGCCTCCCTGATGCACCGGACTCCCGAGCTGTGGCCCGCGGACGTGTATCTGGAGGGTGCTGACCAGTACCGCGGCTGGTTCCAGTCCTCCCTGCTGACCAGCGTCGGCGCTCTTGACCAGGGTGCCCCCTTCAAGCAGGTGCTGACCCACGGCTGGGTCGTGGACGGTCAGGGTCGTGCCATGCACAAATCTCTGGGCAACGGCGTAGATCCCGCCGATCTGATCAAGGACTTTGGTGCGGACATCGTCCGCCTGTGGGCTGCTTCTTCCGATTATCACGCCGATGTGCGCTGCTCCAAAGAGATTTTCAAGCAGATCGCCCAGAATTATCTGAAATTCCGCAACACCGCCCGTTACTGCCTGGGCAACCTGAATGAATTTGACGCCAACGCTCTGGTTCCTGCCGATCAGATGGAGGAGCTGGATCGCTGGGCTCTGACCAAGCTGGATGCTCTGATCCAGGCTGTTCGGAAGGCTTACGACAATTACGAGTTCCACGTCGTTACCCATGCCATCAACGATTTCTGCGTTGTCGAGCTGTCCAGCTTCTATCTGGATATCATCAAGGATCGGCTGTACTGCGATGAGGCCGCCGGTCTGCGCCGCCGCAGCGCTCAGAGCGCCCTGTTCCTGATCGTGGATGCCATGGCGAAGCTGTTCGCTCCCATCCTGGCCTTCACCTGTGACGAGATCTGGCAGATGATGCCCCACCGCAGCAGCGATGATGCCCGGAATATCCTGCTCAACCAGATGCCCGCCGACATGCGTGAGTACGTTCTGGACGATGCCGCTATGGAAAAGTGGGCCACCGTCATGAAGCTGCGTCAGGATGTCAACGGCGTTCTGGAGAAGGCTCGTGCCGACAAGCGCATCGGCAAGGCTCTGGAGGCTCACGTGGCGCTGTCCGGCAGTGACGATGTAAAGGCCGCCTGTGAGGGTGTGAACCTGGCAGAAGTGTTCATCGTTTCCTCCTGCGCCTGGGAGGCTGCGGCTGAGGGTGCCGAGGTGGGTGCCGGTGTGAATTTCCCCGACCTGACCGTGGCTGTCACCGAAGCCAAGGGTGAAAAGTGCCCCCGCTGCTGGATCCATTCCGAAAATGCTGACGAAAACGGCCTGTGCAAGCGCTGCGCTGCTGTGATCGCCAAGCTGGATGTCGAACTGTAAAACAAACCGTGAGTTGGCCGGTCCATGGGGATCGGCCAGCTTTTTTTCGCAGGTCTCTTGCATTTTGCTGAAAAAGGTCTATAATGACTTTCAATGGTTTTAAAAGAGGTGACGTGTTTTATATGAAACACAGAAATCAAAGCATGCTCACTGGGCCGCTGTTTTCCGGCATCATGCTTTATACGATCCCTATCATTCTGACCAGCGTACTGCAGCTGCTGTTCAACGCGGCGGATCTTGTGGTGGTTGGTCAGTATTGCGGCAGCATCTCCGTCGCCGCCGTCGGTGCCACCAGCTCCATCACAAACCTGATTGTCAATCTGTTCGTCGGTCTGTCCGTTGGTGCCGGTGTTACAGTGGCTCACGCCCTGGGCGGTAACGACCGGGAGGCAGCTTACCGAACTGTTCACACCGCAATTCCCGCTGCTCTGGTCAGTGGAGTCATTCTGACGGTCATCGGTGTGTGTTGCTCCGGCTCTTTTTTGACACTGATGGGCACACCGGAAAATGTTCTGCCCCTGTCCACAGTCTATATGCAGATCTATTTCTCCGGCATCACCTTCACCATGATCTACAATTTCTGTGCATCCATACTCCGGGCCGCGGGCGACACCAAGAGTCCGCTGATCTTTCTGTCCATCGCCGGTGTGATCAATGTGGTGCTGAATGTCATTTTCGTCCGCTATTTCAACATGAATGTGGCCGGTGTGGCATTGGCCACCGTCATTTCCCAGGGCATCTCCGCTGTTTTAGTCGTGATCGCGCTGATGCGCAGAACCGACGCATGTGGGCTGCACCTGTCTCAGCTCCGCTTTTATAAGCCTCAGCTGGTCAAGATCATCCGAATTGGCCTTCCTGCCGGAATCCAAAGCTCCCTGTTTGCTATTTCCAATGTGATCATTCAGTCCTCTGTCAATTCCTTCGGTGATATTCTGATGTCCGGTAATGCCGCCGCCAACAATATCGAGGGCTTCATCTACGCGACAGTCAACTCCTTCCACCAGACCGCTGTCAATTACATCGGGCAAAACACCGGCGCGGGGCAGTTCAAGCGGGTCTACCGCACCCTATGGATCTGCCTTGGATGTGTCTGTGCCATCGGTCTGGCCGCGGGCGGTGCGGCGTACTTCTTCGGGCCGGAGCTGCTGTCCATCTATATCACCGATTCCGCAGAAGCGATCACATACGGCATGCTGCGGCTGCAGATCATGTGCATGACCTATTTCCTGTGCGGCATGATGGATGTATCCACCGGTGCGCTGCGGGGCATGGGCTCCTCTGTAACCCCCATGATCATCTCCATTTTGGGAGTGTGCGGCATCCGTATCGGTTGGATCTACACGATCTTCCAGCTGCCTGCGTTCCACACGCCGGAATGGCTCTATATCTCCTACCCTGTTTCCTGGCTGGTCACATTCCTCTGTCAGCTGATGGTTTTCCTGATTGTATATTTCCGGAATACAAGATCCGGCAAGTGATGGCTAAAAGCTCGCCCTGTCCGCAGACAGGGCGAGCTCCTTATTTCAATTTAAAGCGCCAGAGTCGATCCTGATCCTCCTGACTGGCATAGCCGATGCCGACGCGCTTGTCGGTCTCTACTTCGGTGGCCTGACCGTCATCCTCGATCCACAATTCATCGCCACAGATGCTTCCCCGGTTCAGCTCACCGGTAATGAACAGCCGCTTGGTCAGCCTCCCGGGACCGGGTGCGTCCACGCAGGCGCGGATCAGAACCGCCTGCGGGTCTTCGGCATCCCCCGTGACCACATTCAGCAGCCAATGCATTCCGTAGCAAAGATAAATGTAGATGGTGCCTGCGTCGGCATACAGCACCTCCGTCCGCTTGGTGCGGCCCTTGTGGGCGTGGCAGGCTGTATCCGCCTCGCCGCAGTAGGCTTCCGTTTCCGAGATCCGCAGGCGCAGAAGCTCCCCGGAGGGCAGCCGCCGAACCAGCCATTTTCCCACCAAATCCTGCGCCACCTGTAAGCATGGCCGGTGGTAAAATTCATACTTGAGCCGTTTCAAAACGCCACATCCTTTCCGTTTTGATCAGTATAACAGACCGATGAACGTTCATCAAGGATCTTCTTTACACCGGGTTTGAAATCTTTCGAAAAAGCAAAATTAACACTTGACAAATGGCATTTCCGTGCTATAATAAGCGTGTTCTGTTTGAGCCGCCGGTATAGCTCAGTTGGTAGAGCAACTGATTTGTAATCAGTAGGTCGGGGGTTCGAGTCCGTCTACCGGCTCCAATCGAGCCAATTGAATATGGGGGAGTTCCCGAGTGGCCAAAGGGGACAGACTGTAAATCTGCTGCGTATCGCTTCGATGGTTCGAATCCGTCCTCCCCCACCACAAAAAAGACCAATCCTTTGGGATTGGTCTTTTTTGTGGTATGGGTATTTGGAGGGCGGATTCGAAAGGCGGCTCTTAGCGAGTGTCCGGTGGACACTCGCAACCGCCGTGGCCCGGCCGCAGCCGGGCGAATCCGTCCTCCCCCACCAGCAAAAAGACCAGATGCTTTGCATCTGGTCTTTTTGCAATTAAGTGTGCCTTGTGGCACGTGAAGTGCGCTTCGCGCATGAAGTGATGCTGCGCATCATGAAGTGTCTGCGGACGTGAGTGGCACACTTAACTTCACTTTGCGCGAAGCGCAATACTTCATTATGGCTTTAGCCATAACTTCATATCTGCGCAAGCGGATACTTCACAAGCCGATCGGGTAGGACGTGAAATCATACCGGCTTCTTCAAAACCATTTTGTGATACAATTTATGTATGCCGCATTTCCAGCACAGGATCATACCGAATACCGCCCCGACCACTGCCTGCAGGATCTGATACGGCAGCTTCAAGACCGCATATTCCGGTGTGCTGTAAAGGAATGCCCTTCCCAGCGAATATCCCACGACCATGATGACCGCGCCCACCGTCACTCCGATTCCGGAAGCCAGCACCGGATGCTTTTTCATAGCATAATGGGAAAACAGCGAGATCACGACCGCCTGCAGTCCATGGGTCACCAGGGAAACGAACATCGGTGTCGGATAAAAGAACAGATCCCCGAGAAACGCACCGACACCGCCCACCACAAACGCAGCCAGCGGATCCAGAATAATGGCCGCTACGCAAATGACGATATCATTCATATACAGATGACCGCCCGGTACCGGAACACCAAATGAACTCATTGCCACATTCAGCGCCATCAGCATTGCCGTCGTGCAAAGCCATACCGTTGTCCTTTGGGATCGATTGTTTTGTTTCATTGTTTTACCTCCCAGCAATTGAAGAAAGATCATTTTGTGCCAAGGCAGCGCCTTGCTTATCAGGAATTATAGCATCATCTGGTCATAAATATAGTACCAATTTAGCCATATATTTTAATGCCAGTTTGATTATGTCACTTCCGCAGGCATCCGAAATCTGAACTGCTGTTTCAAAGTCCCTCCATTCTTACGGATTGACCGTCCAGCCCGGGCAGAATGGTTTTCTCTTGCAAACACGCCGATTTTTGGTATACTAGAAGCAAGAGGTGAAATTCATGCTTTACCGTTACGAAACACACTGTCATGGCAGCGAATGCAGTAAGTGCGCTCACAGCACCGCCCGGGAGCTGGTGCATGCCTACAAGGCCGCCGGGTTTGCGGGGCTGGTGCTGACGGATCATTTTATCCACGGCTACACCTGCGTGGATGCCAATCTTCCATGGAAAGAACGGATGGCGCGTTATTATGGGGCGTATCTGGACGCAAAAGAAGAGGCTGCACAGCTGGACTTTGATGTGATCTTCGGCATTGAGCACGCCTATGGCGGCGGGCAGGAGGTGCTGTGTTACGGCATCGATCTTGATTTTCTTTTGGATAATCCGGATATTCCAGAACTGGATCTGAGGCAGTTCGCCGTCCGGGTGCATGAATACGGAGGCCTTCTCATTCAGGCCCATCCCTACCGCTACGGCGGCTGGGAGGTACCTGTGCGTCTCGATCTCATCGATGGAATCGAAGTATACAACGCCGGAAATGAGCCCCTCAAAAACCAAATGGCGCTTCAGAAGGCGCAGGAAACGATCTGCATCCACACCTCCGGCGCGGATACGCACTTCATCGGTGAGCCCCGGGTGGGTCAAGCGGGCATTGCCCTGCCTTACCGTGTTCACAACGGGCAGGAACTGGCAGCCGCTTTGAGAGCCGGGGATCATCAATATATCATTGGCGGCCAGATCATTGCCCGCATCTCGCCGGAGCATTTGGCATAAGGAGAAGCAAGATGGAAATTCTCTATTCCGACAAGCAGATCGTTGTCTGCATCAAGCCCGTGGGACTGGATGCGGAGCATGAGCTGACGGAGCAGTTAAAGGAGCAATTGGGTGGGGAGATCCTGCCCATTCACCGTCTGGACAAAAATGTGGGCGGGGTTATGGTCTACGCCCGAACCAAGCAGGCTGCCGCCGTTCTCAGCAAAGCGGTGCAGGAGGGTACCATGGTCAAAGAATATGTGGCGATGGTTCACGGCACACCGCCGGAAAACGATGACTGGACAGACCTGTTATGGAAAGACAGTGCTAAAAACAAAGTATTTGTAGTCAAGCGGGAGCGCAAAGGTGTCAAAAAGGCACGGCTGGAATTCCGCCGGCTGGCAGAGGGGGAAACCTCCCTGGTTCGGGTACGGCTTCACACCGGGCGCAGTCACCAAATCCGGGTACAATTCGCCAGCCGGGGGTATCCGCTGGTGGGTGACCACAAATATGGGGCGAGAGATGACTCCCCCGCCCCCATGCTCTTCTCCTGCTGTCTGACCTTCCCCCACGGCGGGAAGGTCTGCAAATTTGAACACCTGCCCGATTGGGTCAAACTGTAACCCTTTTGTATACGAACTGTAACCTGATCGTAGTTGTATTTCCGCCGTTTTACTGGTATACTGAAACTGGATACACAATACAAAGGAGGTAATGACCATGAAATGCAAGAAAATTCTGGCGCTGTTCCTGGCCGCGCTGCTTCTGGCAGCTGCCTTTGCCGGCTGTTCCGCGCAGACCAGCGGCGACTACTACAATGAAAAGTCAGAAGCCGTCCCCGATGACGGCATCTACGACAGCAGCTCCGGCAGTTCCTCCGCGGTCACTGACCGGAAGCTGATCCGAAAGATCTCTCTGAGTGCGGAGACGGAGGACATGGATCCCCTGCTCAGCGGCATTGATGCCAAAGTCACCGAGCTGGGCGGCTACATTGAAAGCCGGGAAGTATACACCGGCAGTAATTACGTGTCCTACAGCCAAAGCCGCTATGCCAGCCTGACCATCCGCATTCCCGCGGAGCGGCTGGATGAATTCGTGAGTCATGTGGGCAATGTGAGCAATGTGACCTCCACCAGCGAATCCTCTGAGGATGTGACGCTGAGCTATGTGGCCACCGAGGGCCGCATGAAAGCGCTGCAAACCGAAGAAGAGCGGCTGCTGGCCCTGATCGGTGAAGCTGACAACCTGACCGAGCTGCTGCAGCTTGAAGAACGGCTGACGGAAGTCCGCACCGAGCTGGAGCGTGTTACCTCTCAGCTCAAGCTGTATGACAATCTGGTGGATTACGGCACGGTGCGCCTGACCATCAGCGAGGTTACCCAGTACACCCCCACAGAAGAACCCGGCTTCTGGGAGCGGATCTCCACCGGTTTTGCCACCAGTATGAAGAATCTGGGCAGCATTTTGAAGGAACTGATCATTTTCTTCGTCTGTGCCATTCCCTATCTGGTTCCGCTGGGTGTCATTGCCGGAGTGGTGCTGTTGATCATCAAGCTGGTCACCCGGAAGAAAAAATCCCCCAAGCAGCCCCCCTTCCCCACGCAGAACGGCAGCAATCCCTAAATATCATGATCGGCGTGCAGCACAAAACTGCACGCCGATCTTTTACTTCATTTTATGCTCGCCTTTGATGGCGCAGCGCAGGCCAACCTCCGTTCCCTTGCGGATCCGAACAAAATTATCCCGGTGCTTGAAGAGCATAACCGTGGTCGGCACACAGAGAATCAGCATCAGAATCAAATTCCCGGTCAGAACCAACGTTGCCGCCGGTACCACAAGGATGGTGCTCATGGTGCCCGCCACGATGTAATCCGTGATCAATGTCACGATCACCAGCAGAATGATGACCGCCAGCGCCAGCTTCCAATTCAGTGCGACCGTCATGCCGATATAGGAAGCAAGTCCCTTGCCGCCCTTAAATTTTAAGTAGAATGGGAAGATGTGTCCCAAAATGCAGGCCACACCCGCCGCAGCCGGTGCGTACTCCAACGCCGGGAAGAGCCATCCTGCCAGCAGCACCGCAAGGATGCCTTTTCCGATATCATGGATCCCTACCAAAACACCAGCCTTCCAGCCGATCAGGATCACTGTATTGGAGGCTCCCAGATTTCCGCTGCCGTTTTTACTCACGTCCTTTTTCGTCAGCTTTGCCAGATAGTATGCCATACTGGACGAGCCAAGCAAATACGCGCCCAAAATCACAGCCAAATATCCCATATGCCGCACCGCCTTTCTGCTAATTATCATACCATAGATTTCGCCATCTGGGAAGTATTTTTTCCAAGGCTTAGCGAGTCGAGCTCTTGCACAGGAGAGAGAAACGCGCTATACTGATAATATCTATGCACATAGGAGCGAAGCACATGATTTATTGCGTTGAAGATGACAACAGCATCCGGGAGCTGATGCTCTACACCCTTCGTGCCTCCGGCTTCGAGGCAGAAGGCTTCGCCGGAGCTCCCGGCCTGATGGAAGCACTTCAAAAAACCAAGCCTCAGCTGGTTATACTGGATATCATGCTGCCGGGAATGGACGGCATGGAAATACTGAAACATCTGCGCAGCCACAGCAGCACGGCCAACATTCCGGTGGTCATGGCAACCGCCAAGGGAACGGAATATGACAAGGTGCTTGGTCTGGACGCGGGGGCGGACGATTATCTGGTCAAGCCTTTTGGTATGATGGAGATGATCTCCCGGGTAAAAGCGGTGCTGCGGCGTACCTCCCCGAAAACCGAAGCGGAGCAGACCATGGGTGTGCTTCGCCTGAACCCTACCGAGCACACCGTCCATGTGGATGGAAAACGAGTGGATCTGACACTGAAGGAATACGAACTGCTGCGGCTGTTCCTGACCCATCCCGGGCAGGTATTCTCCCGGGAGCAGCTTTTGGAGCGCATCTGGGGCATCGATTTTTACGGTGAGACACGGACTGTCGATGTCCATATCGGCACCCTGCGCACCAAGCTGGGAGCCGCAGGCGGCTATATACGCACCGTCCGCGGCGTTGGCTACCGGATGGAGGCGTGTACATGACCAAGCGAATCTTCCGCTCCATCTGGCTGGTGGCGCTGGCCGTATTTCTGGCATCACTGGTTTTGATCATGGGTATGCTGTATACTTACTTCACCCAGGTTCAGCGGGATCAGCTAAAAAGCCAGACCATGCTTGCCGCTCAGGCGGCGGCTCATGAGGGCATTGAATACTTTGAAGGACTGGATATCCCGGACTGCCGCATTACCTGGATCGATACCGACGGCACGGTGCTGTATGACAACCGTTCCCAAATCGACGTGATGGAAAATCACATGGAGCGCGAGGAGATCCGGGAAGCGCTGGAGACCGGCTATGGTGAAAGCGCACGCTACTCCGTAACACTGACCGAAAGCGCCCTGTACAGCGCTCAGCGGCTCCCCGACGGCACGGTACTGCGGCTTTCCATGGCGCAGATCTCTGTATTAAATCTGATATTGGGTATGGCGCAGCCCATTTGCGTGGTCATTGCAGTCGCTCTGGTGCTGTCCATGCTTCTGGCCGCCCGACTGTCCAGACGAATCGTGGAACCCCTTAACAAGCTGAATCTGGATGACCCCATGTCCGGAGCGTACTACGAGGAGCTGACTCCCCTGCTGCGGCGCATTGATGGCCAGCACAGACAACTGCACGCGCAGGCCACCGCTTTGAACCGGAAGCAAAACGAGTTTGACGCGGTCACCGCCAATATGAGTGAGGGGCTTGTGCTGCTCAACAGCAAGTGCGTGATCCTGACGCTGAACAGCGCTGCGCGGCGGCTGCTGAACCTGAGCCGCAGCAGCATCGGTACGGATATTCTGGCCTATGAGCGTGCCATCGGTATTCAGCCGTTGCTTCTGAGGGCACTGGACGGCCATCAGGCGGAGAAAATTTTCTCCTTACCGGAAGGTGAATATCAGTTCAATGCCAGCCCGGTGCTCACGGACGGCACCGTTACCGGCATTGTTCTTCTGCTGTTCGATGTGACGGAGAAGCTGCGTTCCGAACAGCTGCGCCGGGAGTTTACCGCCAATGTGACCCACGAACTCAAGACACCCCTGCAATCTATCTCCGGTTATGCTGAGCTGATGAGTCAAGGGATCGTCAAGCCCGAGGATATCCCTCCTTTCTCCGGAAAGATCCACACCGAAGCGCAGCGAATGATCCGTCTGGTGGAGGATATCATCCGTCTGTCCCAGCTGGATGAAGGTGCCGCAGATATGCAGCCGGAGACCATTGATCTGTATAGCAAAGCGAGGGAGGTGGTAAGCTCCCTGACCGCAGCGGCCGAGCAGGCTGACGTTGATCTGACCCTTGAAGGCAGCAGTACGCCGCTCCGGTGCATTCCTAATCTGATCAGCGGTATTTTGACCAATCTATGCGATAATGCCATCAAATACAACCGCCCCGGCGGCAGCGTCACTGTTCGGGTCGGGCAGGAAAAGGGCTGTGTCTTCCTGTCCGTAGCCGATACCGGCATTGGCATACCGGCAGAACACCAGAACCGGATATTTGAACGGTTCTACCGGGTAGACAAGAGCCACTCCAAGGAAGTGGGCGGTACAGGCTTGGGTCTGTCCATCGTCAAGCATGCCGCCCAAATTCTAGGCGGCAGGATCGATGTCAAAAGTTCCCCCGGTCAGGGAACGACCATCACGATCCGGTTTTCCGAATAAAACAGTTCCCGGACTGCAGTGCAATCTGCAGTCCGGGATGTTGTTTATTCATTCTTCTGTGCGTAACGGTAACATCCTCCGGCACAGGGTATACACATACGCGGCGTAAAGCGCCAGATTGAGTACCGCCAGAGTTTTCAAGGGGACACTCTCCCAGTTGAACAGGTAACTGCCATAGGTGCAAACGGTTACCGCAGTGAGCCCCACACACAGCGGCGCTGTCCGCGGAATCAGCACCGCCAAAACAATGGCAAAGATCTCATAAATAAAACCGTAGCGCTCATGCATGGAGGGAAGAAACAGCACGCAGGTAAAGCACAGCAAAAATGCCATGATCAGCACGTTCTGCCCTTCCGGCAGGATCTTTTTACGCAGCCAGTACAGCATCAGCATCGCCAACGCGGCAACGGTGAAAACAATCGCCGGCAGACGAAGCAGCTCGTAAGCCGATGAGCTCATGCCATTGACAAGCAGCAGCCAGGCCGACGGATAATTCATCGCCATATAGGGATACGAACTTGTTTGACTGAAGTAGATCAGAAATACATCCGCAAAGCTCCGGCCCAAAAACACGGAAGGCAGGCTCGCCGCGCACATGGTCAGCGGAACAATCAAAAACAGCAGTGCAGAAAAACGCCGCCGGGAATAGTACATAAACAGGAACATTGGCAGCAGAAACACCGCCTGAAGCTTAAAGGTAAAAGACAACCCCAGCAGCACCATAGCCAAAATGTGCCGCTCCTTATACAGTGCCAGCAGGGACAGCACCCCGAAGCATGTATAAATCGCATCACACTGCGCCCACGCGGCAGAATTAAGCACCACCAGCGGCGACAGAAGCACCGCACCGAAGGCGATGGTTCCCTTCCACAGTTTTTCCTGCTTCACCATACTGGCGGTCAGGAAGCCTGCTCCGGCGGCGAGAATATAGTCAAAGATCACACTCAGCAGCTTGTAAGCATGCAGCGGCTCCAGCGGAAGGAAGGTCAGCAGGGCGATCAACGCCTGATACAAAAGATTATAATCTCCTACCTGCTGGCTCAGGCCATTCTCCTTGATCTGCTCGTACCACGGCAGCAGAAAATAATAGCTGTCACCGCTGACCAGATCCCGCAGCGGCCAGCGAATGACCGCGCCCAGTATACAGAATATCGCAATGACGATCCATTGTAAGTGCCGGTCTGCCCACTCCAGCAGCTTGCGTTCCGCTTTGAGCATCGCCATCCCCTCCTCACGTTTTCCAATACCATACCATTATTTCCCCAAAATTGCAACAAAAATCAGGCAGTCTTAAGGAAACCCTAAGACTGCCTGGGGGCTCATCTCATAACCAGTTCGCCATTCGCCGCATCCACGGTAACAGTCTGCCCGGGCAAAATCTCGCCGCGCAGGAGCCGCTTGGAGAGCATGGTCTCAACGGTATGCTGGACGTAACGGCGCAAAGGCCGGGCGCCGTACTGAGGATCGTAGGCCGCGTCAACGATCGCTGACTTGGCATTATCTGTCAATGCTATGCGAATCTGCTGATCTTCCAGGCGGGTGTTCAGCTTTGCAATCTGCAGATCGATGATGGTGGTAACGTTTTCCTTCGTCAGCGGCTTGTAGAACACGATTTCATCCAGACGGTTCAGGAACTCGGGGCGGAAGGAACGGCGCAGCAAAGCTTCCACCTGCGCTTTTGCGCTTTCATCGATGGAACCATCGGCGCTGATGCCGGAAAGCAGGAATTCAGAACCCAAATTAGAGGTCAGGATGATGATGGTATTCTTGAAATCTACCGTACGCCCCTGGGAGTCGGTAATACGTCCGTCATCCAGAACTTGCAGCAGCACATTGAATACATCGGGATGCGCCTTCTCCACCTCGTCAAAGAGGACAACGGAGTAAGGCTTACGGCGCACCGCTTCTGTCAGCTGACCGCCTTCCTCATAGCCCACATAACCGGGAGGCGCACCAATCAGCCGGGAGACGGCGTATTTCTCCATATACTCCGACATATCGATCCGGACAATGTTATTTTCGTCGTCAAACAGCGCCTGTGCCAGTGTCTTTGCCAGTTCCGTCTTACCCACACCGGTTGGGCCAAGGAACAGGAAGGAACCGATAGGACGGTTGGGATCCTGAATACCGGCACGGCTGCGCTGAATCGCTTCTGTCACGGCCTGAACGGCCTCATCCTGCCCCACCACACGCCTGTGGAGCGTCTCATCCAGATGCAGCAGTTTTTCCCGCTCGCCCTGCACCAACCGGGATACCGGGATCCCTGTCCAGCGTTCGACGATTCGCGCGATCTCTTCCTCGGTGACCCGATCCCGGAGCAGGCTGCTTTCCTTGGCTGATTGTGCTTTCTGCTCTTCCGCTTCCAATTGACGCTGCGCTTCCGGCAGGCGGCCATATTTCAGCTCTGCGGCCTTTTCCAGATCGTAGCGCTGCTCAGCGGCTTCGATCTGACGGTTCAGATCTTCGATCTGCTCTCGCAGCTGCTGGACACGCTGGATCGCATTTTTCTCGTTCTCCCACTGCGCCTTCTTGGCATTATAATCTTCCCGCAGCTCTGCAAGCTCCTTCTGCAGCTCTGCCAGCCGGGATTTGGACAGTGCGTCCTCTTCCTTTTTCAGCGCCGCCTCCTCGATCTCCAACTGGATGATCTTCCGGGAAACTTCATCCAGTTCAGCAGGACTGGAATCCATCTCCGTTCGAATCTGGGCACAGGCCTCATCCACCAAATCGATGGCCTTATCCGGCAGGAACCGGTCAGTGATATAGCGATTGGATAATGTTGCAGCAGAGATCAGAGCAGGATCTGCGATTTTAACACCATGGAACACCTCGTAACGCTCCTTCAGGCCACGCAGGATGGCGATGGTATCCTCCACCGTAGGTTCGTCCACCAGAACCGGCTGGAACCGCCGCTCCAGAGCAGGATCCTTCTCGATATACTGGCGGTATTCGTCCAAGGTAGTAGCGCCGATACAGTGCAGTTCTCCCCGGGCAAGCATGGGCTTCAAAAGGTTGCCCGCATCCATACTGCCCTCAGTCTTGCCGGCGCCGACGATGGTATGAAGTTCGTCGATGAACAGAATGATCCTGCCATCGGACTCCTTAACCTCGTTCAGCACAGCTTTCAGACGTTCCTCAAACTCGCCGCGGTACTTCGCTCCGGCGACCAGCGCCCCCATGTCCAGAGAAAAGATCGTCTTATCCTGCAGCCCTCTGGGCACATCCTTCTTAACAATTCGCTGAGCCAGGCCTTCGGCAATCGCAGTCTTGCCAACGCCGGGTTCACCGATGAGAACGGGGTTATTCTTGGTTTTCCGGGACAGAATACGGATCACATTTCGGATCTCCTCATCTCGTCCGATAACCGGATCCATCTTCTGCTCCCGGGCGCGCTTGACCAAATCGGTTCCGTACTTTTCCAGCGCGTCATAAGTTCCCTCCGGGCTGTCAGATGTCACCCTTTGATTGCCGCGGACGCTCTGCAATGCCTGAAGCGCCCGTTCCTTGGTGACGCGGTATGTTTCAAACATCGTTTTCACGCCGCCTCTTGCGGTCTCCAACAGCCCAAGGAACAGGTGTTCCACGGATACGAATTCATCCTTCATCTGCTTTGCCTGCGCTTCCGCAGCTGTAAAGGTGGCATCCATATCGGAGCTAATGTAGAACCGATCCGCTTCCCGGCTGCCGGTAACTGATGGGAGTTTTTGCAGCTCCGCATTGGCCGCCGCTTCCAGACTTTCCACGGTGATCTCCATTTTTCTCAGCAGCTGGGGGGTCAATCCACTCTCCTGCTGCAGCAAGGCCAGAAGCAGATGCACCTGTTCCAGCTGTTGGTGATGGTGATTTACCGCCAGCTGTTGTGCGCTCTGTACGGCCTCAAGGGACTTTTGCGTATAGGTATTAAATTTCATAGCACACACTCCTTTTGTTTTAGCACTCTATGCATGAGAGTGCTAATCTGTTTGCTTTTAATATACCCACTTTTTTTGAAAAGTCAAGTTCTCTCATTCAGTGTCACAAAAAATTAACAAGTATGCGAAATGCACAAATTCAATTGGTAATTTTTTATTCACTTAAAACTTTCTTAATACTATCTCTCTTATTTCTGTAATACTCCTGTGTTATAGTAATGATGTACGGAACAGATTTTTTCATTTTCCTACCTCTCTTTTCTCCGAAACACCCCGGGATCGTCTGGTCAACGTTCCCGGGGTGTTTCACATTCGTCCGCAAAATATCTAAGTTTTTTCAAAAAAACACTTGACATTTTCGATGACGTAAGATATAATAGCAAAGCTGTGTGGCGAACGGCTCAAGTCAATATGCTGCTATAGCTCAGCCGGTAGAGCGCATCCTTGGTAA
>CANBCW010000027.1 GCA_947367115.1 uncultured Clostridia bacterium | reverse complement strand
TGTACAGCCGTCTGTGAAGCCGCGGTGGTCTACTGCGACTACGCAAAATTCTATTTCCTGGGTACATAAGCCCAGCCCATCTCCACCCCCGAGTTTAACTTGGGGGTGGATTTCTTATTTTGGGGATGGATTTTCGCAAAAAGCTGATATATAATGAGAAAACCACAAAGAAAGAAGGAAACGCCATGCAGCTTCTGCAAGGCCGTCCGGCAGACTCTACCGGACGGCTCGATAAAGAGATCCGGGTCTATGACCTGCTGGACAAGCTCCAAATCCTCTATCAGCGCATTGACCACGACGCCGCTATGACTATGGAGGCCTGCGCCGCCATTGACGAAGCCCTTCAGGCCACCATGTGTAAAAATCTGCTGCTGTGCAATAGACAGTGTACGGAGTTTTACCTGCTGATGCTGCCGGGCAGCAAGCATTTTAAAACCAGCGTTCTGTCCAGACAAATTGGTTCCTCCCGGCTGTCCTTTGCCGGAGGGGAATACATGGAAGCCTATCTGGATATCACGCCCGGTTCCTTAAGCGTACTGGGGTTGATGAATGACCGGGATCACCATGTGAAGCTGCTGGTGGACGAAGATGTGCTCTCCGGCGAATATATCGGGGTACATCCCTGCGTCAATACCTCCAGCCTGCGCCTGCGTACCAGTGATCTGGTGGAAAAGATCATTCCAGCCATGGATCACGCCATGACCATCGTAACGCTCCCTGAAGGAGAAGCATAAATGAATATCATTGAAATAAACGATTTCTCCGACCCCCGGCTGGACGTTTACGCCCGGCTGACGGAGGCTCAGCTCCTGAACCGCTTCGAGCCTGCCAAGGGAATGTTCATTGCGGAAAGCCCTAAAGTCATTGATCGGGCTTTGAACGCCGGATGCCAGCCGGTGTCACTGCTGATGGAGCGTAAGGACATCGACGGCTCTGCCCGGGATATCATCGCGCGTTGCGGGGAGATCCCTGTATTCACCGCTGACCGGGATGTGCTGTGCCAGCTCACCGGTTATCAGCTGACCCGGGGTGTGCTATGCGCCATGCGCCGTCCCATGCTTAAGGATGTCGAGGATGTGGTCCGGGACGCGCGGCGCATCGTTATTCTGGAAAATGTCCAAAACCCCACGAATGTCGGTGCCATCTTCCGCTCCGCCGCAGCACTGGGTATGGATGCGATTCTGCTGACACCCGGCTGCAGCAATCCCCTGTACCGCCGCAGCGCACGCGTGAGTATGGGCACTGTATTCCAGATTCCATGGACATTCATCGGCTCCGAAACCGCAGACTGGCCCAACGCGGGTATGGAAAAGCTCAGGGAATTGGGCTTCAAGACCGCCGCTATGGCACTCAGTGACGATTCCGTTTCCATTGACGATCCCGCGCTGGCGGCAGAAGAAAAGCTGGCTATCATCCTCGGCAGCGAGGGCGATGGTCTGACGGAAACCACCATTGCCGACTGCGACTATACCGTGAAGATTCCCATGTATCATGGGGTGGATTCCCTGAACGTCGCTGCCGCCAGTGCCGTTGCCTTTTGGGAACTACGGGCGAAATAAGCAAAAAAGCCACGGCTCATGCCGTGGCTTTTTGCTGCGTTAAATGACCGCCAGCAGAAGAAAGATCAAGAACAGGCCAACACATACGCCCAGTATTCCGGCCAACGCCAGCAGCGCCCGACGCAGCATCCGCCATCCCCGCCGTCCGGGCCGTCCGGTTCGCTTTGCCGGAATTTCCTCGTTTTCAGCATCGGCGCTTTCGGCCGATCTCCACTGCGGCAGTTCCCCTTTTGCCCGCAATGTTCTGTACTGCGCCAATTCCTGTTCATTTCCAAACACGAAATGTCCACCGCCGATATCCTCCAGCCGCGGCTGATCCGCCGTGTAATCATGGATGGCCGGATCATAAGTCAGCAGTACCTTATCCCGTTCCAGCACCGGGTCGGGGATCGGCACCGCGGAGATCAGGGAACGAGTATAAGGGTGCATGGGGAAGTCGAAAAGTTCCTCGGCCTCCGCGATCTCTACGATATTGCCTTTATAGATCACACCGATTCGGTCAGAGATAAAGCGGACGATCGACAGATCATGGGCAATGAACAGATAGGTCAATCCACGTTCCTGCTGAAATTTTTTCATCAGGTTCAGTACCTGCGCCCGGATGGATACATCCAATGCCGAAATCGGCTCGTCTGCAATGACCAGCTCCGGCTCCATGACCATGGCTCGAGCCAAGCCGATGCGCTGACGCTGGCCGCCGGAAAATTCGTGAGGATACCGGGTCAGATGCTCCGGCAGCAAACCAACTTCCTCAATGATATGCTCCACCTTGCGGACACGGTCTGCTTCATCCTTGTACAGATGAAAATTGTGCAGCCCCTCGGACACGATGTAATCCACCGTGGCTCGCTCATTCAGAGAGGCGGACGGATCCTGAAACACCATCTGGATATTGCGGATGACCTGACGCTCCAAAGCCTGATTGATCTTCCCGGAGATCCGAACTCCCTTATATTGAATCTCGCCCGCGGAGCAGGGATTGACCCGGATGATCGCCCGGCCAATGGTCGTCTTGCCTGAGCCGGATTCCCCGACCAGCGAAAACGTTTCGCCCCTGTAAATATCGAAGCTGACATTTTTGACTACTTTGGCCGAACTGTTGCCCTTTCCAAAGCGAATGTCCACATTCTTAAGGCTGAGAAGAATTTCCCTGCCCTTTTCATCCACAGGCCCCCGCTCTGGCAGTACAGAGGTCTTCTTTTCAGTTTTCACGCACTTGACCTCCTGACACATGGAGGGAATTCATCATTTTCTCATGGATGTTTTGAATCCCTTCCGGTTTTTCCACCCTGGGCGCTCTGGGATCCAGAAGCCAGGTTCTAGCAAAGTGGGTTGGTGTGATTTGGAACATGGGCGGTTCTTTCAGTGTATCGATCTTCAGCGCATAGGGATTTCTGGGTGCAAAGGCATCCCCGGTGATTTCGCTGTACAACGACGGCGGCGTACCGGCAATGGAGTACAGTTTCGCATTGCGCTGCGCTAATTGGGGCAGGCTGGACAGCAGCGCCCAGGTATAGGGATGCCGGGGATCGTAAAACAGTTCCTCCGTTGTGCCCAACTCCACAATCTGCCCCGCGTACAGCACCGCCACCCGGTCGGCAATATTGGCCACCACCCCTAAATCATGGGTAATAAACACAATGCTGTAGCCAAATTCTTTCTGCAAATCTTTAATGAGCTTCAAAATCTGAGCCTGAATGGTCACATCCAGGGCTGTGGTTGGTTCATCACAGATCAATATTTTCGGCTGACAGGAAAGCGCGATCGCAATGACGATGCGCTGCCGCATACCTCCGGAATACTGAAAGGGATAATCGTCAAAACGAGCTTCCGCGTGGGGGATCCCCACCTTTTTCATCATAGCAAGGGCTCTGACACGCGCTTCACCTTCCGAGCAATTCTGGTGCCGAAGGATCACAGAGGTGATCTGCTTGCCAATCGTGAGGATGGGGTTCAGCGAAGTCATTGGATCCTGAAACACCGTGGCGATCTTGCTGCCCCGGATCTGGCTCCATTCTTTAGCCCGCCTGATCTTCGTCAAATCCTTCCCCTCAAATTCGATGGATCCTCCAGCAAGATAGCCGTTTCGTTCCAGCATACCGGCAAAGGTCTTGGTAAACACAGACTTTCCAGATCCGGATTCGCCTACGATTGCCACAGACTCATGCTCGTATAGATCCAGGGAAATCCCTCGGATTGCGGTCAGCTCCCTCCCCCGGACGCGGAACTTCACATACAGGTCTTTAACAGATAATATTACGTTTCGATCTTCCATGGGCTATCCCCTTATAGATGTGTTCGCGGGTCGGATGCGTCACCCAAATTCTGTCCTACCACATACAGAACCACCGTAATAATGGATGCCACCGCCACAGGGCTCCAGAATTCCAGTTCCCAGCCGGGGGTCAGCATGGCATTCTGAGAAGCCTCGATCAGCTTCCCCAACGACATATCCCCCAGTCCCATGCCAATAAAGCTGAGGAACACCTCATACGAAATATAAGATGGTATCTCCGTAGCCGCCAGCGTAACGATGACGGAGGTCATAAAGGGCAGGATATTTTTCATGGCGATGCGGTGCAGAGGTGTGCCCAGGCACCGGGACGCAAGGTTATATTCCCGGTCACGGATAATGATAACCTGCGTGCGGATGAAATAGGCAATCCCAATCCAGCCGGTTACGGTCAGCGCGAAGACCATGGTCCAAAAGCTGGCAGATAAGATCAGCACGATCACAGAGATCAGGAGGATATAGGGAACGTTTGCCACAACGTTATAAACCTCCGTCATAAATCGATCCACTTTGCGGGAAAAGCCCCAAATTGCGCCGACCGCCACACCTATGGTCATATTGATCAGTGCGCATACCAATGCCAACGACAGGGAGATGCTGGAGCCATACCAAATGGCATCAAAGGTGGACTGTCCGGACGCACCGCTGCCCAATATCCATTTCAGTTCCCCGCCAAATTTCTCCATAGCCTGCGCAGGCATCAGGTGCTTGGCTGTTGGATCCAGCAAATTCACGTAAGGGTCTACAGCGCTGTCATAACCAATCACTGCCGGATAGATATAAGTGAACGCCACGATGACCGCCAGAAGCACCAACAGAAAAATGTTGAGCTTTTTGCGGAAGAACACACGAAACACACTGCTCCAGTAGGAATACTTCGGCGCGGTGATGCGTTCGGATGCCAGTTCATCCCGATCCGCGGGACTAAATAGCTCTTCGTCGGACATTCCGAATTCACGCAGGTCAATCAGCTCCTCCATGTGATCACCCCTCTTTCGATGTGAAGGAGATTCTGGGATCCATAATGGACATCAATACATCGCCCAAGATCACGGACACTACCGACACCACAGCATAAAACAGGGTCACGCCAACGATCACACCGTTGTCATAGAAGTTGATCGCTCTGGTCAGCAAATTGCCCGCGCCGGGTACCACATACACACGTTCCGTTATGATGGCACCCACCAACACGCCCAAAACGCTGGCGGGAATGCCGTGTACGATGGGAATGATCGCGTTTTTCAGCACATGGGAACGAAAGATTCCGCTCTCGGACAGTCCGCCCGCCCGGGCAAATTTCACATAGTCCGCGTTCATCTGGTCGATCATATAGCGCCGCAGCCATTTCATCAGGTTTGCTACCGACGGCAGCGCCAGTGAGATCACCGGCAGCACATACATCAGCCATGTGGGACTTTCCATATCAAAGGTGGTGGGCAGTCCCAGATGCTCACCGATGGCTTTGAACAGGAAGATATACGCCAGGGACGGCACCGCCATGACAAACACGATATAAACCGTTCCCAGCTTGTCCGGGAGCTTATCCTTCTTCAGCGCCATCAGAATCCCCAGCGGAATCGCCAGCGCATAGGCCAGAAGCACAGAGATGATACCGATGACGAAGGAATACCCCAGCTTGGATAAACCCATTTTTCTGGTGGTTACACTGGTATAGTCATCCACAAAGTTGCGCTTGACGACCGCGTCACCTTCTGCCAGAGACCCCGCCACATACACAGCCGTATGAATGTCATCGGCACTCATCTCCACATTGCCGGAAGGATAGGTGATCATGGTCATATCCCGGGCGCCCTGGCTGTCGGTCATGGTGTGGTACACATCGATTCCCTTGTTGACACTGTAGGACTTGCCCAGGCTGATGGTCACTAGATTCTGATGGAGATATGGGAAGCGATCATCAAAATACAGCAGGTATTTGTGGACGGTGCCGTTGCCCATAATGGCCGGGGAAAATTTCTCACCGCCATAGGCCGGATCATACAGCGTAAAGGTCAGTCCCCGCTTCCCAACATCTCCCTGAACCGCGTGGATATTGTCTACCCGGATCAGACCCGTCAGATAATTCCACAGCCGGCTGAGCAGGGGCACATCCCGATAAGCGTAGAGCCGTGGCTCACCGCCGTCCAGATACTTATTGGTATTTCCCCGGGTCTTGCCCTCCAGCCGCACCACCGTATAGCCTTCCGCTTCATATCCTTCCGAAAAACGCCGCACATATTCCGCCGCGGCAGGGCTGTCCTGCTGTGCCCTGTTGCCAAATTTGATGGCAGCATCGAACTCCGGCTGGGTGATCTCACCGCTGCTGACCAACTGCTGCATGAAATCGGCATAGGGAACATAGTCCACATATCCGTAGTACTCCCACTGCTGCATTTTATATACTTCCTGGGCATTGCTCTTGTGCTTGCTGAATACCGGATCATTGGCGAAGATTAGATTTCTGTCCAGACACGAATAGATCAGCACCATGACCACCCCCACCACGATGATCACGGACAGCAAACCGCGCAGCACGCGGCTGACTAAATATTTCGTCATAATTCTCTCTCATTTCTCCACAGTGTGACAAGAGGATGGACGCTGCCGCCCATCCTCCCCTCCTATTCTAGAAGATGCCCAACATTTTGGTCATATAGCCCGCGTACTGAGGCAGCAGGGTGTCCAGGTACGTCTGCGGGTCACCATAGTCCGGGCCCCAGCCGGATAGATCGTAGATATCGTAGTTCGCCTCGTATCCAAAGCCAATATAGTATCCGGCATAGTAGACGCTGTTCATATCCGAGCAAGCGATCAGATTGATCCGCACAGCTCCGCCCAGAGCCTTCTCCACAGACTGTTTGTAGGCGTTCGCCCGGTTGGTGTAATGATCCGCACCGGAGAAGTAAGGCAGATCCAGGTAAATCGGATGCTCCGCACTGATCTCGATACCCTGCTGCGCCAGTTCCGAAATAGCGGCAGAGAGTTCCTGCGCGGCGTTCTCCGGGTCATACCATCCGTCGAAGCCATCGGAAGATCCGTTGCCCGACTCGGCTTCAGGATCCCACACTGTGATCTTCACCCCATCCGCGTCCAGCTGATCCTGCACAATCTGACCGTAATAAGTGCCTGTGGGATAGCGTTTGGCGGTTCCACCCACATCAACCGTGACCGTTTCCTCCAAAGCGACGAAGTTGCCGGGAGTAAAGCTGTTGCGCAGGGACGTATATTTCACATCCTCGCCCTTGGTCTGGGCATTGTAAGCGCCTCTATCCGCAGCAAAAGAGATCGCCCGGCGGAAGTGGACATTGTACATAGCGGTCACAGTCCGCATCCGCTCCCTGGTGGTCTTCGGCGAGACCGCTGCATTATATTCATTGAAATTATTCACGGCCTCCCGGTTCAGGTTATAGAACGCGAGCGATGTGGAGGCGTTCCCGATCCCGACAAAGGCCAAGGTATCAAACACACCGTCAGATTTTGCCTTCTCAATGGAGGATGTGTTGAGGGACGTGCCATCGATGGTGCCGGACATGGTGTCATGATAGCCTTTCAGGGCATCCTTGCCGTCGTTGTAATTCCAGGTGATCGTTCGGATATTGATATGATCCGCATTCCAGTAACCCGGGTTAAAACGGAACACGATGGTGTTTTCCGGCGTATTGTTGGCTACCAGATAAGGGCCGCAATAGGCAATATTGTCAGGCGTTTTTCCATAGGAGTAGGATGCGGCGGTTGAATCGTACGCGCCGCCGAATTTGCCGCCCTGGGAGGAATAATATTCGCGGCTCATTGGGGCAAAGATACTGTAGCCCAGCATGGTCATAAAGTAAGGAACATCTTTGGTCAAGGTATACACCAGTGTGCTGTCATCGAGCGCTTTCACCCCAACCTGCGAAAAATCAGAAAGCTCACCATTGCGGTAGGGATAGGCATTGACGATCAGACTTTCCTCAGCAGAGTGTCCGGTTACCAGATAATCCAATCCACCGCCTGCGTCCAGCATATGCTGCATACCGGCAACGAAATCATCGGCTTTCACATCCGCTACCTGACGCCCCTGAGAATCCACCCATTTCACTCCGGGGCGAATTTTGAAAGTATAGCTAACCGTGCCGTCTGCATTTTCCGTTTTCTCATAGCTCTCCGCCAGTGCCGGCAGCAAACGTCCTTCACAGTCATACTCATACAGGCCGTCATAGGTGTTGACGATGGCATCGGCATCGGATGCCTTTGAGGTCGCCAGTACATCCCAGGTCTGCGGATCGGTGGAATAGTGAATGGTATAGCTGTTCTTCAGTGTATATCCCTTGTCAGCCAGATACTTCTTTGCCCAGCTTTCGTAATCGCCGCTTCCCTTAAGTTCATACCATTTCGCCTTCATTTCTTCTCGGTGAGCCGCAGTAATGGGCTTCGCAGTCACCAGCGCGTTATGAAAGCGTTCCGCGTCATTCCCCCACAATGCACTGGGCACCGTATAGGGTGCCAACCGGGAAATGCCGTAGTTGCCGCCGTTGGAATTCAGAGGCAGGAAAACGGCAGCGCCCAGCAGCTTCGCTTCGGCAATCGCCATCAAGGCATACCGCTGGGAAACATTCTGTGCAGCCTTAGCCGTTTCGTAAGCATGATAGAATTCTCCCAGCGTATCATCATAGATTGCCTGGGATCGGTCATTATAATCACTGTACTGGCTGTAGGGATCGTATATATCCGCTTGACCTGTCGTAGTACCAGGCCCACGGCGGCTGCAGGCAGCCAAACTGAAACACATCGTTAAAGACAGCAGAAGCGCAAATGTCTTTTTCAATTCTTTCTCCTCCTCATCCCCGAGTTAACATCCTCATTTTGTTCATTTCCAGCGGGTTTATGCACGGTGTTGGGAACAAGGCTTGTCAAGATTCGGAAGCTATGGTAGAATGTTTTATTATATATTGTATGGAGGCACACCTATGGATCACGGTACAAAAGCCGCAGAGCTTTTTCTGAATGGCTATAACTGCGCGCAGGCAATCGCGGTGGCGTTTTCTGACATAACCGGGCTGGATAACCATTTCTCCGCGCGGATGGCTTCCTCCTTCGGAGGTGGTATGGGCCGGATGCGGGAAGTCTGCGGCGCTGTCAGCGGCATGCTGATGGTAGCAGGACTGCTGTACGGCTACGACACGCCGGGTGATGATGTAAACAAAAAAGCGCATTACACGCTTGTGCAGGAGTTGGCCGGAAAATTCCTGGAGCAGACTGGCAGCATTATCTGTCGGGAGATTTTGAAAAATCCCCCCTCTGACCCAGCCCCATCTCCCCGGACGGCGGAGTATTACGCGCAGCGTCCCTGCGCCAGAATGGTATTTACAGCCGCTCAAATTCTGGACGAATACATAACCAACCACCCACCGGTAAAGTAAATTCGCCATGGCTTATCGGACATTAAACCAGCATTACCGGGAAAAATTCGGTTGTAAGGTCTACAAACTATCCATCGATGCCGGCTTTACCTGCCCAAACCGGGATGGTACACTGGATACCCGGGGCTGCATCTTCTGCTCCGCCTATGGCGGCGGCGAATTTGCTGTGGGCGGATGTTCTATCCCTGAACAGCTTGAAAAGGCCAAGGAACGCGTCCGTTCTAAAACCAACGATGGTAAGTTTATTGCTTACTTTCAATCCTTCACCAATACGTATGCGCCGGTGCAGCGCCTTCGCGCGCTTTATACCGCTGCCATGGCATTGGACTATATTGTGGGGCTTGCAATTGGCACCCGTCCGGACTGTTTGCCGGATGATGTGATGGCGCTGCTGGCGGAACTAAATCGCATCAAGCCCATTACCGTCGAGCTGGGACTTCAGACCGTCCACGAGGAAACCGCCCATTATATCCGCCGCGGCTATCCCACCGCTGTTTATGACCATGCGGTTGCGCGGCTGAAAAAGGCAGGGCTGGAAGTAGTGACTCATATCATAATCGGGCTTCCCGGCGAGGATGCCGCCATGGCGGCAGAAACCACCCGGCACGCTGTATCTGCCGGAACAGACGGTGTAAAATTTCACCTGCTCCATGTTCTCCGGGGAACGGATCTGGAAAAAGACTATTTGGCCGGTACCTTCCGTTGTTTGGAGATGGAGGAATACGGTGCGGTATTGAAGGCCTGCATCAAAGAACTGCCGGAACATATCGTTGTCCACCGCATCACTGGTGACGGCGCAAAGCGCGACCTCATAGCGCCAGCGTGGACTGCAGATAAAAAACGAGTTCTGAATTATCTGAACAGTATTCTCCGTTCCCTGTGATTTCGTGTCGTTTTTTCCGAGGCTTTACCGAAAGTACTGGACTTTACGGCTAAAAAAGGACATAATTACAAAAGTTACAAAACAAGGAGGCTCCCCCATGAAGCTCAACTACAAGCGCACGATTCTTGTCGGTTTCGCGTTTTTTCTGATCAGCGCGTTCTGGCAGGCCTATGATGCCACCATCCCCGTGATCCTGACCAACAAATTTGGTATGTCCCAGACATGGTCCGGCATCATCATGGCACTGGATAACGTATTGGCTGTATTCATGCTGCCCATGTTCGGTGCCCTGTCCGACAAGTGCAATACCAAGTATGGCAAGCGCACCCCCTTCATCACCATCGGCACCATCATTGCCGCCGTGGCGTTGGTTGGCCTTTCCCTCGTAGATACCGCCCAGCTGAAGAATATCTCCGATGTGGCTGCCATTGATGATCCCGCAGCCTTGACTGTGATTTATGATGCTCAGGCCAATGTGGAGCTGCAGACCCCCGAGGGTCAGGAGTTTATCCTTTCCGAAAAGTTCTCCAAAGAAGCGTTTACCGCCATCAAGTGCAAGGTCACAAATGCCGAGACTGGCAAGGCAGTAACCAACCCCGATTACACCAACTATGTTGCTCCCGCCCGTCAGGCCTATGTTGCCCAGAAAACCGCCGAAAACTCCACAGAGCTGGTACTGTTTGTGGCGCTGCTGCTTGTTGTGCTGATCTCTATGGCCACCTTCCGCTCCCCTGCCGTGGCGTTGATGCCTGACGTAACCGTCAAGCCTCTGCGCTCAAAGGCCAATGCTGTCATCAATCTGATGGGTACCGCCGGTGGTATCATCGTTCTGGTGCTGGGTATGGTCTTTGCCACCTCTGCCGTGCAGAATGCCATGATGAGCTACACCGTCTATTACGGTGTCATCGCCGGTATTATGATTGGTGCTCTGGCAATCTTCCTGCTGACCGTCCGGGAAAAGAAATGGTCTCAGCAGATGTATGATGACAGCATCAAGTACGGCATTGAGGAAGAGGCCAAAGACACCGGCGCGAAGCGCGGCCTGACCTCCGCCGAGAAGAAATCTCTGATTTTCATTCTGCTGTCCATCGCCCTGTGGTACTTCGGCTACAACGCCGTGACCTCCAAGTATTCCGTTTACGCCACCAACATTCTGGCTAAGGACTACAATACCACCATGCTGCTGGCTCAAGCCGCGGCCATCGTTGCTTATCTGCCCGCCGGTATGGTCGCCTCCAAGATCGGTCGAAAAAAGACCATCATGGGCGGTGTCGTCATGCTGACCTCCGCCTTCACGGTCGCCGCTTTCATGCGTTCCTCCAGCCCCACCTGGCTGATGAACGTGATATTTGTACTGGCTGGCATCGGCTGGGCCACCATCAACGTCAACTCCTTCCCCATGGTCGTTGAAATGTGTTCCGGCAGTGACATTGGCAAGTACACCGGCTACTACTACACCGCTTCTATGGCTGCCCAGATTGCCACTCCGGTTCTCTCCGGCTTCCTGATGGATCATATTGCCGAAACCGTCCTGTTCCCCTATGCCGCAGTTTTTGCCGGTCTGGCCTTCGTAACCATGGCCTGCGTCAAGCACGGCGATGCCAAGCCTGACGCTAAGAAGGAGCTGGCGGCACTGGATGTCGACGATTAACGGTGAGCGGATATGGTAATTGCGCTGATCGTCATCGTTCTGACCATTCTGTTTTTTCTGGCAATTCGCGGCCGTACCGGCCACAAGGGGCTGAACGATATCCGCGGCTGGAGCTACGCCCACCGGGGACTGCATGGCAGCGGCCTGCCAGAGAACAGCATGGCTGCCTTTCGTGCCGCGCTGGAAAACGGCTATGGCATTGAACTGGACATTCACCTGCTCTCTGACGGCAATCTGGCTGTGATGCACGACTCCGAGTTGATCCGCACGACCGGTGCGGAAGGTGTGATCGAGGATCTGACAACCGCTGACCTCAAAAACTACCGTCTGGAGGGAACCGCCGAAACCATTCCGGAGTTTCGGAAGGTTCTGGAGCTTTTTGCCGGCAAGGCACCGCTGGTGGTGGAGCTGAAAGCCCACGGCGGCAACCACGCTGCCCTGACCGAAGCCGCCTGCAGCATGCTGGATACATATGACGGTGTTTATTGCATGGAGTCCTTTGATCCCCGATGCCTAATCTGGCTGAAGAAAAACCGTCCGGACATCATTCGAGGCCAGCTTACAGAGGATTACTTTGCCAGCAAAGCAAAGCTGCCCTTCATTCTGAAGCTGATCTTAAGCAACAATCTGGCAAACTTCCTGACAAAACCGGATTTTGTGGCCTACCGCTATCGTGACCGCCACTCCACCCTGAGCAACCTGTTCTGTTTGGAGCAGTTGACCGGTGTCAGCTGGACGCTGAAGACACAGGAAGAATTTGACACCGCAGTGAAAGAGGGCTGGGTGCCCATCTTCGAGGGCTTCCGTCCTGACCCCACCCGCCGCCGCGATAACTGAACCGCAATTCCCGGAGCGCTGCTCCGGGAATTTTTTATGACGGGACGGTAAATTGTTGTTTACGCACCCACCGTAGGGGCCGATGACCACATCGGCCCCTACGAGCACGTTTGTTTATTAAACCCATAAACACCAATTTACCTTACCGAAAATTCATTGACGTACTTGCATTTTCTTCCATAAACGTGTATACTGAATATCAGATTATGTAAACATAGGAGTGATTCAGGTGCAGACAAAGGAACAAACCGTCTCCGCTTATGCGCAGCAGATCATTGGTCAGATTCGCCGGGTCGTGGTGGGTAAAGATCAGGTGCTGCTGTGGGTTCTGGCTGCCATTCTCGCCAAGGGCCATATTCTGCTGGAAGACATCCCCGGCGTGGGTAAGACTACCATGGCGCTTTCTTTTTCCAAAGTACTCGGCCTGGATTGCAGCCGTGTCCAATTTACGCCGGACGTGCTGCCATCTGATGTGACTGGCTACTCCGTGCTGCAGCAAAACACCGGTAAGATGATCTACCAGCCCGGTGCGGTGCTGTGCAACCTGTTTCTGGCGGATGAACTGAACCGTGCCACCTCCCGCACGCAGTCTGCCCTGCTGGAAGCGATGGAAGAGGGGCAGGTCACGGTGGACGGCGTAAGCCATTCCATCCCCAAGCCCTTTATCGTCATGGCGACTCAGAACCCTACCGGTGCGGCAGGCACCCAGCTTCTGCCGGACAGCCAGATGGACCGCTTCACCGTACGTCTGAGCATGGGTTATCCCAGTGCCAAAGACGAGATTGCCATGGTCATGAACCGTCAGAACGGCAACCCTTTGGAGCAGCTTTCCCCCATTATGAACCGGGAGACCCTGCTCGCCATACAGGATATCGTAGCCGGAACATATGTAAAAGAAAGTGTCGTCAAATATATCGTGGCGCTGATCGGCGCTACACGGAACCACCGTGATATTCTCCGGGGTGCCAGCCCCCGGGCGACCTTGTCTGTCATGTCCATGGCCAAAGCCATCGCCCAGCTTCAGGGTCGGGACTATGTGACCCCCGCCGATGTACAGGCGGTGTTTATCAACACCGTTGCCCATCGGTTGATTCTGACCCCCGCGGCAGAGGCTCAGGATGTGAAGTCGGAGCTGGTTCTGCAGGATATTATTTCCGCAGTGAAAGCTCCCACTGTAGGCTGATATGGCAGCACGGAGAATCATTTATTTGCTGGTTTGGGTCGCCAGCCTCCTGTTTTTCTGGGCATATCAGCAGTGGTTTGCCTGGTTTACCCTGGTAGCTGTTGTCGGACTACCCCTGTTTTCTCTTCTGGTCAGCCTGCCTGCCATGCTCACATTTAAGCTGGAACTCATCGTTCCCGAGGCACTGACCGCCGGCACATCATGCAAACCGGAGCTGCGCTGCCATTCTTTTCTGCCGACACCGCCCTGGAAATGTGCCATAACTGTGGAACGCCCCTTGACCGGCCAGTGCTGGCGGCTAAAAAGCGGAGGCACATTGCCCACGGAGCATTGCGGAGCCCTCTGCTGCACAGTCCAAAAAGCAAAGGTCTGTGATTATCTGGGATTGTTCAGCTTTCCTCTGCGCCTGTCGGAACAGCGCATCGTGCTGGTTCGCCCGGTAGAAGTGGGCATGAAAGAGATCCCCCAGCTTGACCGCTATCTTTCCCGCTCCTGGCGTCCCAAACGAGGTGGCGGCTTCGCTGAAAACCACGAGCTGCGGCTTTACCGCCCCGGTGACAGCATCCACCAGATTCATTGGAAGCTCTCCGCAAAGACCGGTAAACTCATTCTGCGGGAGCCCATGGAGCCGGAGCGCGGACGTATCCTGCTGCGGCTGGATCTGCAGGGAACAGAAAAAGAATTGGATCGAAAACTGGGTCGGCTGCTGTGGCTTGGAAGGCATTTACTGGATATCAAGATATTCCACGAGATCCAATGTCTGACTGCGGACGGCTGTGAGAGCTATGCTGTTACCACACCAGAAGAACTGCAGACAGCAGTGGATACGCTTCTTAGCCGGAAATGCGCCACTTCCGGTTCCATTCGGGAGCGAGCAGAAGCGGCTTCCTGGCAATATTATATCGGAGGTGGGACGGATGGAACATAAGAAACTGACGTCCTGCCTGTGCGCCGCAGTGTTGGTCTTTTTGCTGGGCTTTGGCAGTGCGGGGTGCATGGTCACAGGCCTTCATCTGCCTGTGGAGTTACCGAGGCTTGCCGCCGGCTGCGCCCTTGGCGCGCTGGTTGCCGTTGTATGCTTTAGCCTGCGGCGGGGCAGTCTGGTGATGGGCGGTATCGCGGCTGTATACAGCCTGACCCTGGCGTTAAGTTCTTCGTTTTGGAAACAGCTGCGCGCGATGTGTTACAGCGCCATGGATTATTACCATCGCGGCTACGGCACTCCCATTCCGGACTGGATCAATGGTCAGGTCGCGGACAGCCAGCTTACCGCCGCCATGCTGATCGCCGGTCTGGTGATGGTGGCGGCAGCCTGGACAGTTTTGCACCGGAAGCGTTCTTTTCTGGCGGTGGCCGCCGCGCTGCTTCCACTGTCAAGCTGTTTGATCGTAACGGATACCGTACCGGATATCCTGCCGATTTTCCTGCTTTTGCTGGGATTGGTGCTGTTGATGATGACCCAATCCGTGCGGCGGCAGGACGAGGCACAGGGCAGCAAGCTCACAGGCATCCTATTTCTGCCGGTAACCGCCGCGCTGCTGCTTCTTGTCTCTGTGATCCCCCAAGGCGATTATTCCGCTCCGAATCAAATGAATTCCCTTCAAGACGTCCTGGATTGGTTTGCCCAGCGGATTCCGATCGTGGAGCAGACCTCCGACGGCGAGCTGGTGATCTCCATTGGCGGCAATGCCAGCGATACTGTCAATCTGGCCCATGCGGGATACCGGCAGGAGCGAAACACGCCGGTCATGGAGGTCACCACGTCGCGTTCCGACACCTTGTATCTGCGTGGCCGGGACTACGATGTATATACCGGCCTCGGCTGGAAAGCAAGCGATGACCGTGTGGAGGAAGGCTTCGGAATATCTTCCCCATGGTACTGGTTTGAAGATACGGCATCAATTCGGGTGCTCGGCCGCCGCGGGCAGTATTATCTCCCCTGCTACCCGACCGAGAGTCACACCTTGACCGGCGGTATGCTGCCCAACCCGGACTATGAAACCACATATTCATACACATTCAGCACCCTGCACGCTGATTGGAAGACACTGTATCTGCACTGCGAAGCCGGCTTAATCCATTTGCCGCACCAACCGTCAGTCGACAGCCGGTATCTGGAACTGCCTGATGAAACCCGGCAGCAGGCGGAAGCAATCCTTGACGCATTTCTTCCTTCAAGCGAATCGAACGCAGAAATGAACATAGGCATTGACAGTCTGCTGTCAAAGGTCGCTCAGATTGAAGACTATGTCAGTCGCTCCGCCTCTTACGATCTGAACCCCGGCAGAATGCCATCCTCGGAATCGGATTTTGCCATGTGGTTCCTGCAAGAGAGCGACAAAGGCTACTGTGTCCACTTCGCCAGCGCCGCTGCTGTGCTGCTGCGTGCTGCCGGAATTCCCGCCCGGTATGTAGAGGGTTATACGGTGGAGACCCAAAGCGGTCAAACCACCATCGTCCGGGAAAAGATGGCTCACGCATGGGTGGAATACTATCTGGACTATGTGGGCTGGGTTATTCTCGACCCGACCCCCAGCAGAGGTGAAGCTCCCGAGGAAACCACCTCATCCGTCGAGAGTTCCACTGCCCCTACCGTGCCGATTGCCACAGAGGACACACTGCCCACAGCCGAACCGACTGCCCCAACGCCATCGGGCAACTCCGATCCCTCTGGTCAGATCCCCAGCACAAGCTCCCCTTCGCACATGATCAACCTGCCCGGTAACGGCACCGGCGGTGATGCCATGATCACGCTGCCGCAGTGGTTCCTGAATCTGCTTGCGGTATTGGTCTGTGCAGCGGTCATCGGCGCATTGATCGTTGGACAGTGGCTCCTGCGGCGGCACCTCAAGCAGAAACGGATGCGTCAGGGCAAACCGAACATCCAAGCACTGACACGCTACCGTGAAGCACAGCGAATCGCCCGCCTGTGCAAACTGCCTGTACCGGACGAACTGCTTCAACTCGCTGAAAAGGCCAAATTCAGCCAGTATACGCTGACAAAAGATGAGTTAGGTTGCTTTGATTCCTTCCTTCGGCATGGTATCCAAGCTCTGCGTGCAAAGCCCTGGTACAATCGCCTGATTTACCGTTTTGTTTTCGCCGCATATTAAAAAAATCCCGGATCCACTCTGAACTGAGCGGATCCGGGATCGCTTTTTATTCCGTTTCTACATACACAAGCCCGCAGGCACCGGGGCCAATATGGCTTCCGATGGCCGCGCCCACATTGATGATCCGGTCGTCGGGTACATCATATCCCAGCTCTGCCAGCCGGCTGCGAAGTGTCTGGCCGTTGGTACGGTCACCGGTGTACATGACATACAAAGGGAAGCGTTCATCCGGCACCATTTGTTCCAGCCGTTTGCACAGGAAATCCATACCCTTGCGCATGCCCATGGCTTTGGCAGGCACCTCCACCCGGCCCTCCAGCACACGGATGATGGGCTTGACCTGAGCCAGACTGCCCAGCTTATAGACAGTATGGCTGATGCGCCCGCCATGATAAAGATATTCCAGAGTATCCATGCAGGCAAACAGCACAATGCGGCTGCGCAGCGCGCTGACCTTCTCCACGATTTCTGCGGCACACATTCCTTCGTCCCGCAGCTTCACGGCACATTCTACCAGCATCCGCTGACCGCCCGTGGCGTTCAGACCGTCCAGCACATAGCAGTTTTCACACTCCGAAAGCCGCAGTGTGGCAACGGCGCTCTGATAGGTACCGCTGAGTTCTGAGGAAATGGTGATATACACCGCTTCATCCCCAGCCGCCTTTGCATCCTGAAACAGATCCATCAGGATTTGAGGCGAGGCCTGAGCCGTTTTCGGAAATTCACCGGTTGCCAGAAGCGCATAAAACTGCTCTTTATCCAGATCCACATCCTCCTGATATTCTTTTTCGCCGATGCATACTGTCAAAGGAATGCACGCAACATGATTGCTTTCATACTCCCACGGTTCAAGATCCGCAGCAGAATCGGTGATAATTCTAACCATCCGGGCCTCCCGCTATCAAACACATTCTTTGATCTTTTCCTCGATCCTGCCGCGCACCAACGCAGCCAATTCCTTCGTATTCAGATCCTTATATTCCTCGTACTGGATTGGCTTCAAATAGTGGATCTGCACCGTCACAGGCTTGCTGCCCTTCTGATCCAGCACTTTATAACAATCCACCAGTGCCACAGGAACCACCGCGCATTTGGACTTGGTTGCGCAGCGGAAACTGCCATTGTGAAACTCCAGCATATCATTGGAGCTCTTACTCCGCGTCCCCTCCGGGAAGATCAGGTAATTGCGTCCGCTGTTCACTTCCTTGATCACCGACTGGATCACAGTCAGGGATTGGCGCACATCTTCCCGATCCATCGCAAAGGACTTGGTGCAGGCAATAACCTGCTTCAGAAATGGAATGTCTTTCAATTCCTTCTTCAGTATCGCACCCAGAGGGCGGTCGCAGGTGGCGGCAACAGCCAGCACATCAAACATTCCCTGATGATTGGCGTACAGCAGAAAGCTTTCCTCTGTGGGAATATTCTCCGTACCTGTAACCATCAGTTCAATATTGCCGGACTGGACAGCCCGTTTGAGGATGTACTGAATATGTCTGTACTTCTCCTCTTCGGGGTATTCATCCGTATGTTTTGCGTAACGGCATAGTTTTATCCACGCACCGGGAATAATGTGCAGATTGCGCAGCACCATCGTAACGATTCTGTTCATAAGCGCGTTCCTTTCTCAGCAGCAGCCTGCATGCTCGATGACAGACTCATAGACCCCTTCTACCGCGGTGCCGAAGGCATCCTTGCCAAAGGACGCAGCAATTTGACGGCTCCGCTTTCCGGCGGATTGCCGCCACTGGGGATCATCCAGCATGGCATCCAGTCCCTGACGGAAACCATCCGCGTCCATATAATCATAGCCATTCTCTCCCAGAACCATCACGTCCTGCAGGCAGGGATCCTGACGGCAGAGCAGCGGCAGCCCATTGGCCGCAGCTTCAATATAGGTCAAGCCCTGCGTCTCACTGGTAGAAGCACTGACAAAAATATCGCCCAGCTGGTAATAGTCCTGCACCTGCGTAGGCGGCACCATCCCCGTAAAAATCACATTTCCCCGGATACCCAGAGCGTCGACCAGCTTTTCGAGGCTTTCCCTGGCGGGTCCATCCCCCACGATCAGAAACTTGAGCCCCTGGCGGTATGTAAGCACCGTCGCAAAATAACGCACCAGCTCGTCCAGATTCTTTTCGTTGCCCAGCCGGCCGATGTTTAAAAGGACAGTATCCGTTTCAGCAATTCCCAGCTTTTTCCGCCGGGCAGAACGCTCGTCAGCCGTCATTCGCTTATTATGCTGTTCCAGGCGAATGCCGCTTGGAACCACAGAGATGGGTGCGGCAATGCCATAAGAACGGAGGGTGTCCTCCACCTTCCGGGTAGGCGCAATAACACGCTGCACATTCTTCAGACGCACCTTGGAAAGCTTGCCCACCGCTTTTTCGCCAACCCCCTTAATGGGGATCACATAAGTAGCGTACTGCTCATAGAGTGTGTGGTAGGTATGGACAATGGGCGCACCGGTCTTTTTGGAAATATACCGCGCAAACTGAAAGCTGAAAAACTCACACTGGCTGTGAATTACCTGAGGTTCCCACTTGATCAGCTCCTTGATCAGCCGATGGTGGTAGGAGGTGGGCATACGCACATCAGGGTAAATCGCCCCGATGGGCACCGAACGAATATAAAACACATTACCGATCTGACAACTGTGCAGACCATCCGCCACTGTCAGGATGCGCACATCATGCCCCCGCGCCATCAGCTCATCACTGAGGTTCTTGACGGAGGTGACCACACCGTTGGTTTCCGTGGTGTAAAGATCGGTGGTGATCAGAATTTTCATGGTTTGCTATTCACTTCTCTTCTGTAGAATTGTTCGCGTCAGGGTTCTTTTCCTGACGCTGTTGCTGCTTCTGTTCCTTCTTGACGCGCACAGCCTCCTTGAGCTTGGCGTACATATGTTTTAAAACACCCAGCGTCTTCTGGTCATTCGGGAACAACACGCGCAGCAGGAACATGGCGATTGCCACGGTAACGATCTTTTCAGGTGAAATCGGCAGCCACAGGAACGCCAGATACGCACTGGATACCGCAATCATCCAGCCGTTGCCCAGCCATGTTCCAACCGCCAGCATGATATAAGACCAGCCGTTCGTGATGAGCCACCCCAGGCCGAAACACAGCAGAAGCCTCGGATTTGCGACAAATTGCAGGATCTTTTTCAGTTTTTCTTTCATATCTATCCCCGATCCGTTCCGAAGCGACTGATTGCCTGAATCAGAACAACACAAAATACATTACAATCGCGTTGACAATGCCGAGTGTGATGCCAGCTAACACCTGAATGGGTGTGTGGCCCACAAATTTCTTCAGTTTGACCTCGGGCAGCTTTTCCTCCGCCAGCTCTTCAAAAGCCTTTACCAGCTCATTGATGAGGTAAGCCTGCTTTTCCGTCTCCCTGCGCACACCGGTCGCATCGTGGCAAACAATAATGGCAAGAATGAAGCTGACCGCAAATTCCACTGAGCCCGGGCCGTGAACCAGACCAATGAGAAACGCGATCGAGGTGACTGTTGCAGAATGACCGCTGGGCATTCCGCCATCGCCAAACATCCGTGTCATATCCAGCTTCTTATTGATGACCAGATAAATGATCGTTTTCAAAACCTGCGCAAAAAACCACGAGGATATTCCCGTGATCAAAAATGGGTTGGTAATCAGTTCGATCAGCCAGCTCATAACGCCTCTATTCCCCTCTCTTTATTCGGAGCATATTACCGAATGTTATCATATACCATTTTCTCCATTTTGTAAAGTTTTTTGCCCGGGGGTAGTATTTAAGTTTTATTAAAATTCCGCACGCTGTGATATTTCGGCAATAAAGGGCTTGACGAAACGGAATAATACTGATATACTATCCGTGCTAAGTTTCCTAAAATCGCTATATCGGTTTTTAAAAACCTTTAAAGGAGCGTGTGCTATGCAAACCACATCTTCACCTGCAAAACAAGGCGGGAAGCGGAAGCTCTTCATTCTGCTGACCCGGTTTCCGGGACTGGATTCCGATGCCCTTCGTTGGTGGACTCGTTTTCCCTATACCCACGCTTCCATTGGATTGGACGAGGATCTGAACACCTTTTACAGCTTCGTTGTCAAGGGATTTATTGTAGAGGATATCTCCCGCTATAACAAGCCGGGCCGCCAGCCATTTCCCTGTGCCCTTTATGAGCTGGAAGTTTCCCCCGCGGTTTACCAGAAAGCCAAGCAAATGCTGGGGAAGTTTGTCAGCAACCGGGCAAATCTGCACTACAATACGATGGGCATGCTGCTGAGCCTGATCCGCATTCCCACGCGCCGGAAAGGGCATTACTTCTGCTCCCATTTTGTAGCAGAGCTGCTTCAGCAGTGCAATGCCGCACGGCTGAAAAAGCGCAGCAACCTGTACTTCCCTAAGGATTTCCAGAAAATGAACGGACTGAAAATGGTATTCCAAGGCGATCTTCTGCGAATGAGCAAACACTTCTGCCCCCGCCCTGCCCTCGGATAAAGATCAAAAAGAGCCGCAGGCCGTTGACATATCAACGTTCTGCGGTTATAATACCTCTTGTTTGTTGACTAATCAACAACATTTTCTATTTTGGAGTATATTCTATGAAGCCCATTACAAAACTTGCCTGCCGCAGCTTTCAGACTGTCTTCAAGCTCGCCATTCCGCTCCTCCCTTACCGCACCCCTCAGGTGCTGGACAGCGTGAACCAAATCCCCGCTATCCTGAACGAGAAGGATATCAGCCGGGTACTCATTGTCACCGATGGCTTTCTGCACCTATCCGGTATGCTGGAACCCATGAAGAAAGCGCTGTCGGAAAACGGCATCTTTTATACTGTCTATGATGAAACTGTTCCCAACCCGACTGTGTGGAATGTGGAATCCGCGCGGGAGCGGTACATAAAAGAAAACTGCCAGGGACTGATCGGTTTCGGTGGTGGCTCTGCGATTGACTGCGCCAAGGCCGTGGGTGCCCGGATCGCCCGCCCCAACAAACCCATCAGCAAAATGCGTGGCATTTTACAGATCGTGAAAAAGATTCCTTTCCTCATTGCTGTGCCCACCACCGCGGGAACAGGCAGTGAAACCACGCTTGCCACAGTCATCACCGACGATAAGAATTTTCACAAGTTCCCCATCAGTGATTTTCCCCTGATTCCCCGCGTGGCTGTGCTGGATTCGGAGATGACCCGAAACCTGCCAAAGCACATGACCGCCACAACCGGCATGGATGCCTTGACCCATGCCATTGAGGCCTACATTGGCCGCTCCACTGTAAAATCCACCCGAGCCGATGCCCTGCTGGCAGCTGAATTGATCGCCGACAATCTGGAAAAAGCCTATGCTGACGGCAATGACATGACCGCCCGCGGCAATATGCTTACCGCAGCCTTCCATGCAGGCCGTGCCTTCTCCATGTCCTATGTAGGCTACTGCCACGCTGTTGCCCATTCTTTAGGAGGACAGTATCACATTCCCCACGGCCTCGCCAATGCGGTTCTTCTGCCCTATGTACTGGAAAGCTACGGCTCCTCCATCCATAAGAAAGCTAAGAAAATTGCCATCGCCATGCATCTTGCTGACGCAGACACCCCCGCCGATGAGGCGGCTGCCGCTCTGATTGCAAAGATCCGGCAGATGAACGCCAATATGGGGATCCCCACCAAGCTTCAGGGGATTCGGGAAGCGGACATCCCCCGGCTTGCACAGTTTGCCCATAAAGAGGCCAACCCTCTGTATCCGGTGCCTGTGCTGATGGACGCAAGAGAGCTGGAGCGGTTTTACCATGATGTGATGGAGGTCACCAAATGAATAGAGAAGAAATCACTGCCATCGTTGCGCGGCAGCGGCGTTATTTCAACTCAGGCGCAACCCTGCCGGTAGCAAACCGTGTTGCCGCATTAAAAAAACTGCGCAAGGCACTGATCGATCACGAGGAAGAAATCGCCAAGGCGATTTACAGTGATCTGGGTAAATCTGCCGAAGAAAGCTACATGTGTGAAACAGGTCTGGTCATCAGTGAGATCAGCTATCTGCTGCGGCACATCCGCTCTTATGCGAAAGAAAAAACTGTTCTGACCCCTTTGGCTCAGTTTGCCTCCCGCAGCTACAAAAAGCCCATGCCCTACGGCGTGACCCTGATCATGAGTCCCTGGAACTATCCGTTGCTGCTCACACTGGATCCTTTGGCCGATGCCATTGCCGCAGGCAACACAGCGGTTATCAAACCCAGCGCCTACTCCCCCGCTACCAGCCAGCTTTTGAAAGACCTGATCGAATCCATTTTCCCCAGCGAATTTGTTACAGTGGTCACTGGCGGCCGTGAGGAAAACGAGAGCCTGCTGGAGCAGAAATTCGACTATATCTTCTTCACCGGCGGCAAGAATGTCGGCAAACTGGTGCTTCAAAAGGCCGCTGTTCACCTGACCCCCACGACTTTGGAGCTGGGCGGCAAGAGTCCCTGCATTGTGGACAGGAGCGCCAATCTGAAGCTGGCGGCTCGGCGAATCGTATTTGGCAAGTTTCTGAACTGCGGCCAAACCTGTGTGGCCCCGGATTATATTCTCTGCCATGCCGATGTAAAAGACGAGCTTTTAACGCATTTGAAAGCAGAAATTAAGCGGCAATACGGCTGCGACTGTCTGCACAACACCGCCTACGGCAAGATCATCAGCCAAAAGCATTTTGACCGGATCCGCGGACTGATCGACCCCGCAAAAACCGTCATCGGCGGACGCTCGGAGGCGGGCAGTCTGAAGATTGAACCCACCATTATGGACAACATCACATGGGAGGATCCGGTCATGAGTGAAGAGATCTTCGGCCCGGTACTGCCCATTTTGACTTTTGACAGCATCTGCAAAGTCATCCGCACGGTCAACGATCATGAAAAGCCGCTGGCTCTATACATATTTGCTCAGGACAAGCAAGTCGTCCGCGCCGTAACCGAAGAATGCGCCTTCGGCGGTGGCTGTGTCAACGATTGCGTGATCCATCTGGCTACCAGCAATATGGGCTTTGGCGGCGTTGGCGAAAGCGGCATGGGCGCATACCACGGAAAAACCGGCTTCGACACCTTCACACATTACAAAAGCATCGTAGATAAAAAAACATGGCTGGATCTGCCCATGCGCTACCAGCCCTACAATAAGCTCAACGACTGGCTGATCCATAAATTTCTGAAATGACCGTTCACCGCCCTGCCCCCAGGGCGGTGTTTCCTTTGGAGAGATAAATTGGTGTTTGCCGGCAGTGCCGGCGGACGATTCGTGTTCAGCTGGTCAGGTATCGTTACGCCATTGGGTACCGCTCGGTATCGATTTATCTGCGAGATCTGAGCGCTTCGTTACCGGGTGACCCCCAACGGTGGTAAAGTTTCATCCAGCGTTCGTAACGCATTTGCGGCGGGCCATGCCCGCAAACAACAATTTATCTTTCCTTCCCCATTGATTATTCCAAAATATGTGGTATTATTAGAATGTATAGGTATGTGCCATTAGATGTGCGCAAACGATTATTGGGAAATTAAGGAGTAAGAAATGATCACAGTTAGTAATTTAGGTATGCAATTCGGCGGTCAGTGGCTGTTCCAGCACGTTGACCTGCAGTTTCTCCCCGGCAACTGCTACGGCATCATCGGTGCCAACGGTGCCGGTAAGTCCACCTTCCTGCGTCTTTTAACCGGCGAACTGGACTCCACCACCGGTTCCATCGTCATTGACCCTGATAAGCGGGTCTCCGTTTTGAAGCAGAACCAGAACGCCTACGATGATTACACCGTCATGGATACCGTCATCATGGGCAACGCCCACCTGTACGATGTAATGAAGGAGAAGGATGCCATCTACGAGAAGGAGGATTTCTCAGACGAGGACGGTCTGCGTGCCGCCGACCTGGAGGCTGAATTTGCCGAATTGGGCGGCTGGGAAGCCGAATCCGATGCCTCTCGTCTGCTGCAGGGTCTGGGCATCGGCACCGATATGCATTACGATATGATGAGCTCCACCGACCCTCGTCTGAAAGTCAAGGTTCTGTTGGCTCAGGCCTTGTTTGGCAATCCCGACATCATCATGCTGGACGAGCCCACTAACAACCTGGATATTGAAGCGATCAACTGGCTGGAGGACTTCCTCTTAGACTTCCCCGGAATGGTCATTGCCGTTTCTCACGACCGCCACTTCCTGAACACCGTCTGCACCCACACCGTTGACATCGACTACGGCAAGATCAAGATGTATGTAGGTAACTACGACTTCTGGTACGAATCTTCCCAGATGGTTCAGGCTATGATCCGCAATAAGAACAAGAAGAACCAGGAGAAGATTGAGGAACTGCAGCTGTTTATCCAGCGTTTCTCTGCCAATAAATCCAAGGCTAAGCAGGCTACCGCCCGCCGTAAGCTGCTGGATAAGCTGACTGTTGAGGAAATGCCCTGCTCCACCCGCCGCTATCCCTTCGTTGGCTTTATGCCGGAGCGGGAGCTGGGTAAGGATATCCTGACCGTCAAGGATGTTTCCGTCACCGTCGACGGCGAAAAGCTGCTGGACAAGGTCTATTTCAGCGTCAACCGCACCGACAAGATCGCTTTCGTCGGTGAAAACGAAAAGGCTCAGACCGCTCTGTTCCAGATTCTCATGGGCGAGCTGGAGCCGGACGAAGGCAGCATCAAGTGGGGCATCTCCACAGTCCGCAGCTACCTTCCAAAAGACAACAGCGAATATTTCGAAGGCAACAAGATGGAGCTGGTGGACTGGCTGCGCCAGTACAGTGCCAAGAAGGACGATGTTTACCTGCGCGGCTTCCTGGGTCGGATGCTCTTCGGCAACGATGATGTATTCAAGAGCGTTGACGTCCTCTCCGGTGGTGAAAAGGTGCGCTGCATGCTCAGTAAAATGATGCTCAGCGGGGCCAATGTGGTGCTGCTGGATCAGCCCACCAACCATCTGGACATGGAGTCCATTCAGGCTGTCAACAAGGGTTTGGAGGCCTTCAATGGTGTGGTTCTGCTGGCTTCCCACGACCACGAAATGCTGACCTCCACCTGTAACCGTGTGATTGCCTTCCAGCCCGACGGCACCATCATCGATAAGTACGGCACTTACGATGATTACCTTGCCTGGATGGCGGAGAATAAGCAGCAGTAAGCTTTGTCATCCTGAGCGACCCTGAGCGAAGCCGAAGGGGAGTCGAAGGATCTGCGCACAAAAATCTTGGAGAAATGCTATGTACTATGTGTACATCCTATCGAATTGGTGTGATTCTGTTATGTATATCGGCGTAACGGGCGATCTCCCTGGCCGCCTTTACAAGCATCGCAACGGACTGGCAGATGGGTTTACCAAAAGGTATAACGTTCACAAATTGGTATATTTTGAGCAGACCAATGATGTGCGCAGCGCAATTGAAAGAGAAAAACAGCTCAAAGGCTGGACAAGAGCAAAAAAAGAGTTGGTTAATCACCAAAGCAAATCCAAGCTGGAGCGATCTATCGGAAGATTGGGCGTAATTCGCAGTGCCAAGATCCTTCGACTCCGCTTCGTTCCGCTCAGGATGACATATGTTTTCAGGAGTTTTAATTATGAAAAAGATTTTGGATATCATCACCGAAAAGATGCAGCAGGCATTTGTTGATGCCGGCTACGACGCATCCTTCGGCCGGGTAACGGTCTCCAACCGGCCTGACCTGTGCGAATATCAGTGCAACGGCGCTCTGTCCGCCGCCAAGCAGTATAAGTGCGCCCCTATCCAGATCGCAAACGCGGTGGTTTCCAAGCTGGATGCCAAGGATTACGATATGGTGGAGGCGGTCATGCCCGGTTTCATCAACCTGAAGCTTTCCGGAGCGTTTTTGCAGAATTATCTGGAGCAGATGCGCACCGAACCGGATTTCGGCATCGAAAAGCCAGGTGCAGGCAAGACCATCGTAGTGGACTACGGCGGTGCCAATGTGGCCAAGCCCCTGCACATCGGCCATCTGCGTCCCGCCATCATCGGCGAGGCTCTGAAGCGGATGCATAAATTCATGGGCTACAATACCATCGGCGATGTCCATCTGGGCGACTGGGGCTTGCAGATCGGTCTGATCATCGCGGAGCTGCAGGAGCGCCAGCCGGAGCTGCCCTACTTTGATTCCGATTTCACCGGCGAATACCCCGCCGAGCCGCCCTTCACCATTGCCGAGCTGGAAGAGATCTATCCCACCGCCTCCGGCAAAAAATCCGACCCTGCGTTCTCCCACAAAGCCCACCAGGCTACCCTGGAGCTGCAGCAGGGCCGCCGGGGCTATCGCGCCATCTGGCAGCACATTATGAAGGTGTCCGTTGCCGATCTTAAGAAGAATTACGACAATCTGAATGTCTACTTTGAAAAGTGGCTGGGTGAAAGCGATGCCGATCCCTATATCCCCGCTATGGTCAATGATCTGAAGCAGCGGGGCATCGCCGTGCAGTCCGAGGGTGCGTGGGTCGTCCCTGTGGCCGAGGAAGGCGACAAAAAGGAAGTTCCGCCCATGATTCTGGTGAAGTCTGACGGCTCCGCCATCTACGCCACCACAGACCTTGCCACCATGGTTCAGCGGATGCAGGACTGGAGCCCCGACAAAATGCTTTACGTTACGGACAAGCGTCAAAACCTGCATTTTGAGCAGGTTTTCCGTGCCGCCCGCAAGTCCGGCATCGTCAAAGCCGAAACAGAGCTGGAGCACGTGGGCTTCGGCACCATGAACGGCAAGGATGGCAAGCCCTTCAAGACCCGCGACGGCGGCGTTCTGCGTCTGGAGACCCTCATTTCCGATATGACTGATTTCGTCCGTGCCAAGGTTGTGGAGAACCAGATTGTGTCCGGCAGCGAGGTGGAGGACACCACCCGGAAGATTGCCATGGCCGCCCTGAAATACGGCGACCTTTCCAATCAGCCCACGAAAGACTACAACTTTGATATGGAGCGTTTCGCCGCCTTTGAGGGCAACACCGGCCCCTATATCCTCTACACCATCGTGCGGATCAAGTCCATTCTGGCCCGGTATGGTGACTGGAAGCATCTGCCCATTCAGGAGCCCGCCAACGCATTCGCCAAAGATCTGATGCTCTCCATCACCAAATTTGGCCCCGCTATGGAGTCTGCCCTGAACAGCTCTGCTCCCAACCTTGTCTGCGCCTACATCTATGAGCTGGCCGGTGCAGCAAATAAGTTCTACCACGAAACCCCCATCCTCAAGGAAGAGAATGAGGAATTGAAGGCAGGCTACATTGCTCTGATGGGTCTGACCAAGGAGATTCTGGAAGTCTGTATCGCCCTGCTGGGCTTTGAGGCACCGGACAAAATGTAAAACCGCAATGCCTGCCGCTGGGCAGGCATTGTTTGTCCCGGCAGCTGCGCTATAATGACACAAAAATATAGGAGGTTTTCTTATGTCCTATCATCAGGATTGGCTCATGCGGCAAATCGAGGCCATCAGCGCCATGCTTGGATACATTCTGACCGGCAAAACCCCTTCCACCGTCACCGTTGAAGAAGATCAACTGACCCATTCCGGTGATAATGAGCTGTATCTGCTGCTCCAAACGCTGGTGAGGCAGGGGCAGATCTGCCAGGCGGAGGATCTGCTGTTTGAGGCCATGGAAACCCCGGACAGCGGTGTTCTGGATGCCGCCACCCGCTTTTACAGCGATTTGAACCGTCTGTCCGACGAAACGCTGCGGGAAGCCAATTTCTCACGGGAGGAGATCTTTGAAGGACTGCAGGAGGTCTGCCGAGTCTTCGGAATCCCTTCATAGCGCGCAAAAACGCCGTCTCGGTTGAGACGGCGTTCATTTTAATGAACAGAAACCCAGATGCGGCAAATTGTTGTTTGCAGATTTTGAACAACGCAAACTGTAGGGGAGGGTCAAGACCCTCCACTACAGTGACGATGGGTTTTATTGCACCGCTAAACACCAATTTATCTTACCAATTTATCTCCAATTGTTCGCGTTTTGAGTTTGATACAGGTTTGCGTAGATGCCGCCGGTTTGCAGCAATTCCTCATGGGTGCCGCTTTCGGTGATCACGCCGTCAGCAATGGAAATGATTCGGCTGGCGGCACGAATGGTGCTCAACCGGTGGGCGATGATCAGCGTCGTTCTGCCCACAGCCAGAGCATCAAAGGCCCGCTGGATCTTCGCTTCCGTCACAGAATCCAGCGCGGAGGTTGCTTCATCCAAGATCAGGATGGGCGGGTTTTTCAGGAATATCCGGGCAATGGCGATCCGCTGCTTCTGGCCGCCGGACAGAAGCGTGCCCCGCTCGCCGACGTAGGTATCAAAGCCATGGGGCATAGCCAGAATATCCTCGTAAATCTCCGCCTTTTTCGCCGCCTCGATGACCTCCTCCATAGTCGCGTCGGGCTTGCCATAGCGGATATTCTCAAACACCGTATCCGCGAACAGGAACACATCCTGCTGGACGATTCCAATGCTTTCATGGATGCTCTTCTGCGTCACATCCCGGATGTCCTGCCCATCAATGCGAATGCTGCCGCCGGACACATCATAGAACCGGGGAATAAGTTGACATAACGTTGTTTTGCCGCCGCCGGAAGGCCCAACGATAGCCACCGTCTCACCGGGCCGGACATGAAGGCTCACATTTGAAAGCACACCCACATCCGGTGTATAGGAAAAGGACACATTTTCCACTTCGATCTCGCCCTTCACATCCCGCAGGTCAGGGGCGTTTTCCTGATCCTGCAGGGTCGGTTCGGTTCGCATAATGCCCACAAAGCGGTTCAGCCCGGCAAATCCATTGGCGAACATCTCGGAAAAACCGGACAGCTTGCGCATAGGGCTGACAAAGGATGCGATGTACAGGGTAAAGGTCAGCAGATCTCGGTAATCCATTTCCCCTTCCATGACGAACCAGCCGCCGATGCCAATGATCACCACATTCAGGCTACACAGGAAGAACTCCGTGCAGCTATGGAAGCGACCCATGGCCTTGTGAAACTCTCTTTTAGAGGTCTTATACACTTCATTGGCGGCAGTGAACCGGGCATTTTCCACATCCTCATTGGCAAATGCCTTGGCGGTTCGGATGCCGGAAAGGCTGCTCTCGATCTCCTGATTGATGTGCCCTGTCTTTTCCTTGGCGGCTCGGGACGCGCGGGACATGGATCGCCGCATGGTCATGACCACCACAAGAAATACCGGAATCATGGCCGCGACGACCAGCGCCAGTTCCCAGCGGATGGATACCATGACCGTCAGCGCGCCTACGATGGTCAGCACCGAGGTCAGCAGATCCTCCGGGCCATGGTGCGCCAGCTCCGTCAGGTCAAACAGATCCGTAGTCAACCGGCTCATGAGCTGGCCGGTACGGTTACGGTCATAAAAGTCAAAGCTCATGGACTGCATGTGCCGGAACAGATCCGCCCGGATATCCGCCTCCACACGGATACCGAAGGTATGGCCCAGATAGGCCACGATATAATTCAAGAACGCGCGCAGCAAATAGCACCCCAGCGCCGCCGCCATGATGGTGAAAAAGAGCTGGTACATTTTCCCCGGCAGCATGTCATACAGGGCGCTTCGGGTGACCAGCGGGAAAGCCAGATCGATGGCCGCGATCAGCACCGCGCAGGTGATATCCACCGCGAACAGCTTCCAATGCCGTTTGAAATAGCCAAGAAAGATGCTCAGGGGACGTTTTTTCTTATAATCATTCGGTGTCATCCAAATTTCCTCCATTCATAGGGCTATTATACACGGATTTGAAGGAACTTGCAAGTAGGGTGATCTTCCAAGCCAGAATGATAAATTGTTGTTTGCGGGCATGGCCCGCCGCAAATGCGTTACGAACGCTGGATGAAACTTTACCACCGTTGGGGGTCACTCGGTAACGAAGTGCTCAGATCTCGCA
>CANBCW010000026.1 GCA_947367115.1 uncultured Clostridia bacterium | reverse complement strand
TCGTGTTCGGCTGGTCAGGTATCGTTACGCCATTGGGTACCGCTCGGTATCGTTTTATCTGCGAAATCTGAGCGCTTGGTTACCGAGTGACCCCCAACGGTGGTAAAGTTTCATCCAGCGTTCGTAACGCATTTGTGGCGGGCCATGCCCGCAAACAACAATTTGTCGTTCCAACTATGTACGCCGCTGGGATACAGCGGCGTTGTGATCAATAAATACCCATGCCGGGGGCATTGGGGGCAATCTGACTGACCTGATAGAGAAGCTGGGCAACCTCGCCGCGGGTCAGCTGACCGGTGCTCAAGGCGATGCCGTTGTCGGCCATTGCGTTCATGGCGGTAACGGCCCAGGTGGGGATGCCGCTTTCTTCGTCCTTACCGGCTGCAGTGGTAACGGTCAGATCCAGCGCGTTCTGCATCAGCAGAGCGGCTTCCGTGCCGGTGATGGGCTCATTTGCACCGAATACCTCGCCGTTTGGCCAGCCCGCGGTAATGCCGGAGCGCAGAGCCGCGGCAAGATAGGGCTTCAGCCAGTTGGGCACCTCGTCGGTGAATCCGGTGTAGGTGGCATCCTCATCTACACTGATATCCAGCGTTTTGATGAGCATGGTCATAAATTCCCCCCGGCTGACGGTCTTTTCCGGCTGGAAGCAGGACGCGCCGCCTACCTGCTCGCCCACGAACAGTCCGGTGTTGCGCATCCACTCCGCTTCAAAGCGGCAGTTTGTGCCAACGGTGTCGGTGTACATGGTGGCATCGGAAGGCTTCAGAATCTCAATGGTCACCGTGGCTTCCCGGGAAACGTGACCGGCAGGATCTGTGGCGGTGTAGGTGAAGGAGTCGGTGCCGACCTTGTTCTTCTTAGGCGTGTAGAGGAAGCTGCCGTCCTCACGAACAGCAACCGTGCCTCGTTTTGGCTGCCGGGTGACCGTGTAGGTCAGTGCCTGTCCCTCCGGATCGGAGACTTCCAGCTTCCCTTCGTTGGGCAGGTTCTTGTAGGTCTCCAGAGCGGAATCTACAGCGATGGGTGCCTTGTCCTCCTTGCCGCGGACGGAGATGGTCATGGCAGCGGCCTTCTCTACCCGGTCATCATAGATGGGCAGATAGGTAACCACCGCATCCTGATCTGTTTCCGTCAGCAGGGGAACAAAGGTCATTTGGGCAAGCTGCTCGGCGGTGAGGATATCGCCTGGGCGCAGCACCCGGCTGCCCAGCATGATGGTACCGGTGCTGCTGTCCGGCAGACCGGTGATGCAGATGCCTGCCAGCTCCTCCTCTGGAGAGAAGTCCGCGGACTGGAAGCAGTAGGTATCATCACAGTCCACCTCCGCGGCGGTGACAGCACCGGCCAGACTCAGAGCAAAGCAGGCGCAAAGCAGCAGACATACGAATTTCTTACGGAACATTGGTAAAAACCTCCTGTAATCAGTGTCCGCAGGTAGTGTTTGCTGTCCGCGGTAAAATTATGCAACCCCCGCAAAATTTACATCTTTAGTTTGATGAGAAGCATTTTCGGGAATAATTGGCAGTATGCACGAATCATATTTGGCTCAATACGGAAAAGTGTATGCTTTTATGCAAGTTTTTCTTGATTATTTGGAGAATGAAGTGTATAATCGTAACAGAATGTAATTTTTGACCGGGTTCCCTATTTTTATTTAGGAGGGTATTCCCCAATGCAGCGGAGATTTAACCGAATTTTATCGTGGGCGCTGGCAGCGGTTTTACTTGTGTCAGTGGTGATTCCTGCCGTGACCCAGCCGGTGTCTGCTTTGAGCTACAGTGGCTCGGCTTCGTACATGTCCGGCAAGTACTACAAGGCTCTGACCGAGGTAAAGCTCACCGGTGATCCGAGAACGGATATTGTGAATGTAGCCTTGTCTCAGGTGGGCTATCAGGAGGGCGGCTCCAGCAACCAGCTCTCCGGTGAGGTCTACGGCAGTGTCAACTATACAGAGTATGGCCGCTGGTACGGCGTTCAGAGTATGTGGTGCGCCATGTTTGCTTCCTGGTGCGCTGAGGTTGCTGGGATCAGCACCGATATCATCCCCAAGCATGCCTACACGCCGGATGGTCTCCAGTGGTTTAAAAAGCGGGGGCTGGCCTATTCCCGGGCCAAGGTGGCGGCAGGGGAGTATACCCCGCAGCCCGGTGATTTGATCTACTTTAAATCCAGCCGGAACAAGAACCCCACCAACCATGTGGGCATCGTCACCGGCTATTCCGATGGCGTGGTCTATACCATCGAGGGCAATACTAGCTCCGCTTCCATCTCCACCAATGGTGGTACGGTAGCGCAGAAGTCTTATCCCATCACCAATACATATATTGTGTATATCTGCTGCCCCGATTACGAGGGCACCGGATCTCGGGTGGTGGAGACTAAGACCGAAACACCAAAGACAACGACCGTTACGAAGAAGCAAACGGATGATCTGGCTGTGCTGCGCAAGGCGATCTATGCGATCGAGACGGGCGGTGAGTCCGACTATGACCGCATCGCCGCATCTTATGCCGGCGGCATCACCATCGGCAGCGGTCAGTGGTATGGCATGGAAGCGAAGGAACTGCTGATGCGGATCCGGAAAAAATACAGCGTGACGTTCGAGCGGTTGGATACAGCTGGAATTGGAAAGGATCTGGACGAGCAGGACTGGAGCAGTTATCGAATCAGTGCTGACTCCGAAAAGGCAGAATGCATCCGTCAAATTCTTGGCTCAAGCGCCGGCATCAAGGTGCAGGATGAGATGATGAATGAGCGGCTGCGGCAGTATCAGAAGGAAGCCGCGGCACTGGGAGTCACAAATGCAAATGCCCAGCTGCTGTGCGCGGGTCTGTGCCATTTCGGCGGCACCGGCGTTATGAAACGAGTGCTGGACAAGGTACAGGGCGACTATACAGTGGAGAATATCTGTGCTGCAATAGAGGCAGCGGGATACGCATCCCAGAAGGTTGCGCGGGTGTGTTCCGCAGTGCGTTGAACAATCGAAAGATAAAAGCTCACGGAGCTGTTGCGAAAGCGACAGCTCCGTGTGTTTTATTTCAGCATATCCAAAATGTCTGCGGGGGTCAGACCGTCAAAGCCGGTGATCCAGGCATCGGCTTCGGGAAGATCCTCTTTTCGACCCACGCCCACCGCTTTCATGCCGCCCCGGTGGGCGGCTTCAATGCCAGCGACGGAATCCTCGAACACGATGCAGCATTCAGCAGGCAGCTTTACCGCTTCGGCACCCTTCAGAAAGACTTCGGGGTCAGGCTTGGCGCGGGAGACCACGGTACCGTCGATGATGGCATCGAAAAGCGCAGTCAACCCCAGCTTGTCCAGAATCCGGGGCGCGTTCTTGCTGGCAGAGCCCAGCGCGATGGGGATGCCCGCGGCTTTGGCGGCGGCTAGAAATTCTCCCGCGCCGGGCAGCACTTCGTCGGCTCGGAGGTTGTCAATGTAACTGAGGTAAACATCGTTCTTTTTTGTGCAGTAGGCAGCCTTTTCGGCTTCGGACATGGTGCGGTTACCCAGCTCCAGAATGATCTCCAGGGAACGTGCCCGGCTGACACCCTTCAAACGCTCATTGTCCTTCAAGGTGAAGGGGATGGAGAGCGTTTCGGCCAGATCCTTCCAGGCTAAGTAGTGGTATTTGGCGGTGTCCACGATGACACCGTCCAGGTCGAACAGAAAGCCGACTTGTTTCATGGATAGTCCTCCGTTATTTTGATAGTTTGAGGAGGGGGGTGAAACAAGCGGCGGGGCGGTCAGCTTTCCTCGGTATCCGGTAGGTCGGTTGTCAGGGCGCTGCTGGAAAGGGACTGATCTTCCCATGTCAGATGCAGGTACTGCTTTGGCGACAACTTATAGTAGTTTTTGAATGCCCGGGAGAAACTGGCGATGTCGGAATAGCCTACCATCGTGCTGGCTTGGGATACGGTGTAGTCCTGCAGAATCAGGCTGCGGGCTGCCTGCAGGCGGGTGTTGGTCAGGTAGGACTGAATGGAGATTCCTGTGATTTCTTTAAAGATCCGGCTTAGATAGCTTCGGTTCAAATGCAGCGACTGGGCTAATTGCTGGACATTGGTGGTGGCGTAGTGATTGTGGATCAAAAGGCACGCCCGCTCCACATATTCCTCCGCCTTTTTATAGGTCTTGTCCGCCGGGGTATGCACCTGCTGAAACAGGAACAGCAGCTTCCAGATGTACGACAGCAGCAGGGGCTCCAATGGGCGGTTTGCCGCCTTATTGCAGTTGGCGATACTCAGGAACAGATTTTCAAAATCCTTGCCCGCGATCACGTCCTGCAAATACAGCTCAGGAACGTCCAGCGAGGTGCGGAAACCGATCCAGATATAGGTCCAGGGATCCAGAACGTCAGCCTGAAGCCGGAAAGTCTCTCCCGGACGCAGGATGAAGCACTGGGACGCGGTGATGTTGAATTTCGCGTTGCCCTTGAACACGGTGCCGCGGCCGCTGCAAACATATTGAATTGTGAAGCTATCCCGCACCACGGGGCCAAAGCTGTAACCGGGGTCGCATTTTTGATAACCTGCCCGAATTGGGATAATGTCATTGGCCGGAATCGGTTTGATGGGAAAACGATCAACTAGCTTGTTCATACTGCCTCCTGAGGCGATTATAGCGGGTTTTAAAAATAATGGAAGAACTTCGGTTTTCTTTAGTCACATTATATCAAATTGTTAAAACATAGTGCAATAACTATTTCGGGTATTTTGTTATATTATAAAATCAAGCCCTGGAGCAGAAATGGGCAAAATAATGAAAATCACCAAATTGAATTGCGATAAATGTGATAAATGAGTGAATTTTCCAAAAATGCCGGGTTTATCCTGTTTCCATGACCGTCAAATATCGTTATGAATATTTGACAAAAAGTTGCCTTTCAAATTGTTCAATGTTACAATATGGGAAACAGACAGACCGAGGAGGTAGACTGCATGAGTAAACGAAACGCGCTGGCGCAAGCCAGACAGGACAGGGGAGTCCTGATTGCCGCCCACCGTGGTATGGCAGCAGGCAATATCCCCTGTAACACGATTGCCGCCTTTGAAGCGGCACTGCATCAGGGTGCGGACGTCCTGGAGACAGACATCACCGTCAGCGGCGACGGTCAGCTTCTGATCTTCCACCCAAAGCAGGAAAAGAACCATCTGCATCAGGACATCCATCTGGAGCAGATGACCATGGAAGAGATCCGGCAGCTGCGGTTCGTGAACATCGACAATGATGTGACCCCTTACGGAATTGCCACGCTGGATGAATTCCTGGAGACCTTTAAAAATCGCTGCCTGATCAATCTGGATCACGGCTGGGGCTGCATGCCGGAGATGATCCGCGCAGTCCGGCATCACGGCCTTGAGGAGCAGGTGCTCATCAAGGCCCCGGACAAGCTGAAGTATGCCGAGATCATGGAGGAGCTCGCCCCGGATCTGCTGTTCATGCCCATCTATAAGGAGAAGGATACCCTGACCGAGCAGCTTGAGCAGATGAACATCAATTTCGCCGGTGCGGAGCTGGTCTTTGCCAGAGACGACTCGCCGCTGGTTCAGGATGATTACCTGAAAGCCCACCATGACAAGGGACGAATGCTCTGGTGCAACGCCATCCTGTATTCCTACAAGGCTCAGCTCAGCGGCGGCCATACCGACGATGTGGCGGTTATGGGAGATCCGGGAAATGGATGGGGCTGGATTATTGACAAGGGATTCGATATTATCCAGACCGACTGGGTCATGCCCCTGCGTCAGTTTATCAACAACCGTTGACTCAATACATACCAAAGGAGAAGATGAAAATGAAAGCTAAAAAATGGATCGCGCTGGCGCTGGCGGCTGTTATGCTGCTGAGTCTGTCCGCATGCGGCGGCGGAAAAAAGCCTGATGTGGGCGGCGACTATGTTTCCAGCAAAGTGCCTGAGTACATCAACACCGACTCTCAGTTCCCCATTGTCAAGGAGGGGACGGATATTACCCTGAAGGTTATGATCGTCAACGGCCCTATGTATGCCAACATGGACAGCATCCGTGATGTTTATTTCACCAATGCGTACGAGAAGATGACCGGCGTGAAGATCGAGTGGATCGAAGTATCCTCTGATGCCTTCGATGATCAGCTGGCGCTGCGCCTGACCACCGGCGATCTGCCTGACGTGATCCTGAAGGGCGGCATCTCCAATTCTTCTCAGCTCAAGTACGGTGAGCAGGGCTACTTCCTGAACTTGATGCAGGGTGACCTGCTGAAAAACTATGCGCCGAACTACTGGGCGCTGTGTCAGGAATATCCCGAGATCTTGTCTGCGTCCATGATGCCTGACGGTTCTGTTTACTCTCTGGGCATGGTTCGGAACTCCACCGGCTCTACCATCGCCAGCAAGCTCTTCTTTAATGAGGACTGGCTGAAGGCAGTCAACAAGGAGGTTCCCACCACCGCCGATGAGTTCTACGATGTCCTGAAGGCGTTTAAGGAAAACGATCCCAACGGCAATAACCGCAACGATGAGATCGGCCTGTATGTCAAGCCTGACCACCTGCAGTATGTGACGTTCGGTATGTTTGGTATCGGCAACCGGGGCAGCAACAACGGCTATATCGACTATGATGAGGCTGCCGGCTCTGTTCGTTATTTTGCTGCCACCGATGGCTTCCGCAACTGGGTCGAATGGGTGTCCAAACTGTATAAAGAGGGTCTGATCAACAAGGAATACTTTGATTTCACCGAAAGCAATCTGGGCAACTATGTCAATAACGATGTCTGCGGCGTATTTGCGTACACCAACCTGTGCATGCTGAACGAGGCCACGCAGCAAAAGTTTACTTATCTGAACGGCGCGATGACCGGTGACAACGGCGACAAGGATTACTATGGCGTTAACAGCATCGGCACGACCGGTTCCTATGTGATTACCCGCGCCTGCAAGTATCCCGAGGTGGCTCTGCGCTGGGCGGACTACTTCTACAGCAACGAGGGCTCCCTGTTCTTCTACTATGGTGACGAGGGCGTGACCTATGACAAACTGGACAACGGCACCTACCAGTTCAACGAAAGCGTATTGGCCGATTTCCATTCCGGCGTGAATTCCTATGATGGCTGCGCCGTTTACGTCAGCCTGTACGGCTACGGCAATACGCCTACCATGACCAAGGTCCCCTACAACAGCGCTGACGACAACAAGGGTATTGCGCTGGAAGCGGCCAACGCGCTGATCGAGGACTGCGCGATCGCTTGGCCGGCCTTCACCTTCACCAAGCAGGAGCAGCGGATCATCGAGGATAACAAGAGTGACATCGACAAGTATGTGGCATCCAAGCGGGATGCCTGGATCATGGGCACCGAGGAGCTGAACGATACCACCTGGCAGGAATTCCTGAACACCATCAACCGCATGGGTATCCAGGAGGTGCTTGAGGTCTATGAGGCGGCTCTGACCCGCGCCCATGAAAATGGCTTGAAGGAAGGCTACCACACCATGAACGAGTTTGAATGATCCGCGCCTGAGGAACACCGTTATGAAAAAAGAGAAACGACCTCTGCGCCTGAAGCTGCGCAGTGAAGGCCGGTCATGGAAGAAGTCCCTTATGAGCTATTGGCAGCTATACCTGCTGCTGATCCCGGTGGTTCTGAACTTTGTGCTGTTCCACTATGTCCCCATGGCCGGTATCCAGATCGCCTTCAAGGACTTTACCCTGATTGAAGGCATTTGGGACAGCGCCTGGATCGGATTTGAACATTTCATCCGGTTCTTTAACGCGTACAACTTCTGGACGATCCTGAGCAATACCTTGATCCTGAGCGTTTTGAGCTTGGCATTTTCATTCCCGCTGAGCATCTGCCTTGCGCTGATGATCAATGAGATCCGCCACAAGAAGCTCAACTCCACCCTGCAGACCATTTTCTTTGCCCCCCACTTCGTTTCCACCGTCGTGGTCGTGGGCATGATGCAGGCGTTCCTTTCCCCGGAGAACGGCATCATCAACATCCTGCTGATGAAGCTCGGTGTTATTGAGGAGGGGATCTACTTTACCCGGCTGGAGGAATGGTTCCGGCCTATGTACATCATCTCCGGCATCTGGCAGAATGTGGGCTGGAACGCGGCTATCTACATCTCCGCGCTGAGTGCCATCGACACAACGCTCTATGAGGCAGCGGACATTGATGGCGCGAGCAAATGGCAGCAGCTGTGGCGCATTACCATTCCCTGCATCTGGCCCACCATCATCATCCAATTGATTCTGAAGTGCGGTCACATCATGAGCGTTGGCTATGAAAAGGTGCTGCTGATGCAGACCTCCACCAATTTGGGCGTTTCGGAGATTATCTCTACCTTCGTCTACGAGAAAGGCATCCAGAGCCAGCAGTATGATTACGCCACCGCCATTGGCCTGTTCAATTCGGTGGTCAACCTGATCGTTCTGCTGCTGGTCAACCGCATCGCGAAAAAGCGCAGCGAAGTCAGTCTATTCTAACGGAGGTGCGCCATGAAAAGAAGACATATCAATACCAATACCATTTATACGGTCATCGTCTATTCCATTGCCATTCTGGCGGCGGTGATCTGGATGTACCCGCTGGTCTATGTGGTCAGCGCCTCCTTCTCTGATCCGGAGGCGCTGCTGGCAGGCGAGGTGGTGCTGCTGCCCAAGGGCTTTAATCTGAACGCGTACAAGTACATCTTCCAGGATGAAAATCTGATGATTGGTTACCGCAACACCATTTTCTACTCCGTGGTCGGTACGCTGTATAACATGATCCTGACGATCTTTGCGGCGTATCCCCTATCCCGGAAGGATCTGCGGGGCAGAGGCCTGCTGACTGTGATGATCAGCTTTACCATGTTCTTTGGCGGCGGCATGATTCCGACGTACCTGAACCTGAATGATCTGGGGATGCTCAATAAGCCTTGGGTCATGTTCGTGCCTTCAGCCATCAGCGTGACCAATTTCATCATCATGCGCAACTACTTCACGCACTCCGTGCCGGAGGAGCTGATCGAGGCGGCCCACATGGAGGGCGCGTCCCAGCTTCAAATCCTGCGCAAAGTGGTGCTGCCCCTGTCTAAGCCGATTTTGGGCGTGCTGACCATCTACTATATGGCCGGTCACTGGAACGCTTACTTCAGCGCCATGATCTACTTGTCCGACGATAATCTGATGCCCTTGCAGGTGTTCCTGCGGCGCATCCTGATTCTCGGCGGCATGGAGGGTATGGGCTCCGGCAGCACCATGACCGATTCGCTGATATATGAAAGCCTGAAATACGGTGTCATCGTGGTTTCCACGCTTCCCATGCTGCTGGGCTACCTGCTGGTTCAGAAGTCCTTCAAGAAGGGAATCATGATGGGCTCTTTGAAGGGATAAGGTGACTGACTATGAAAAAAGCTTTGGCCTGGCTGCTGCTTGCGTCTATGCTTCTACTTGCTGGCTGCGGCGGCGGTAACCCCACCGGTACCACCGACCCAATCCAGACGACAGAAGCAACACAGACGGAAGGCGGCTCAGAAGTGGATTTTTCCAAGTATGAAAACAAGGTGCGTGTGCTGTGCTACAACATCTATTACCAAAATGTAGACAGCCGCGCGGCAAACATTCAGGATCTGATCCTGAAAAATGACCCGGATGTGCTGCTCCTGCAAGAAGTCAGCACGCCCTGGATCCCTTATCTGCAGACCTTTATGGCGGAAAAGGGCTACAGCTACTATGGCTATGGCCGTTACGGCGGTGAGCTCAGCGCCGAGGGACTGGAGAGCGGCGATCAGTTCGTGCCGATCCTGTGGAAAACGGACAAGTACGAGCTGGTACAGAGCGGACACTTCTGGCTTTCCTCCACACCGGAGGAGGTTCGCTCCGCGGCCTGGGTGGATGGAACCATCAGCAAGTATCCCCGCTGTGTCAACTGGGTGATCCTGAAGGATAAGCAGACCGGCGGCGAATTCATGACCATGAACATCCACACCGATCCCGAAAGCGATATGGTTCGCACCCTGTCCTGTGACCTGGCGGTGAAGAAACTGGACGAGATCCGGGGCAGCCTGCCTGCCGTGGTGGGCGGCGACTGGAACATGGGTCTGAGCGACGACGGCTATAAGATCCTGACCCAGAGCGGCTATGCGGACGTGCGCATCAAAGCCAAGGACACGGTTTATGGCGGCTCTTTCAATAACTGGGGAGCCCGGGATGACGACAACTTTGCTTACGGTGATCACATTTTCATCTCCGGTGAATTTGCAGCGGAGAAGTTCGATGTGGTGAACGATTACTATGACGGCGAGCATATTTCGGATCATAACCCCCTGCTTGCCGTGCTGTATTATTAAAAATTCAGGTGAAAGGAGTTTTATCGGTGGAAAAAAGACAAACGACCCCTGAAAAGAAAGGCGGAAAGAAGAAGCTCTGGATCGTCGTGGCGATTGCTGTGGTGCTGGCACTGGTGGCAGGAAGCTGTACCGCGATCCTCTTCGGTGACCGCCTGACGGCGCAGAAGGACAGCGGTGAGCTGGCTCGCCGTCTTGCGGCGGAGGGTACGGACACCATTGAGCTGACCGGTAATGTGATCGTCAGCGAACCTCTGGTGGTCAACGGAACCAAGACCATCACTGGATCCGGCAAAATCCTGCTGGAGAAAGCCCCGGACTTTGCCTGGCCTGACAGCTCCAATCCGGCATGGGGCATTGGCTGTCCGGCTATGGAGGCTGAGGATGCTGAGGCCATGCCCGCGGTGCTCACCGTCAGCGACGGCGCCAGCCTTACCCTCAGTGGCAGCGCGGGCATCAACGCCGAGAGCAATGTCAACGGCATTGTCCTGAAGGGCAGCGCCAAGCTGACCGTGACTGGCGATGCGCTGGTGGAGAACGGCCGCTACGCCAACCTGGTGGTAGGCGAAAAGGCATCTCTGGATATCCAGGGCGGCAGCGTGATGGAAGGCAAGGGCTATAACATCATCAACCACGGTGCAATGACCATCTCCGGCGGTACGGTTTCCGGTGCTGCTTCCGGCGCCGCGGTGTATACGGACGGCACTCTGACCCAGACCGGCGGCACCATCGAAAAGTCCGCTATGCACAATGTCTATGTGGCCTCCGGCAGCTTTACCATGTCCGGCGGTGTCAATAACGGCGCGGGAAAGGACGGTGTGCTGGTTGCGAAGGATGCAACTGCCGATGTGACCGGCGGCACCATCACCAACTGCACCCACGGCCTGTGCAACAACGGTACCGCCAATGCCGGTGCAGTGACACTGAACGAGTGCGGAATCATGAACTACGGCACCGGCATCCTGAACATTCAGGGCACCACTGTGGATACCAGCGAGGTCTACTGCCTGGCCAACAACGGCGGCAAGGTCGTTGCTGACAAGTTCACTGCCATCGGCTGTGACACCTGCGCAGTGTATAACTTCTCCGGTGACATGGAGCTCAATGACCTGACTGTGGAAGGCGGCCGGGACGGCAATATCGCCAACGCAGGCGGCAATATGACCATCAACGGCGCGGTACTGGATGTGTGCCGTGACAAGTCTGTTGTAGTAGGCAACGGCAAAGCCGTGCTGAATAACGTCCAGATCAAGGGTACTGCCAATGAAAAGTACGGTGTTTACGCCTTCGGCGGCGACCTGATCATGAACGACTGCACCATTGAAAATGTCAGCTCCACCGCGGTCAAGCTGGACGCGGGCAGCTATGTAGAGCTGAACAATGTGGACATCAAGGATGCAAGCCAGAACGGTTTCCAGATTGACGGCGGTCAGATCATTGCGAATAACGTGACCATGGAAAATCTGGGCAGCCACGGTATCTACAATAAGGGCGGCGAAGTTACCGCCAATGGCATTACCATCAAAGAAGTCAAGAAAAACGCGGTGCAGCACCTGTCCGGTACAACCACCATGACCGATGCGGAGGTCTCCGGTACCGGAAACCACGGCGGCTATGTGGCAGAGGGCACGCTGACCATCACCAACAGTTCCTTCGCGGATATGGATGCCAACGGCTTCTATCTGATCGAAGGCGACAACAAGCTGGTGCTGGAGAATGTGACGATCTCCGGCGCGGGCCAGCAGGGCATCAACAACAATTCCGTGGTGGAAGTCAAGAATGTGACCATTTCCGACACGGGCATGAACGGCATCTACAATAAGGCCGGCGGTGTGGTCACCGTTACCGACTCCGTTATTGAAAATGTGCGGGAGCACGGCATCAATAACAAGGCCGATATGACCATCACCAATGTGACCATCCGCAATACCGGCGCGGACAGCAACGGTATCCAGAACAACGGCACCATGACCGTGACCAAGGCCGATATCTCCGGCTCTCAGAACCATGGTGTGTATAACACCGGCAAGCTGACAGCCAAGGACATCACCATCAACGGCACAGAGGACAACGGTGTGTACAACGATGGCGGCAATGCCAAATTTACGAACCTGACCGTCAGCAATACGGCTGCACAGGGCGTGAACAACAGTGGCACCATCGAGATCACTGATCTGAAGATCAGCGGCACCGGTAAAAACGGCATTTACAACTCCGATGGCAAGGCTGCGGTGGAAAATGTGACCATCACCGGCACCACGGAGCATGGCATCAACAATGTGGCTCAGCTCACGCTGACCTATGTCCAGATCGACAAGACCGGTGCGGGCAAGAACGGCATCCAGAACAGCGGCACGATTACTGTGACGGATGTCCAGATCAGCGGTTCTCAGAACCACGGCATCTACAATAACGGCACCTTCACCGCGGAGGAGCTGACCGTGTCCGATACCATGGGCAACGGTATCTACAATGACGGCGGCAGCGCGCAGATCAGCGGCCTGACGGTCAGCACCGTAGGTGATCAGGGTGTCAATAACAACGGCACCATCGAGCTGAACGGCGTGACCATCAGCGGTACGGTCAAGAATGGCATCTACAATTCCGACGGCACCGCTCAGGTCAAGGATCTGACCGTGGACGGCGCGAGGGAGCACGGCATTAACAATGCCGCCCAGATGACCGTGGAGCAGGTCGCCATCCGCAATACCGGCGATGCCAAGAACGGCATACAGAACAGCGGTATCCTCAGCATCAATGCGGTGACCATTGAAAGCTCCAAAAACCACGGCATCTACAACAGCGGCACTCTGTCCGGCGCGGATGTGACCATTACTGCCGCCGGGGACAACGGCATTTACAACAATGGCGGCACCATCGAAAGCCTGAGCGGCCTGACCATCACCGGCGCAACAGGTCAGGGCATCAACAACACCGGCTCTATCACGGCTGAAACGGTGCAGATCAGCGGTTCCGGTAAGAACGGCGTTTACAACAACGGCGGCACGGCGGCCTTTACCGGCCTGACCGTCACCGATCCCGGTGAGCACGGTGTCAGCAATCAGGGTACCATGGTGCTGACGGATGCCACCCTCAACGGCAGCGGCAAGGGCAGCAACTGTATCCAGAACAAGGGCGAGCTGACCCTGTCGGGGGTCACCGCCAGCGGTTCTGCCAATCACGGTATCTACAACGACAGCGTGCTGATCTCCAACGGCAAGCTCACCGTCACCGGCGCTGCAGTCAACGGTGTTTACAACTACGGCGGTCAGGTGAAGCTGACCACCACGGAGATCACCGGTTCCGGCGAGCACGGCGTGAACAACGCGGGCATCATGGAGGCTGAGCGCCTTACCATCGACGGTGTGACGGCCAACGGTATCCAGAATACCGGCGAGCTGCTGATCTCCGGCTCCGCGGATATCACCAATTCCGGCAAGCATGGCCTGTACAACGGAAAGGTCATGGTGGCGCAGAATATTACCGTTACCAACGCCGGTGATTTGCTGGCAAGCAACAGCGGTGAGCTGACGGTCAAGGGCATGATCCTGAAGGGCACAGCCCACAAGGCGCTGTACAACAATGGCTATGCAGAGCTGTATGGTGTCAATGTGGACGGCACGGCAGTCACCAACGGCGGCAGTGCTGAGTATCTGCTGGATAACAACGGCGGCGTGCTGGATCTGACCGACGCTACCATTCAGGATGCCAGCGGTACGGCTCTGCATCTGCGCGGCCAAGGCTGCGCCAGCGTGACCAACGTGATCATTGACGGCGCGGGCAATTACGGCATCTTTGTGGAGGGCGGCTCCACGCTGTCTGGCGACGGTCTGGTGGTCAACAACATCACCAAGAACGCAAATGTCAGCGGAGCAGAAGGCTACGCCATCAAGAACCAGGGCAAGATCACCATGATGGATCATGTGACCCTGGGCGCTTATGACGATGACGTGACTGGCGACGGCAATGCCGTCAGAAAGGAGACCTCCGGCATCTACTCCACCGCACTGACCAACGACGCGGCTGCCGCTTCCTATTCCGGTCTTGATCTGGTGATCATGAACGCCAAGGGCGGCAACGGTATCTACAACAAGGGAACGCTGTTCGTGACGGATCTGGTCATTGACGGCGCGAATCATGGCCTGGTCACCCGCTATCAGAGCTGGGCGACCCTGAGCGGCGATGTCAGCATCACGGATATCAACAAGAACCCCATTTCCATCTACGGGCCTGAGGGCGGCACCTATGTCAATGGCATTACCCTGACCTCCGGCACTACGCTGCTCATCGACGACGCGGGCAGCCACGCCATCAACAATAAGGGCTCCTTCCTGGCCGCGGCGGATACTGCCATTACCATCCGGAACATCATCGGCCAGAACATTAACGCCATCAACAACCAGTCCGGCGGCAAGATGACCCTGGGCGATGTGACCATTGACGGCGTGTATGTGACCATCAGCATGTATGATGCCACCACCATCAACTCCAACTCCGGCAACGGCATCCAGAGCAACTCCACGCTGGAGATCAACGGCGATGTGGTCATCAGCAACCTCTTCCACAAGGCGGAGAACAATAAGACTGAGAACTCCAACGGTTCCGGTGTGGTCATTAAGAACGGCGGCAGCATCACCGGCACCGGCAGCATCACGGTCATCGGTTCCCAGACCGCCCTGGAGGGCTATGATGAATATGCGGGTCTGTACAACGGCATCTTCAACCAGAAGTGTACGCTGGAGATCGAGGGCGATATCCTCGTATCCGATGCCAAGAACCAGGGCATCTATGTGGCCGATGCCAACGCCACGGTCGGCGGCAGTAACATCACCATCATCGACAGCAAGGGCAACGGCATCTACGTCAATAACGCCAGCGGCAAGCTGACGGCTACCGGCGATATTACCATCACCGGCACCACCGGCGGCCATGGCCTGAGTACCAAGGGCACGGTCAACGCGGGCAGCATCCTCATCGACGGCTGCGCCTCCGGCAAGCAGGGCCTGAACCTGGATGGCAATAAGGCAGTGGTCAACGCCGCCAATATTACCGTCAAGAACTCCGCAGGTAACGGCATCTACGTCAATAACGCCAGCGGCAAGCTGACGGCTACCGGCGATATCACCATCACCGGCACCACCGGCGGTCATGGCCTGAGCACCAACGGTCCGGTCAGCGCTGCCAATGTCACCATCGAAAACACCACCGGCAGCGATAAGAACGGCATCGAGATGAAGTCCGGCAGCAAGCTGACCGCCACCGGCACCATCCGCATCACCAATTCCGGCAAGCGCGGGCTGAACAACGCCGGTACGGTGGAGGCCGCAAGCCTGGTCATCGACGGCTTCGGTGAAAACGGCATCCAGAACAGCGGTACCCTGACGGTATCCGGCAGCATCGACGTTTCCAACGGCACCGGAAAAGGTCATGGTATCTACAATGGCAAGACCCTGTCCGCTGGTTCCATCGCGGTTACCAATGTGACCCGCAACGGCCTCAACAACGGCGGCAAATTCACCGTCACCGGTGCGGTGTCCGTCAAGAACGCGGTGGAGGGCGGTATTGGCAGCAATAAGACCTTCTCCGCCGGTTCTGTCAGCATCGATACCGTTACCGCAGGCCCCGGCATCAACAACTCCGGCACCTTCACGGTTACCGGCCTGACATCCGTAAAGAACATCACCGGCACCGATGTCAGCGCCATCCAGAACAAGAACACCATGACCTTGGGAGACACGGTCATCGACGGTGTGTACGTCACGGTGGGCAATGACTCCGACGGCGCGCAGATGACCAACGTGGGCAACGGCATCACCAATGTGAAAAAGCTGACTCTGAAGGGCACTGTTGCCATCACCAATGTGTTCACCACCGCCAAGAACAATTCCATCGGCGCGGGCGTGGTGGTTGCTGAGGGCGGCACCGTCGACGGCAGCGGCAGCCTGACCATCACCGGCTCCGCTTCCACCAATGAAGTCTATCCCTACGGCATCAACAACGGCATTTTCATCGACGCAAGCACCCTGAGCATCACCGGAGATATCACCGTGTCCTATGTGACCAATCAGGGCATCTATGTTGCCAATGAGAACGCTGTGCTGGGCGCCGGCAACGTCACCATTCAAAATGTGGCGGGCAATGGCATCTACGTAAACAAGACTACCGGCAGCGCCAATATCACCGGCACTGTCACCATCGACGGCACCAATAACCACGGCCTGAGCAACTCCGGTACGGTGACCGCTGGCAGCATGATCATCACCAACATCCCCAAGAAGAACGGCCTGAACAATACCGGCACCGTCACCGTTACCGGGAAGCTGGATGTGAGCAAGATCACCGCTGGCTACGGCGTTTACAGCAAGGGCGGCTCTGTAACCGCCGGTGAAATGAGCATTTCCGACATCAGCGGCAACATTGCCCTGTTCTTTGAGGGCGATGCCACCATCAAGGCCGGCACCGTTTCCATCAAAGCTGTTCCCAAGGCTCAGGCGATCCAGATGAACCATAAGAACACCCTTGAGGTTGGCACGCTGATCATTCAGAACTGCGGCAAGAATGGCCTGCGGATCTACAACAACAGCGGCAATCCCACCATTCAGATCGATAACATGGTGGCTGTTAGCTGCGCCGAATATGCGGTAGCGGCGCAGAAGGCCATTACCGAGAGCAACCTGTCCATCGGTACCCTTTGGTACACCGACTGCACCAAGGGTGCTTTGCACGGCAACGTCAAGAGCGGCGTTGGCGAAGTGAAGAACGAACTCCCCGCAGCAGAGGCCGGCGCCTCTGCCGCGGAGGACGCGAACTAACGCAAGGAGGAAAAACACATGAAAAACACCAAAAAAGTGTTGATCGTTGCTTTGACGGTGGCGCTGCTGGCTGGTTTGATCGCAGCCATCGCTCTGAGCTCCATGGCCTCCGACCTGCCCTTTGACAACCTCTTCAAAGAGGGCTTTGCGGGGTACACCTCTGACGAAGGGCAGATTTTGACTGATGATTTCGTATCTTCCCAGCCGGTCAGCGTTACTTCCGGCGAAACAGTGTGGTTCGGCCCCTGTGATGTGACCCAGTATTTTCAGCTGGTTGGCTTCAATGGGGATGGGAACGCGGTCACCGATAAGATCCGGGGCAAGGATCTTGAGGTGGCAGACACCTTCGGCAATGAGAAGGTGATCTACAGCTACACCGTTCCGGAGGGCGTTGAGAGCCTGGTGTTCTCTGCTCCTGCGGCTGTGAAGTCCGTTTATGTGATCTCCAAGACCGAGATCACCGCTGTCAATTTTATGGCCTATTGGAGCCAGTTGGGTGTAGAAACCGAGGAATTCGTGGGTCAGAACAACTTCTACGAGGTCACCGCAGGTGACAAGCTGTACTTCGGCGCTGTTACCGAGGAAAGCGCACTGAGCGGCATTGTCTATGACGAGGACGGCAGCCCCAACGGAACCATGGCATCCAAGGATCTGCGCCTGGTGGAGAGCTTCGGCGGCGAATTCGGCATTTACTGCTACACGGTTCCCGCGGACGCGTCCTATATCCGGATCAGCTACGATGCCAAGTATGAGCAGTATTACAACTGCTATCATGCCAAGGCCGGTGAGGAGGTCTCTGATGACGTGATCGTTGAAAGCTTTATCCTGAAGTACGGCGTGGTGCGTCCTCTGGAGTCTACCGTGGAAGCCCTCAGCGGCAAAACAGCGCTGTTCCTGGGTGATTCCATCACCTTCGGCGCGAGAGACCGAGCCAATATCTACGCCTGCGGCGGCTGGGCCGGACGCATCGGCTACTATACCGGCATGAACGTGACCAACAACGGTGTCTCCGGTGCCTGTATCTCCACCGCACGGCAGGAGAGCAACAGCGAGGCTCACTACATTTACAATAACCTGATCAAGACGCAGGGTACTACCTATAACTATGTCATCATGCACGGCCTATTCAATGATGCCAGCGAGAAGGTTGCCGTCGGTATCATGCAGGGCAAGGACAGCTTTGATCCTGCCAAGGCAGATGTGACCACCTACGCCGGCGGCCTGGAACTGCTGTTCTATCAGGCTCGTGTTCAGAACCCTGATGCCATCCTTGGCTTCATCGTCAACTTCCAGACTGAGCGCACCGTGGATCAGAAGCCCTATGTAGATATGGCCATCGCCATCTGCGAGGATTGGGGCATCGAATATCTGGATCTTTACAACCGTCCCGGCTTCAGCGTGGAGTTCGATGACGGCCTGCATCCCAGCTCCGCCGGTTATGACAGCATGTACACCATCGTTGCCAATTGGATGGCAGGTCTGGATGGGAAGCTGGATGAAGACAAGCAGACCGGCTCTTCCGCGGAGGTCATGAGCTACAATGTGTTCTGGAACCCGGTTTATGAGGGGATTTCCAACAGAACCGACAAAGTACTGAGCCTGATCAATGAAAACGCTTCCGACATCCTCATGTTCCAGGAGGTCAGCCCCGATTGGATGGAGCTGCTGAAAGCAAACCTGACCGGTTACAGCTTCTACGGCTACTCCCATAAGCAGGGCGTTGCGGTGGATTCCATGAGCGGTAATGACGAGGCGGCTCCGATCTTCTGGAAGACCGACCGGTATGAGCTGGTGGACAGCGGCTATATCCTGACAGCCGACAATGGCATTGTCAGCGATTATCCCCGCTGCATCAACTGGGTGGTTCTGCAGGATAAGCAGAGCGGCGGCAAGCTGGTGGTTATGAACGTCCACGGCGATCCCAAGGATCAGACCGCACGAGATCTGACCAACCGGCTCGTTGTCAACGAGCTGGACAAGATCCGCGCCAAGCATGGTGAAGCGGCGGCGGTTATCGGCGGCGACTGGAATATGCAGCCCAATACCGTGACTTACTACACCGTGGTGGGCAACGGCTTGCTGGATGTCCGCTATGTGGCTCAGACCACCACGACCAGCGGTTCCTTCAACAACTGGAACCGGGTGGAAGGCAAGTACGGCTTCGGTGACTATCTGTTTGTCTCCGAGGGTGTGGCCGCGGAGGTATTTACCGTGGTATCTGACTGGGATCCTGACAACACAGGCCTCCACGTTTCCGACCACTGTCCCATCATCGCGGAGATCAAATACTAAACAAAAGGAACTTCCCCATGACTGAACAACTGTCAGATTCGAGCCGGAATTGGTTGCTTCGGGAGACCCAGATCCATCCCGAAGCGCCCCGGAAGTTTGAATCAATTATGTGTCAGGGCAACGGCTATATGGGTGTGCGGGCGGCAACGGATGAAAGCTACGAAAAAACCGTCCGCTACACCCTGGTTGCCGGAACCTTTGACAAAATGGAAAAGAAGAATACCACGGAGCTGCCGAATGGGGCGGATACCACGGCGGTCTATCTGACGGCGGATGGCATCGGCCTGGCGCTGGACGAGGATAACCACTGCCGCTATGAACGGCGGCTGGATCTGCGGGACGGCTTGTTGACGCGGGAGTTTGAGTGGAGTCCCCGGGTGGGACTGCGGCTCTGGTTCCGCTCCCAGCGGTTTGTGTCGTTAGCTGACCGGCATCTTCTGGGTCAGAAGGTTACGGTCAAGGTGCTGGAGGGGCAGACGGAGCTTTGTCTGGAGACCGGAATCCAGGGCGGGGAGCGCTACGGTGAACCCCACTTCCTAGACATGGAGGGCCGGTTAGAGGGGGAACTGCTGCAATACGCGGAGACGACCCACGAAAGCGGCATCACCTTCGTCACAAGCGCCTGGGTCAGCGCCCAGTTGAACGGTGCGCGGGTGACACCAAAGCCCCAACTCCTGCCGGATCGGATTTTGTCCGGTTATGCGAGCACGCTGACCACCGGTGATGAGCTGGTGCTGGAAAAGCTGTGCCGGATCGCAACCACCAGAGACAACGATTTCCGTCCGGACGGCGAGGAATGGGATCGGGAGGTGCTGCTGCACCGGGAGCAGGAGGAGATGCGCCAAATCCGAAGCCTCAGCTTTGATTCTGCGTTTGCTTCGTCCCGGGAGCGCTGGGCGAGGCTGTGGCAGGAGCGGGACATTACCATTACCGGCAATGCCGACGCGGATCAGTTGGCGTACCGCTTCGCGGTGTACCACCTGACCATCATGGCACCGCTTCACGACAACCGCATGAATATCGGTGCAAAGGGGCTGTCCGGCAAGGGCTATTTCGGTCACACCTTCTGGGATACGGAGGTGTATATGCTCCCTTATTTCGTCTGGACGGATCCGAAGGGCGCCAAATCGCTGGTCGAGTACCGCTATCACTGTCTGAATGCGGCGCGGGAAAAGGCGCGGGAAAGCGGTTACGAAGGGGCTATGTACCCTTGGGAGGCCGCATGGATCACAGATGGAGATGTTTGCCCCGATGCGCACTTCGCGAAATATGAGTATCATGTAACAGCGGACGTGGCCTACGGTGTCCACTATTATTATGAGATCACGCACGATATGGATTTTATGCGGCGCTGCGGCTGTGAGATCCTGTTCGAGACAGCTCAATTCTGGCGTTCCCGGCTGGAGTGGAGCGCCGAAATGAACTGTTATGAGATCCGCAATGTCATCGGCCCGGATGAATTTACCCATGAGGCCAACAATAACGCGTTCACCAACTATTTGGCGCATCTGAACCTGTGTCTGGCACTCCGTTGGAAGGAACGGCTGCGAAAAGAGTACCCCCAGGATTACGAGCGGCTGAATCGGAAGCTCAATTTGGACAAGCGGGAGCAGGGCTGGCGGGAAGGCGCGGAAAAGCTCAAGCTGCCTGTGGCGGATGAAAAGAATATCTTGCCGCAGGATGATGACTTTATGACGCTGCCGGAAATCGACCTGACCATTTATCGGGCGGGGGAGAAGAAGCTGCGTAAGGATTATCCTTATCCTACTTATACCAGATTAAAGGTCTCCAAGCAGGCGGATGTGATGAACTTGTTCCTGCTGCGGGAGGAGCTGTTCCCGCTGGAGGTCAAGAAGGCCAGCTTCCGTTACTATGAACCATTCTGCGTCCATGAGTCCTCCCTGAGCCTGTGTGCCTACTCCATGCTGGCGGCGGACTGCGGCGAGGAAGAGCAGGCATATGCCCTCTTTGAGCGAGCCAGAGCCATCGATCTCGGCTCCAATATGAAATCCAGCGATGAAGGCATCCACGCTGCGTCCTTGGGTGGTGTGTGGCAGTGCTGCGTGCTGGGCTTCTGCGGTGTACGCCTGTGCGGCGATAAGCTGCGAATTGTGCCGAATCTCCCAAAGTCCTGGGAGAGCGCCACCGCGCGCATCTGGTGGCGGGGCAGCAATCTGGAATTGACTGTGACCCACCGCGACGTGACGCTCCGGGTTCTGCGTGGAGACCGGAAGATCACCGTTCTGACAGAACAGGGAATCCTGACCGGTGAAGGAGAGCTTCACTGGAATATCTGAACAGGCAAGGGCCTGCCGCACTGCGCGGCAGGCCCATTGTGCATTTCAAAACAGTTGACGGAACGCAGGAAGGTGGGCTATACTATGCGAAGATTTACCAAATCTTTACCGATACACTGGTATAATAAAAAGACGAAAAGTAGGAGCTTTTGTTATGAAAAGTCAGAAATTGCAACTGATGGATGGAATATTTACCATACTGACGCTGGCTGTGACCTTTTCTGCCAATGTATTGGCGCAGACTCTGTTTGACACCCAAAGTCTGATCCCTATGACGTTCGTGCTGGGCGTGTTTCTGGTCTCGCTGAAAACACAGGGGTATTTTTGGGGCATTACCGCGTCGCTGCTCAGCGTTTTGGCTGTGAACTACGCCTTCACCTACCCCTATTATGCCATCGATCTGATCTCACCGGAGTGCATTGCCTCTGCGGTGGTCATGCTGATCGTTGCCATCATGACCGGGACGCTGACCACCAAGATCAAAGTACAGGAAAAGATCAAGGCGGAAAGCGATAAGGAGCGCATGCGCGCCAATTTGCTGCGGGCGGTTTCCCACGATCTGCGCACGCCCTTGACCTCGATCTATGGTGCCAGCTCTACGGTGATTGAGAATTATGAATCACTTTCAAAGGAGCAGCGCCTGAAGCTGCTGGGGGAAGTCCGGGAGGATGCCCAGTGGCTGATCCGGATGGTAGAGAATCTTCTGTCCGTTACCCGCATCGACGCAGAGAAGGTTCAGGTGGTCAAGACACCTACGGTGCTGGAGGAGCTTATCGACACGGTTCTTGTGAAATTCCGCAAGCGCTGCCCGGATACAAAAGTGCAGGTGGAGATCCCGGAGGATTTCATCAGCATTCCAATGGATGCCATGCTCATTGAGCAGGTGCTGGTGAATATTCTGGAAAACGCGGTGGATCACGCCAAGGGGATGACAGAACTGACACTTCAGGTATGCTGTGCCGATGGAAAAGCACATTTTTATATCATGGACGATGGGTGCGGCATTCAACCCGACCGGCTGAAGGATCTGTTTACCGGATATCTGGATCGGACGGATACGCCTGCTGACGGCAGCCGCAGCAACATGGGAATTGGACTGACAGTTTGTGCAGCCATCATAAAAGCCCATGGCAGCGAGATTCATGCAAAGAACCGGACAGAGGGCGGCGCGTGCTTCCACTTTGCTCTGGAGCTGGAGGACGATGATGAATAATAACAAATATAAGATCCTTGTCATTGAAGACGAGCATAATATCAGCAGCTTTGTTAAGACCACGCTGGAGGCCAATGACTATCATGTTCTGGTGGCGGCGACCTGCAAGACCGGCGTGATGATGTTTGCATCCCACACCCCGGATCTGGTGATTCTGGATCTGGGTCTTCCGGATCAGGATGGATTGGAATTTATCCGGGTGGTGCGCAAGGACAGTGCCATTCCGATCATCGTGTTGTCTGCCCGCACAATGGAGTCGGACAAGGTGGAGGCGTTGGATTTGGGCGCCAACGACTATGTGACCAAGCCCTTTGGGATTGCGGAACTGCTGGCTCGGGTTCGGGCGGCACTGCGCACCCGGCGGCTGGGCAGTGATATGCTGGCTGTTCCCGGCGGGAAGTTTACGCTTCACGATCTGACCATTGACTATGACCGGCGGCAGGTGACTGTGGGTGGGGATGAGATCAAACTGACCCAGACGGAATACAATATCCTTGCCATGCTGTCGGAGCATACCGGCAAGGTGCTGACCTATACGGCAATCATCCGCTTCATCTGGGGCAGCATGGACGACGGCAGCGTTAAAAAGCTTCAGGTGAACATGGCAAACATCCGCAAAAAGCTGGGCTCCAAACCGGGAGATAACCGTTACATTATCAATGAACTGGGTGTAGGCTACCGGATGCTGGAGGAATAGAATGCAAGTCCTGCTACAGCTTTTTAGGGTGAAAGGAGAAACTTTTTGTTGCATTCCGTTGTGCGCATGGGTATCATATTGGCAAAGGAGTGATGACTGTGATCGAGAAGATCAGACAGCGCCTTTCGCAGCTGCATGAGACAGCACCGGAGTCTGTGGGCGACCTGCTGCGTTTGCAGCCACTGGAATATGATGAACAGCGGCAGGAGATATTGTTTGCTGGGAAAACGGAAGCATGGATGCGGAATCCTCAGGGGACGCTTCACGGCGGTATGTGCGCCACGATTGCTGATCAGGCCATGGGGGCTGTGGCCTACTGCGTCAAGCCCGGGGAGGGCATTGCCCCGGCCATTGAGCTGCACCTGAATTATCACCGGCCGTTGATTCCGGGAGAAGGGGTGCTGATCCTGGTGCGGCTGGTTTCCGTGACAAAAAGCCTGATCCATGTGGCGGCTGCGTTATTTCGGGAGACTGAGCCGGACAAGCTGTGCGTCAGCAGCACCGCAACGTATTTTTATAAGGCATTGGAACGATAAAAAGAAGCAGCCGCTGCGGATACCGCAGCGGCTGCACTGTGTTATTTGGTCATTTTCTCCTGCTTGACCTTATGGTCAATCACATGGCGGGAAGCCAGCTCCCTGTGGATATCCTCCAGGGAAATGCCCATCTGGATCATCATGACCATGACGTGATAGGCAAGGTCAGCAACCTCATATATGGTTTCCTTCTTGTCGTCATCTTTGGCGGCAATGATGACCTCGGTGCATTCCTCACCCACTTTTTTCAGGATCTTATCAAGACCCTTTTCAAAAAGGTAAGTGGTGTAGGAGCCTTCCTTTTTTTCGGTCTTACGACCCTTGATCAGCTCCATCAGCCCCTGATAAGAAAATTCATGGCGTTCTTCGCTTTGGAAGACAGGATTCTCAAAGCAGGAAACGGTTCCCTGATGGCAGGCAGGGCCGTCGGGTTCCACCATGACGACCAGAGCGTCCTTATCACAGTCGGCGGTGATGGATACGATATGCTGGTAGTTGCCGCTGGTCTCACCCTTGAGCCACAGTTCATTGCGGGAACGGCTCCAGAAGCAGGTCAGCTCCTTCTCTATGGAGATGGCAAGGCTTTCTTTGTTCATGTATGCCAGGGTCAGCACGCGCTTGGTCACGGCATCTACCACGATGGCGGGGATCAGACCTTTTTCGTCAAATTTCAGTTCGTCAATGTTGAGCATGGTTATTCTCCTTACAGTCTGGTGGGAATGTTTGCTTTTGCCATTTCGGCCTTCAGATCTTTGATGGCGACCTCTCCGAAGTGGAAGATAGAGGCGGCTAAGCCTGCGTCTACCTTAGGCAGTGCGTGGAACAGTGTGATAAAATCATCGATCTTGCCGGCACCACCGGAGGCGATCACCGGAACGCTGACGGCGCTGCACACAGCATCCAGCATCTCAAGATCAAAGCCACCCTTGACACCGTCAGTGTCGATGGAGTTGACGACAACCTCGCCCGCGCCGTTGCCAACACAGCGGCGGATCCACTCAATGGCCTCCATACCGGTATTTTCCCGGCCGCCTTTTGCGAAGACCCGGAATACGCCGTCTACACGCTTGATGTCCGCGGACAGCACCACACACTGATTGCCATAGAGCTTGGCGGCTTCATAGATCAGATCGGGGTTACGGATTGCTCCGGAGTTGACGCTGACTTTGTCCGCACCGCATTTAAGAACACGGTCAAAGTCCGCAACGGTGTTAATACCGCCGCCGACGGTCAGGGGGATGAATACGGTTTTCGCGGTCTCCACCAAAATGTCGGTGAACAGCTTGCGTCCGTCGGAGGAAGCTGTGATATCGTAGAACACCAGCTCATCCGCACCGCATTCGCTGTAAAATTTTGCAAGGGTCACGGGAGAGGACACATCCTGAAGCCCCTCAAAATTCATACCCTTGACTACCCGCCCATTTTTGACATCCAGGCAGGGGATAATTCGTTTTGTGATCATTTTGCCACCTCAATCGCGTCTCTCAGGCCGATGGCTCCGGTATAGTAGGCCTTACCGACGATGGCACCGTGGATATTCAGCTTCGCCAAACGTTCCACATCTTCGATGGAAGAAACACCGCCGGAGGCAATGATGTTCATGTCAAACGTTTCGGACAATTCCTGATAGAGCGCATGGTTGGTGCCCTGCATGGCGCCGTCCTTGGAAATATCGGTGCAGATCATGGTCTTAACGCCTATTTTTTGCATTTTTTCGCAGAAATCCATGGCGTTTTCTTCGGATTTTACCGTCCAGCCCTTGATGGCCACGAAGCCGTCCTTGATATCGATGCCTACGGCGATCTTGTCGCCATATTTTGCGATGGCAGCTTCCACAAAGCCCGGCTTCGTTACGGCGGCGGTACCCAGAATGACCCGGTCAATGCCGGAAGATATGTAACGGTCAATGGTTTCCATACTGCGGATGCCGCCGCCGATCTCGCAGAACAGGGAGGTCGCTTTTTTGATGGCAGTGACGGTTTCAAAATTGGGGGTGGTGCCGTTCTTTGCGCCCTCTAAGTCAACCAGATGGACGCGGCTCGCACCGCAGCGGAGGAAGTCCAGCGCGACTTCTACTGGGTTGTCGTTGTAGACCGTCATCTGGGCGTAATCACCCTTGTAAAGCCGTACGGCTTTGCCGCCGTACAGGTCAATAGCGGGATAGATCAGCATAAATCCTCCTCCTTCAGTTCCGTGAATGCTTTGAGGATGGCAAGACCCACGCTGCCGCTCTTTTCCGGATGGAACTGGCAGCCAAACACATTTTTGTTGGCAACGGCGGCGGTCAGTGACCGGCCGTATTCGGCGGTGGCGGTGACATTGGCTTCACAATCCGTGGCGAAATAGGAATGGACAAAGTAAACGCAGTCGCCGTCCTTGATGTTTTTGAACAGGGGACAGGCTTTTTTAAAGCGCAGGGCGTTCCAGCCAATATGAGGAATCTTATAATCTGCCGGTATAGCACCCTCCATGGGCACCACCTTGCCGGGAATGAGTCCCAGACCCTCATGCTCGCCGTATTCGTAGCTTTTCTCAAAGAGCATCTGCATGCCGAGGCAAATGCCCAGCAGAGGCTTGCCGCTGGCGGCTAAGTCCTTCAGGACAGCGTCCAGTCCGGTGGCGCGCAGTTTTTTCGCCGCGTCCTCAAAGGCACCTACGCCGGGGAGCAGCACCTGATCGGCTTGTTTCAGAACGTGAGGATCGGCGGTGACGACGACCTCCGCGCCAATGGCGTTCAGGGAACATTCCAGAGAAAAGAGGTTACCCACGCCGTAATCAACGATGGCTACCATTTACAGCACACCTTTCGTAGAGGGAATCTCATCGGCAAAGGCTGTATCAATGGCGACGGCCGCTTTTAAGCTGCGAGCCACGGACTTAAATGTGCCTTCGATAATGTGGTGGGAATTAGAACCGGCAAGCTGACGGATATGCAGAGTGCATTCGGCGCTGCGGATAAAGCCCAGCCAGAATTCTTCTACCAGTTCCGTGTCGAAAGTGCCGACTTTTTCGGTGGGAATCTCCAGCGCATAGCCAAGGTAACCCCGGCCGGACAGGTCAACAGCGGAAAGAATCAGGCTTTCGTCCATGGGGAGCACAGTGCTGCCATAGCGAGTGATCCCTTTCTTGTCACCCAGAGCCTCCTTGAAAGCCTTGCCCAAAGAAATGCCGATGTCCTCAACGGTATGGTGATCGTCTACATAGGTATCGCCCTGGCAGGTGATATTCAGGTCAAAGCGGCCGTGACGAGCAAACAGGATCAGCATGTGATCCAGAAAACCGCAGCCGGTCTCGATTTCGCTTGCTCCGGTTCCGTCCAGATTTAAGCAGAGGGAAATGTCCGTTTCAGCGGTGGAACGTTTCAGCTCAGAAGTTCTCATTTGATTTCCTCCAGTATTTCTTTGGTGCGGCTGATAAAGGCAGACATCTGCTCAGCGCTTCCAATGGTGACGCGCACAAAATCTGTCAGCCGGGGGGTGGCGAAGTGGCGGACAAGGATGCCCCTGGCCTTTAGCTTCAAGTACAGTTCCTTGCCGGGAATGGCATTGTTTTTCGCAAAGACGAAATTGGCTGTGGAGGGGAGAACCGTGAAGCCCAGTTCCTGAAGTGCTTCGGTTGTCCATGTCCGATTGTTTATGATCTTTTGACAGTTGGCGCGGAAATAATCCGCATCCTCCAATGCGCCCAAACCGGCAGCCATGGTCATACGGTTGACGTTGTAGGGGTTAACGGAGTATTTGATGGTGTTCAGATCCTGAATGAGCGCCTTGCAGCCCACGGCAAAGCCCAGTCTTGCACCAGCCATGGAGCGGGATTTGGAGAAGGTCTGAATAACCAGCAGATTGTCATACGTTTTTGTCAAGGGAATGGCGCTTTCCCCGCCGAAATCCACATAGGCCTCGTCAATGACCACTACATTGTTGGGATTGCTTTTGACGATGGCTTCTATCTGCTCCAGCGACAGGCAAATGCCGGTGGGAGCGTTGGGGTTCGCAATAAAGATGGTCTTGTTTTGGTTTACATAATCTTTGACGGCAATGGTGAAATCATCTTTCAGAGGGATTTCTTCATAGGGAATGCCATTGAGCCGGGCAAAGACCTTGTAAAAGCCGTAGGTGATATCCGGAAAGATCGCCGGGTGACTTTCATCACAGAAGGCCATGAATGCAAAGTTGAGCACTTCGTCGGAGCCATTGGAGAACAGAATCTCATCTTCTTCAATTCCCAGAACCTGAGCAGCCTTAGCGGTCAGCGCGGTGCAGCAAGGGTCGGAATAGAGTTGGAGCCTGTCCAGCTCTTCCTTTGCTCGCTGCTGGGCTATGGAGGAGGGAGGGAACGGAGATTCATTGGTGTTCAGCTTGATGTATCGCTGATCCCGGGGCTGTTCGCCGGGGGTATAAGGGGTCAGACTGGAATATTTTTTACTGAAAAAGCGGCTCATTGGTCATCCTCCGTGCGGATCAAGGCACTTTTCGCGTGAGCGGTCAGACCCTCGGCGGTGGCGAAGGCAGCCACGTCCTTGGCAACTCTCGCCAATGCGTCATGCGTGTAATAGGTATATTGGGTCTTTTTGATGAAGTCATCCACGCTTAAAGGGCTGCTGAACCGAGCCATGCCGCTGGTAGGCAGGGTGTGGTTGGGGCCTGCAAAGTAATCGCCCAGGGCTTCCGGACAATTGCGGCCCATGAAAACACTGCCCGCGTGGCGGATGCTGTCGAGATAATCAAAGGGATTGTCCACACACAGCTCCAGGTGCTCCGGGGCGATCTCGTTGGAAATGGCGATGACTTTCTCTAAATTGTCTGCGACGATGATCTTGCCGTTGTTATCGATGGATGCCCGGGCAATATCGGCACGCTCCAGCTTGGGAATCTGCACTTCCAGCTCCGCTTGCACGGCAAGAGCCAGTTCCGCACTGTCCGTTACCAGCACGGCGCTGGCCAGTTTGTCGTGCTCTGCCTGACTCAGCAGATCGGCGGCTAAATGGCGGGGATTGGACGCGCCGTCGGCCACAATCAAAATCTCGCTGGGGCCGGCGATCATATCGATGGATACCTGACCAAAGACCTGCTTCTTGGCCTCTGCCACAAAGGCGTTTCCGGGGCCTACGATCTTGTCTACCTTAGGTATGCTTTCCGTGCCGTAAGCAAGGGCGGCAATGGCCTGAGCGCCGCCGACCTTGAAGATCTTGTCAACGCCTGCAACATGGGCGGCGGCGAGGATCACAGGATTGATCCTGCCTTCCGCATTGGGCGGGGTGACCATGACCAGCTCCCGGACACCGGCAATCTTGGCAGGGATAGAGTCCATCAGCACGGTGGAAGGATAGGCGGCGGTGCCGCCGGGGACATACAGACCTGCCCGGTCAACGGGGATGATCTTCTGTCCCATGAGGATGCCATCCTCGTCGTTGATGATGAAGCTGTTGCGAACCTGCCGGGCATGGAATTTTCGGATGTTGGCGGCGGCCTTCTCCAAGATTTTGATGAAACCGGGATCAACAGAAGCGACCGCTTCGTCGATCTCTTCTTTGGTCACCAGCAGAGTGGTGAGCTTGGCTTTGTCGAACTTTTCACAGTACGCATACAGGGCTTTGTCGCCGTTCGCGCGGACATCGGCGATAATATCTGTGACGATGCGCTCCACATTGACGGTGGGTTCTACCCTTGCGAAGATCTCGTCAGGAGAGACTTCGCCGTATTTCATGATCTTGATCATTTGCTTTCCTCCATCTGCGCAGCCATGCTGCGAAGGATTTGGTCGATCTCGGAGCCCTTGAATTTGTAGCTGGTCTTGTTGGCGATCAGCCGGGCAGAAATGGGAACGATGGTGTCATACACCAGCAGGTTGTTTTCTTTCAGTGTTGTGCCGGTCTCTACAATGTCTACGATCACATCGCTCAGCCCCAGGATGGGGGCGATTTCGATGGAGCCGTTCAGGTGGATAATGTCGATATCCCGACCCTTGGAACGGTAGTAAGCGCTGGCGATGTTTGTGAATTTGGTCGCCACCCGCAGTGTCTTTCGGGTATCATCCCGGAAGTCGGCCTTGGCGGCTACCGCCATGCGGCATTTGCCCAGACCCAGATCCAGCAGTTCATAAATGTCGGGCTCGTATTCGAGCAATATATCTTTTCCGGCAACGCCAATGTCCGCAGCGCCCCGCTCTACGTAGATGGCCACGTCCGAGGGCTTTACCCAGAAATAGCGAACGCCGCATTCCTCGTTCTCAAAGATCAGCTTGCGGTTATTTTCCTTGATGGAGGGGCAGGGGAAGCCCGCCTTTTCAAACATAGCGTAGACCTTTTCCCCAAGGCGGCCTTTGGGTAAGGCGATATTAAGCATTGTTTTCAAGGAACTGCACCTCATTTCCGTTGATCTTCAAAAGCTGCCGGTAACGGATGTTTCCAGGGATCGTCCGCTGCGCCAGGACGCTGATGCCCTGGGCAGTCAGGCACTGTGCCTGCTGACGGATGGCGGACAGGGACACAGTCTCGTCATAAAGCAGTACCGTATCCACATCGTAGCGGTCATCAGGCTGCTCCAGCCGATCCAGCATATCCATGTAGACCGCGAAGCCAATGGCACCGGATGCACGCTTCATCTTACGCATCAGCTTATCGTACTGACCGCCGGACAGAACACTGCCGGGCAGACCATTGACGAAGCCCTTGAACACGATACCATTATAATAGTGGATATCGTCCACCACGGAGAAATCAATGCGCAGCAGCTTCTCCACACCGCTGCCGTCCAGAGCGCGGATCACATTATGAAACTGGGTCAGGGTTTGCTGGCTGACCAAACCTGAAAGCATGGACTCCATTTGGGGAAGCACCGTATCGGGGGTGCCGCTGGTGGAAACGAGCCAGCGAAGCAGCTCAATCTGATCCTCACGGATACCGGCTTCCTGACAAAGAGCGGTCAGCTCGTGGGAGTTCTTTTCGCTGATAAATTTGACCAGTTTCTCACGGCTGTCGTTGGGGATGCCGATGCTGTCTGTCAGTTCTTTCAGGATTCCCAGGTGTGACACGTCCAGAACTGTTTCTCCGGAGATAGCCTGCAGACTCTGAGCCGCCAGCAGCAGCACTTCTGTGATGCAATAATCATCAATGGGGCCTAATGCTTCCAGCCCCACCTGCATGATCTCCCGGAAACCGTGGGAGCCCTTGGTGACCCGGTAGACATTCTCATTATAATATAGTTTCTGGACGGAGGACTGATCTTTGCTGTTCTTTACAATGGAAAGGGTCACATCGGGTTTCAGCGCCATGAGCTTACCATTGGTATCGGTGAAGGTGATGACACTGTCGGAGATCAGAAAGTCCTTGTTCCGGGCGTAGAGATCGTATTCCTCAAATTTACTCATTTTGTACTGGCTGTAGCCGTACTGATTATATAAGGAACGGAGGGCGAGAGCCACCCGCTCGGCAGATCCAACCGCGTTTTGCATGGTTAGTCCTCCTTCAATTTCTCAATGGCAGCCTTATAGCCGCCGGTGCCGTAATTCAGGCACCTGCTGACCCGGCCAATGGTAGCGGTGCTGATGGCGACCTGCTCCATGATCTTTTGGTAGCTGAGCCCATCGGCCAGAAGAATGGCGGCATCCAGCCGCTGAGCCATGTCGTTCAGCTCTTTAATGGTGCATAGGTCTTCAAAGTAGGCGTAGCATTCGTCGATGGTTTGCAGATTGAGGATGGTCTGGAACAGCCGGTCTGTGGATGCGTTTCGCTTCATGACGATTCCTCCAAAACAGTAGTGTGGATATATTACCACTTTAGCAGACTAAAGTCAAGGGCTATTTTTCAACAGCTTGTACAAACCGCAGGGCGGGGATTTAGAGAATTTGTCCATGCGCCTGGAACGATAAATTGTTGCTTGCCGGCAGTGCCGGCGGACGATTCGTGTTCGGCTGGTCAGGCATCGTTACGCCATTGGGTACCGCTCGGTATCGTTTTATCTGCGAGATCTGAGCGCTTCGTTACCGAGTGACCCCCAA
>CANBCW010000025.1 GCA_947367115.1 uncultured Clostridia bacterium | reverse complement strand
GTACCCAATGGCGTATCGATACCTGACCAGCCGAACACGAATCGTCCGCCGGCACTGCCGGCAAACAACAATTTATCGCAGAAATGGAGAAATGAGGGAAAGAACATGACGTTTACAGACTATTTTACCTCTGTTAAAGACAAAAAGATCGCCGTTTTGGGTCTGGGTGTCAGCAACCGGCCCCTGGTGCGGCTGCTGCTGGAATTTGGCTGCGATGTGACCGGCTGTGACCGCACCCCCCGGGAAAAGCTGGACGCGGAGGTGCTGGAGTTGGAGCGCCTGGGCTGTAAACTCAGCCTGGGAGACGGCTATCTGGATAATCTGGATGCGGAGCTGGTATTCCGCACCCCCGGTATGCACCCCGGCAACCCGGCACTGGAGGCTCTGCGCAGCCGCGGCGCGAAGGTTACCAGCGAAATGGAGGTTTTCTTTGAGGTTTGCCCCTGCCACACCATTGCGGTGACCGGCTCTGATGGCAAGACCACCACTACCACGCTGATCTCTGAAATGCTGAAAGCGGCGGGCTATACCGTCTGGCTGGGCGGCAACATCGGAACGCCCCTGCTGCCGCTGTGCCGCCAGATGAAGCGGTCAGACTACGCCGTGGTGGAGCTCAGCTCCTTTCAGCTCATGGATATGGAGCGCAGTCCGGAGCGGGCGGTGGTCACCAATCTGGCACCCAACCATCTGGATGTCCATAAGGATATGGACGAATACGTGGAGGCCAAAAAGAATATTTTCAAATTTCAGGGAAAGACCAATCTGCTGGTGCTCAACGCCGATAATGCCATCACCAATGATTTTACCGGCAACGGCGTGACCCGGAAATTCTCCCGGCAGGGCAGGGCGGATGCCTGCGTCGAAAACGGCATGATTTGCCGCCGCGGCGTGGAAGTGCTGAATACCGCGGACATTCTGATCCCTGGTGTCCACAATATAGAGAATTACATGGCCGCCATTTTGGCGGTAGAGGGTTTGGTGGATGATGGGATCATCTGCCATGTGGCAAAGACCTTCGGCGGTGTAGAGCACCGCATCGAGCTGGTTCGGGTCAAGGACGGCGTGCGGTTCTATAATGATTCCATCGCCTCCAGTCCCAGCCGCACCATTGCTGGCCTGCGCAGCTTCAGCGAAAAAGTAATTTTGATCGCCGGCGGCTACGATAAGCACATCCCCTACGATGTGATGGGCCCCGAGGTCTGTGCCCATGTGAAAAAGCTGTTCCTGGGCGGTGCTACCGGCCCTCAGATTCGGGCGGCTGTCGAAAGCGCCCCGGAGTTCAAGCCCGGCTGCCCGGAGATTGTGGATTGCGAAAACTTTGAAGCTGCCGTCCGTGCGGCGGCCGCGGCGGCGGAATGCGGTGACGTGGTGCTCATGAGCCCCGCCAGCGCGGCCTTTGACCAGTTTAAGAATTTTATGGTTCGTGGAGATTTCTACAAAAGATTAGTCATGGAGCTGTAACGTATGAAAATGACAGACATCACAAAGGCTGCCCGCAAAGTCCTGCCCCTTGGTTACTGCGGGGCGGTGATCGTGGCGGCGGGCAGCGCCTCCCGCATGGGCGGCATCGATAAGGTCATGGCAGAGCTGGACGGTGAGCCTATGATCTGCCGTACCGTCCGGGCTTTTCAGGAATGCGATGCCATTAAGGAAATTGTCATCGTTACCCGGGGGGATCTGATCATGCCCATCAGTGACCTGTGCCGGGGCTATTCCAAGGTCAAGGCCGTGGTGGCAGGCGGCAGCAGCCGCCAGGAATCCGTCAGCATGGGCCTGAACGCCCTGTCTGACAAGGTGAAACTGGCCGCTATTCAGGATGGTGCCCGCCCCCTGGTTACCTGGCAGCTCATTGACCGGGTGGTTCGCGCGGCACATACCTATGGCGCGGCGGCTCCGGCTGTTCCGGTCAAGGATACCATTAAGGTAGTCGCGGGCGGTGTGGTCGATCGGACACCCGACCGAAAAACGCTGCAGGCGGTTCAGACCCCGCAGGTTTTTGACTTTGACATGATCCGGGGCGCGCTGAAAAAGGCCAAAGAGGATGAAGCCGAAGTCACCGACGATTGCTCCGCTGTGGAGCGGCTGGGCATGTCGGTTAAGATTGTGGAGGGGGACGAGCGGAATATCAAAGTCACCACCCCCATGGACTTAAAGATCGCCAAAATGCTGCTGGAGGAACTGAAATGAGAATTGGACACGGCTATGATGTACACCGTTTGGTGGAAGGGCGGGATTTGATCCTGGGCGGTGTGAAGATCCCGCATTCTTTGGGGCTGCTTGGACATTCCGACGCGGATGTGCTGCTGCACGCTGTGTCCGATGCCCTGCTGGGCGCGGCGGGGCTGGGGGATATCGGCAAGCATTTCCCGGATACGGATCCTCAGTATAAAGGGGCGGACTCCCTGAAATTATTGGAGATCGTTGGACTGAAAGTTGCCGAAGCGGGGTATCGAGTCAGCAATATCGATGTGACCATGATCGCGCAGGCTCCCAAGCTGCGTCCCTTTATCGACACCATGGAGCGCAACATTGCGGCCGCGCTGAATATCGAGCCCAGCCGGATCAATGTGAAGGCTACCACGGAGGAGCGCCTTGGCTTTACCGGTGAGGGGCTGGGGATGTCCTGTCACGCGGTTTGCCTGCTGGAAGAATAAACGATTTTCCCCACCAACTGAACAATTTCGACCTCCCGGGCATAATCTGGCTCGGGAGGTTATTGTTATGAGATCTGAATATATTACCTTCCGCTCCGTGACGCTGGCTCAGCGGGGGGAGCGGGCACTGCGCAGGGATGGGGTTGACTGCGTACTGCAGCGGACACCCCGATGGATGGAGGAACGTGGCTGCGGGTACTGCCTGCGCCTGCGTCCGCAGGATACGGTAAGGGCAGTCAGGCTGCTGCGCCAAGGGGGTGTGACCTTCAGCCGGGTGTTCGCACAAAAAGATGATGGGAGTGTGGAGGAACTGGCGCTATGATCTATCTGGACAACGGCGCTACCTCCTTCCGTAAACCTCCGCAGGTACGGCAGGCAGTTCTGGAAGCGATGGAGCGCTGCGCCAATCCGGGCAGGGGCGGGTATCCTGCGGCTATGGCAGCGGCAGAGCAGGTCTACCGCTGCCGGGAAGCGGCGGCAGAGCTTTTCGGCTGCCAGCCGGAGCAGGTGGCGCTGACATCCAACTGCACCCATGGGCTGAATATCGCCATTCGCACACTGGTAAAGCCGGAAGATCAGGTGGTCATCTCCGGCTTTGAGCACAACGCCGTGACCCGGCCGCTCCATGCTCTGTCCGCAAAGGTCACCGTGGCGGGGCAGCGGCTGTTCGATTGGGGGAATACGCTGGAGGAATTTGAAAAAGCGCTGCGCTCCGGGCCGAAAGCGGCAATCTTTACCCATGTGTCCAATGTGTTCGGCTATATCCTGCCTGTGGAACAGATGGCTCGGCTGTGCCGGCAGTATGGCGTTCCGTTCATCCTTGACGCGGCCCAGTCCGCCGGGGCGATTCCTGTAGATTTGCAGTCTTTGGGGGCGGATTTTATCGCAATGCCGGGGCATAAGGGGCTTCTTGGCCCTCAGGGAACCGGGCTTTTGCTGTGCGCCCGGCTGCCGGAGCCTCTGCTTCAGGGCGGAACAGGCAGCGACTCCATCCGCCAGGAGATGCCCGACTATCTGCCGGATCGGGTGGAAGCGGGGACGGTCAATGTGCCAGGGATCGCGGGATTGGCGGCTGGCCTGCGTTATTTGCGCCGGGTGGGCGTGGAGAACATTGGCCGCCGGGAGCGGACGCAGGCGGAAAAGACAGCGGCCGGCCTGACTCGTTTGGGGCTGAAGGTGTTTTCCGGCTCTCATCAGGGCGGCACGGTCAGCTTTGTACCATCGATGGACTGCGATGAATTGGCGCAGAAGCTGGCAAAACGCGGCGTTGCCGTCCGCGCCGGATTGCACTGCGCTCCACTGGCGCACAAAAGCGCTGGAACATTGGAGACCGGCACCGTCCGGGTCAGTTTCGGGCACGATGCATCCCCAGGGCAGACCCAGCAGTTCTTAGCGGCAATGGCGGCTCTTATCTGAGCCGCCATAAAAAATTTTCAGTTTTTCTATTGCTATCAGACCTCAAATCCGCTATAATGATACAGATAATAGGGTGAGTGTACGAATTTTACAAGCAACGGCCCCATCGTGGGCGCGGAGAAGGGGTGCACAAACAGGAAATGAGCTATATTGAGAATCTTTTCACACAACTGACCCGCATGCAGTGGTCGGATTATTTAGATATTGTTGTTGTTGCGTATTTGATCTACCGGTTCCTGCCCATGATTCGCTCCAGCGGTGCGATGCGCGTTGCCAAAACCGTAGGCGCGCTGCTGATCATTACATGGCTGACGGATGTGCTGAACCTGCATACGCTGAACTTTCTGATGGAGCAGGTGATGGCTGTCGGTTTGATCGCTGTGGTCGTGCTGTTTCAGCCGGAGCTGCGCCGGATGCTGGATCATCTGGGCAGCGTCAAGCTGAAAAGCTTATTAGGCGTTGAAAAGCCGGTTCAGGAAATGGATCCCATCATCAGCCAGACCGTCATGGCCTGCGAGGTCATGAGCCGGGAGCGGGTGGGCGCGCTGATTGTCTTTGCCCGGGATAATCCGTTGGATGAGTATTTCAAGACTGGCACGCAAATCGATGGCCAGGTGTCTGAGCAGTTGATTCGAAACATTTTCTTCCCCAAGGCATCGCTTCATGATGGTGCCATGATCATCCGGGATGGCCGGGTTGCCGCGGCTGGCTGTGTGCTGCCCCTGTCCGACAGTCACCGGCTCAGCGCCGATCTTGGAACCCGGCATCGTGCGGGCGTGGGCATGAGCGAAGCCTCCGATGCGGTTGTGGTGATTGTTTCTGAGGAAACCGGTACCATTTCTGTGGCGGTGGGCGGTATGCTGAAGCGCCATTTGGCTCCCCAGACGCTTGAGCGCCTGCTGCGGAGCGAGCTGTGCAAGGAAACCACCGAGAATCAGGAGAATTTGGTGCTGAAGCTGCGTCAGAAGCTCCAGAAGAAGGAGAAGGGAGGGAATGGCAATGAAAAGTAAAGTCCTGACCGGCCTCCTGTCCGTTGCCATTGCCTTTGGCCTGTGGCTGTATGTCATTACGGTGGAACGAACCCAAATCGAATATACCTTCTACAATGTTCCCGTGATTTTGGACGGTGAAAGCGTTCTGGAGGATCGCGGCCTGATGATTACCTCGGATACGGATCAGACGGTTACGCTGAAGCTCAGCGGCAACCGTTCCGATCTGAATAAGCTGAAAAGCTCCGATATTACCGTTCTGGTGGATCTGACGCGGATCTATGAGGCGGGGGATAAGACCCTGACTTACGACATCAGCTTTCCAGGCAATGTGCAGAACAGCGCCATCGAGGTGGTCAGCCGCAAGCCTGACAGCATCGCGCTGACAGTGGCACAGTGGTCTACCAAGGAAATCCCGGTGCAGATCGAGACCGTTGGTACTCCGGCGGAGAGCTATAAGATTGACGAAGCGAATAAATTCTCTGATCCTAAGAACGTGGTTATTTCCGGCCCCAAGGAACTGATCGATCAGATCGCGATGGGTAAAATCACTGTGAATATGGAGGGTGCGAAAGAATCCTTCGAGCAGCGGCAAAAGATCACCCTCTGCGATGCGGAGGGAAATCCTGTTGACGAAGATCTGAGCAATGTCTTTGTTGAAAACCATATGATCCTGGTCAGGGTTCCCATCCTGATGGAGAAGGAAATCAACCTGCGCCTGCCGGTGGTTGCCGGCGGCGGTCTGACAGAGGATGATGTGACCGTTACCATGAGCTTTAACAAGATCACGGTCACTGGCAGCCCGGCGGTGGTCTCCAAGATGGCAGATACGATCGAACTGGAGCCCATCGATCTGAGCAAGGATACGGAGAGCTTTGAGAATAAGGAATACACCTTCACACTTCCGGAAGGAGTCAAGAGCCGGGAGGGCAATGTGGTGGAGGTTTCGCTGACGCTTCCGGAAAGAGCTTCCAGATTGATTTACGTTCTGAAGAGCCAGTTTGAGGCGATTGGAACGCCTGAGGGTTATGATGTGGCGTATACCCGGCCGGGTATCAATGTGACGCTCCAGGGTAAAAACGCTACCCTGAGCAAGATCGAACCCACGGATGTCCGTGTGATTGTGGATCTGACCGGCGCGTCCAGCTCCGGCTACTATCCGGTGGAGATCGTAGTGGATAATGCGCAGGGCGTTGGTGCGATTGAGGATCCAAATGATCCGTATGAGGTGTATGTGGAACTGACTCCCGCAAAGCAGGAGGGCTGAATGGAACAACTGGTTCGGGTGCGGCAAACTTTTGACGACGGTACGGCGCAGGTGATCCATATTCGGGAAAGCGCCTGCTCGGGAGACTGCCACAAGTGTTCCGGCTGCGGTGCGGCGAAGGAAACGCTGCTGCTTTTGGCGCAAAATCCCATCGGCGCGAGAGCCGGGGAGCTGGTAAAGCTCCGAAGTGAAACCGCGCCGGTGATGAAGGCGGCTGTGGTGCTGTATATCCTGCCGCTGCTGCTGTTCTTTGCGGGATATTTCGCCGGAGCGGCGCTGTGGAGCATGGGCGCGCTGGTGGGCTGTCTGGCCTTTGCCGCAGGCATCGCCGGAGTGGTGGCCTATGACCGGCTGGTGGCCGCAAAATCGAAACCTGTATATACAATTATCGGCTACGCAGATGTGTAATGATCTGAAGCTGAGAGAAAAGGGGATAATGAATTTGATTAAAAGCATGACCGGCTATGGCCGTGCCGTGGAAACGGTAAACGGCCGTGAGTTCACGGTGGAGCTGCGCTCCGTCAATAACCGGTATCTGGACTGCGGCGTGAAGCTGCCCCGGAGCCTGACTTTTGCCGAGGAAGCCGTGAAACAGGCTGTGAAAGCCAGTATCTCCCGCGGTAAAGTGGATGTGTTTATTTCAGTCCGCTCGGAAGGCGGCGAGGAAGTCAAAGTCAGTCTGAACAAGGCGGTGGTGGAAAGCTACCTGGCCGCTATGAAGGAAATGGCGGGCTATCCCGGCGTGAAGGATGATATCAGTGTGTACGCGTTGTCCCGTCTGCCGGAGGTGTTCAGTGTGGAGCGCCCCGAGGTGGACGAGGATCAGCTCAAGAGTGATCTGATGAGCGTCGTGGCAAAGGCACTGGAAGGCTACGATGCCATGCGTACCACGGAAGGCGCGGCACTGGAAAAGGATCTGCGCAGCCGCGGCGAGACGATTTTGACGCTGGTCGAACAGGTGGAACAGGGCAGTGCCCAGACGGTATCCGATTATCGGATCCGGCTGGAAGCCAAGATCCAGGAGGTTCTGGCCAATAATTCTATCGACGAGAGCCGCATCCTGACTGAAGCCGCGATCTTCGCCGACAAGGTAGCTGTGGACGAGGAGACTGTCCGCCTGCGCAGCCATTTGCAGCAGATGAACACCATGCTCGCCGGCGGTGGAGCCGTGGGGCGCAAGCTGGATTTTCTGCTTCAGGAGATGAACCGGGAGGCCAATACCATCGGCTCCAAGTGCTCCGATGTTCGTCTGGCTCGAATTGTTGTGGATATCAAGGCTGAGCTGGAAAAGATCAGAGAACAGACGCAGAATATCGAATAAGAGGTAGCTATGAAACTGATCAATATCGGCTTTGGAAGCATGGTTGCGGCAGGCCGTGTGCTTGCGATCGTGGATCCGGACTCTGCCCCCATTAAACGTGTGGCGCAGGAGGCTCGAGAGCGCGGCATGCTCATCGATGCGTCTTATGGGCGCAAGACCAAAGCTGTCATTTTGATGGATACAGACCATGTGATCCTGTCTGCAATGACCCCGGAGACCTTAGCGGCGCGGTGGTCCGACCGACAGGAGCAGGCGAGCGAGGAGGAACAATGAGCACAGGAAAGCTGTTTGTGATCTCCGGTGCTTCCGGCGTGGGAAAGGGAACGGTGCTTGCCGGTGTGATGGCGCAGAGAAAGGATCTGGAATTTTCCGTATCTGCCACCACTCGCCCCCCCAGACCTTCGGAAGAGCACGGAGTACATTACTATTTCATTTCCGAGGAGCAGTTCGAGGAAATGATCGCGAAGGATGAATTTGTGGAATATGACCGCCATGCCAAGGCCAGCTACGGCACCCCTCTGGGGCAAATGGAGGAAAAGCTGGCAAGAAGCAATGTGATTTTGGACATCGAGCCCAAGGGCGCGGCAATTGTCCGGAAAAAGCGGCCTGATGCCATTCTGATCTTCATCATGCCGCCCTCTATGGAGGAGCTGGAGCGCCGGCTTCGGGGTCGTGGCGACACCTCTGAGGAGCAGATCGCCCTGCGCATGGAGCGCGCCAAATGGGAAATGGAGCAGTGCGGCTGGTACGACTATGTGGTAGTCAATGACCGGCTTGAAAACTGCGTCAATGATATTTTGAACATCATCGCCGAGAAGGCAAACTAAGTTTTGGAGGAATTTGAATTATGCTGTACCCCCCTGTTGCGGATCTTTTGAAGAATGTTGACAGCCGTTATCTGCTGGTGAATGTGGTTGCCCAGCGGGCGCGTCAAATCGCTATGGAGGCCGAGGCCTTCAAGGAAGAGCTGCCTGAGAAGCCCGTTACTTTGGCTATTCAGGAAGTTGCCGATGGCAAGCTGACTGCTGGCCTGAAAGAAGAGTATCTGAACTGAGAATATCGAAGGAGGAAAGGGCTGTATGGTAGCAAAGATCGCGGTTTCTGCCGCAACGTTTGCAATCGATAAGCCCTATTCCTATTGGGTTCCGGAGGGAATGGAGCTGAAGGCCGGTATGCGTGTGTCGGTTCCGTTTGGCCGGGGCAATAAACGCTGCGAGGGCGTGGTGCTCAGCACAGAGGCGGGCAGTCCTGAGGGACTCAAGGCTGTGGAGCGCAGTCTGGATGCGCAGCCGCTGTTGAGCATGACCATGCTGCGGCTGGCGGCATTTATGCGGGAGCGGTATTTCTGCACCTTTTACGATGCCATCCGAGCCATGCTGCCCGGCGGGTTATGGTTCAGCGCCAGTGAGCGCTACGAATTGACCGATGACCGCTCCTGGCAGGAAAAAAACATTCGTCAGAACGATGCAAAGGCAATCTTGACGCACCTGTCCGATTTGGGAGGAGGGGCTGATGGTGATGCCTTGCGTCAGGCTGTGCCGGAGGAGGAAGCCTTTGCCGCGGCCATTCAGTATCTGCTGAAGAAAAAGTGGGTCAAGTCTGAGACGGACTTCCAGCGCCGTACCGGCGATAAGACCGAACAGATCGCGACCCTTGCTTCCTCTGTAGAGGAAGCCATGGAGTATGCTGCCCGCCGTCCCAAATCCGCCGTCATGCAGAAAGCGGTGCTGGAGCTGCTGTGTAATTTGGGCAGCGTATCCGTCAAAGAGCTGTGCTATTTCACCGGCGCCAAACCCGCAGCGGTGAAACGGCTGCGGGATCTTGGTTATGTAAGCCTCGAGGATCGGGAAGTCCTGCGCTGCCGGGAAATTCGACCCGCGGATGTGTCTACGGAGCTGGTGCTCAATGCCGAGCAGACGGCTGCGTTTGATGGACTCTGCAGCCAGATGGATGCGGAGAATCCCGGTGTGGCTCTGCTGTACGGTGTTACCGGTTCCGGTAAAACGTCCGTCTATTTAAAACTCATCCGCCGCTGTCTGGAGCAGGACAGAGGCGCGATGCTTTTGGTTCCGGAGATCGCGCTGACTCCTCAGCTTCTGGGGGTGTTGGTGGCTCACTTTGGACAGCAGGTGGCGGTGCTCCACAGCAGCCTGTCCGCCGCGGAGCGTTATGACCAGTGGAAGCGTGTCCGTTCCGGAGATGCTAAGGTGGTCGTGGGAACCCGGTCGGCGGTGTTTGCGCCTTGTCCCAATCTGGGTGTGATGATTCTGGATGAGGAGCAGGAACATTCCTATAAATCGGAAAACAGTCCCCGCTATTGCGCCCGGGAGGTCGCCATCTGGCGGGGCGTGAAGGAAAAAGCGCTGGTGCTCCTTGGCTCGGCGACCCCATCCATCGAGACAATGTATCATGCGAAGCAGGGGCATTACCGCCTGTATACTCTCCGGGAGCGCTATAACGGCCACCCGCTGCCTCATGTTCAAATGGTGGATATGCGGGAAGAGGTGAAGGACGGTAACGATCTGTCCTTCAGCTACCCCCTGCAGGATGCCATCCGGGACACTGCGGCTCGGGGAAAGCAGACCATCTTGTTCCTGAACCGCCGGGGCAACAGCCGGGCGCTGGTGTGTGTGGACTGCCGGGAAGCACCGGAGTGCCCACGGTGCAGTGCCAGACTTACTTACCACAGCGCCAATGAGCGGCTCATGTGCCACTACTGCGGCTTTTCCCAGCCGGTTCCCCCTCGCTGCCCAGCCTGCGGCGGCCCATTAAAACGGGTGGGTACCGGTACACAAAAGGCTCAGCAGGAGTTAAATATGCTCTTCCCGGATCTGGAGATCGCCCGAATGGACGCAGATACGGTCAGTGCCGTGAACACCCATGAGAAGATTTTGGAGCATTTCAAAAACGACCGGGTGCCTGTGCTCATCGGTACCCAGATGGTAGCCAAAGGCCTGAATATGCCGGATGTAACGCTGGTTGGCGTTCTGGACGGTGACCTGAGCCTATATTCAGGTTCCTACCGGGCGGCAGAAACGACGTTTAATATGCTGACCCAGGTGGTCGGCCGGGCAGGCCGGGGAGATGATCCCGGCACCGCTATGATTCAGACACTGGTGCCGGAGCATCAGGTTCTGAATTTGGCGGCGCGGCAGGACTACGATGGGTTTTACGATTTGGAGATCAGCCTGCGGCAAATGCAGAACCTGCCCCCCTTCGGCGATCTCGTTACAGTTACATTTACCGGTCAGGAGGAAACGAGAGTCCTCCGGGGCGCGGCCAAATTCCGGGACAGTCTGGTGCTGTGCCTGAAAGAGCCAGCCTACCGCAATGAACCCTGCACCGTTTTGGGGCCGGCACCTTGTCCGGTGCCGAAGATCAACTATAATTTCCGTTATCAGCTCACGCTCCGGGGCCGTATGACAAAGGAACTGCGGGGATTGGTTGCCCATCTGCTGCGGCAGTTTGCCAAAGATGGAGCCAACCGGGGGGTCAATGCTTTTGCTGATGTGAATGGATTTGATTAGAGAGGTAAAACTATGGGTATTCGGAAAATTTTGACGGATAAGGATCCCGCGCTGCACAAGGTATGCAAGCCGGTGGAAAATTTTGACCGGAAGCTGCATAAGCTGCTGGATGATATGGCCGAGACACTGGAGGAGGCCAACGGCGTAGGGCTTGCCGCTCCTCAGGTGGGCATTCTGCGAAGGGTGGTCATTGTGGACACCGGGGAGGAGATTCTGGAGCTGGTGAACCCCACTATGCTGGAGACCTCCGGTGAGCAGGTCGGCGCCGAAGGCTGCTTAAGCGTTCCCGGTAAGTACGGCCTGGTGAAGCGTCCGAATGTGGCAAAGGTTCGGGCGCAGAATCGCTATGGTGAGTGGTACGAAGCAGAAGGGGAGGAATTGATCGCCCGGTGCTTCTGTCATGAGCTGGATCACCTGGACGGCATTGTCTACACTGAGGTCATGGATCGCTTCCTCACCGATGAGGAACTGGAGAACTACGACTGATCCAAACTGAACGGAGGAACGTTCATGCGCGTTGTATTTATGGGTACGCCGGATATTGCGGCGACCTGCCTGAAAAAAGTAATAGAGGACGGCTTTGATGTGGTCGGTGTCTATACTCAGCCTGACCGGCCCAAGGGGCGGGGCATGAAGCTGGTTGCATCACCTGTGAAGGAACTGGCCATTGCCAATAACATCCCTGTGTTCCAGCCGGAGAATTTCAAGGCGGAGGAAACCGTGGAGCAGCTTCAGGCTCTGAAGCCCGATATCTGCGCGGTGGTGGCCTATGGCCGCATTCTGCCCCAATCGGTGCTGGATATTCCGACCAAGGGCTGCGTGAATATCCACGCCAGCATCCTGCCCCAGTACCGGGGTTCCGCGCCCTATCAGTGGGCAGTGCTGGACGGTCGGAAGGAGACCGGCGTTACGGCTCAGTATATGGCTCTGAAAATGGATGCCGGTGATGTGATTGACGTATCCAAAACCCCTATCGGCCCAGATGAGACTGCCGGTGAACTGCTGGATCGTCTGGCTGTGCTGGGCGCGGAGCTGTTAAGTAAGACGCTGCGCCGCTTTGAAGCGGGGGATGTTCCGGCAACGCCGCAGGATGAAGCCGCCGTATCCTACGCACCCATGCTGGATAAGTCTATGTGCCCGATTGACTGGAATAAGACCGCGCAGCAGGTTCACGATCATGTCCGCGGCCTGCACCCATGGCCTGTGGCGACGGCGGAGCTGGGTGGAACATGGTTCAAGATTCATTCTACCGCCATTGTGGAAGGCTCCGGTGCTCCCGGTTCCATTCTGGGTCTGACCAAGACTGGCCTGCGTGTTGCCTGCGGTGAGGGTGCTGTAGAGATCCGCATATTGCAGGCCGAGGGCGGAAAACGTATGGCGGCCCCTGACTATTTCAGAGGACACCCCTTGGAGGGATAAGTTATGAACGCAAGAGAAACCGCGCTGGATGCTTTGATCGCCTGCCGTAAGCGGGCGGCATGGTCCAATGGCGTATTAAAAGATTATATTGAGCGGGATCGGCTGGATCGCCGGGATGCCGCGCTGGCTACCCGGCTGTGCTATGGCATTTTGCAGCATAGGGGGATGCTGGATTTCTTCCTGAAGCAGCTGCTCACAGGTAAGATCAAGGATCTGCACCCGCTGGTGCGGGACATCCTGCACATGGGTTTGTATCAGATCTATGAGCTGGATAAGGTTCCGGATTCCGCTGCGGTCAACGAATCTGTGGCGCTGGCGAAAAAATACTGCCGCTGGCAGCGCTCTGTGCCCGGCCTTGTGAACGCGGTGCTGCGCAATGCCGTGCGAACCAAGGGAACGCTGGAGCAGCCCACCGCGCTGGAGGATCGCTACAGCCATCCCAAGGAGCTCATTGACCTGCTGGAAAGCTATGTGGGCAAGGAGAAGCTCGAGCCTATGCTGGCGGCCAATAACGATACGCCTCAGACTGTGGTGCAGGTCAATACCCTGCGTACCTCTACGGATTCGCTCGTTGAAGAGCTGGCGCGGGAAGATGTGGCGGCGCTGCCCCATCCCTGGATGCCGGACTGCCTGGTGCTGTCCAACACAGGCAATTTGGAAAAACTGCGGGCATTTCAGGACGGCCTGTTCTATGTGCAGGACGCAGCCTCCCGGCTGGCGGTGCTGTGTGCCCAGATTCCGAAGAGCGAGCGCACTCGTGTTCTGGATTGCTGCGCGGCTCCCGGTGGCAAGACCTTCGCCGCGGCGATCGTTATGGGCGGCATCGGAAAGATCCGCTCGGCGGACATCCACCGCCATAAAACGACCCTGATCCAGCACGGCGCGGATCGCCTGGGTCTGCACAATGTGCTGGTTCGGGAGCAGGATGCCACGGAGAATCACCCGACCTGGTATCAAAAGATGGATGTGGTGCTGGCGGATGTGCCGTGCTCCGGCTACGGCATTATCCGTAAAAAACCGGACATCCGCTACAAAGATCCAAAGGAAATGGAGCGCCTGCCGGAGATTCAGCTGAAGATCCTGTGCAAGCAGTCGGAATATGTCAAACCCGGCGGCGTGCTGCTGTATTCCACCTGCACGTTGGTTCGCCGGGAAAATGAAGGCGTTTTGGAAGCGTTTCTGCGGCATAACCCCAATTTTGAGCTGGAGCCGCTGGAACTGCCGCCGGTATTCCCGGAGAATCAGACCGGTATGCTGACACTGGTGCCCGGTGAGTATGATACCGATGGGTTCTTTATCGCAAAGCTGCGGAGGAAAGCATGAATTTAAAGTCTCAGACGCTTGCTGAGTTAGCTGCGCTGTTCAAGGAGATGGGGGAGCCTGCCTTCCGGGCGAAGCAGGTTTACAAGTGGCTGCACAGCGGTGTGCGTACTTACGATGAGATGACCAATCTGCCCCAGTCCCTGCGTGGAAAGCTGACAGAAAACTACCCCATCAACGCGCCTGAGGTGGTGCGCAAGCAGGAATCCCAACGGGATGGCACCATAAAATACCTCTGGAAATTATCCGATGGCAACTGCGTGGAAACGGTGCTTATGCGCTATCATTACGGCAATACCGTCTGCATTTCCACAGAGGTTGGCTGCCGCATGGGCTGTGCATTCTGCGCCTCTACCATTGGCGGCCTGGTGCGGCGGCTGGAGCCCTTTGAAATGCTGGATCAGGTGCTGTTTACGCAGGTGGACTCCGGACTGCCGGTCTCCCACATTGTGCTCATGGGCATCGGCGAGCCGCTGGATAATTTCGATCATGTCATGCGCTTTTTGGAGCTGGTCAACAGCGAGGATGGCATGAATATCTCCATGCGCCATATCAGCCTGTCTACCTGCGGCCTGGTGCCGAAGATCGACGAGCTGGCGAAACGGAAATTGCAGATCAGCCTGGCAATTTCCCTCCACGGCCCTAATGATGCGATTCGCGACCGTATCATGCCGGTAAACAAGGCGTATCCCATTGATGAATTACTCAGCGCCTGCCGCAGATATTATGACGCGACTTCCCGGCGGATCCATTTTGAATATGCCATGATCGACGGCGTAAACGACTCGGAAGAGAATGCCAGAGAATTGCTGCGGCGTTTGAAGGGTCTGCCGGCTCATGTGAATATGATCCCTCTGAATCATGTGGAGGAAAGTCCCCTGAAACCAAGCTCCCGCAAGGCGGTGGCTCAGTTCCAGAAGATTTTGGAGGACGGCGGCGTTACGGCTACTGTGCGCCGCACATTGGGCGGCGATATCGATGCCTCCTGCGGCCAGCTCAGAAGAAAGTATACCCAAGGACGATAATTTACCGAAAGGAGCGACCTGCCTATGCAACACTGGAGCCTTACGGATCCGGGGTGTGTCCGAACTCAAAATCAGGATGCGTACCTGCTGAAACAGCTGGATCGTAATACCCTGCTGTGCGTTGTTTGCGACGGCATGGGCGGTGCCAAATCCGGTAACATTGCCAGTTCTCTGGCAGTGGATGTGTTTTCCCAGGAACTGAAGCGCAATTACCACGCCGGTATGGATATGGATACCGTGGATCAGATCCTGCAGCGGGCAGTGAAGCTGGCGAACTTTACAGTGTTTGACCAGTCCTGCCAGTTTGAGGAGTTCTCCGGCATGGGCACTACACTGGTGGCCGCGCTGATTCGGGGCAGACAGGTGGCGGTTGCCAATGTGGGGGACAGCCGTGTCTACCGGGTGAACAATGACGGCATCTGGCAGGTTACAGTTGATCATTCACTGGTGCAGCTGATGATCCAGCGTGGTGAGCTGACACCGGAACGAGCCAGAAATTTCCCCGGCAAGAATTACATCACGCGTGCCATCGGCACGGAGCCCACGGTACAATGTGATATTTTTCATTTGGATCTCCAGCGGGGGGATTGCCTGCTGCTGTGCTCTGACGGTCTGACCAATCTGGTGGATGACCAGGAGATCCTGTTTGAGATCGTCCACGGTGTCAGCAAAAAGCATTGCTGTCAGCGGCTGTTGGACATTGCCAAAAATCGCGGCGCGCCGGACAATGTGACCAGCATTCTGGTACAGGTCTGACCGGGCTGTAAAAGGAGCTATCAATGGATAAGGATAAATATATCGGACGGCTGCTGGATGATCGATACGAGATCCTGGAGGTCATCGGGATCGGCGGTATGGCCGTTGTATATAAAGCCCGATGCCACCGTCTTAACCGGCTGGTGGCCATCAAGATACTGAAAGACGAATACTCTCAGGATGAGGAATTCCGCAACCGGTTTCACGCGGAAAGCCAGGCGGTCGCCATGCTCAGCCACCCGAACATTGTGTCGGTTTATGATGTCTCCAGCTCGGACGAAGCGGATTTCATCGTCATGGAGCTGATCGATGGCATCACCCTGAAGCAATATATGGAGAAAAAGGGCGTTTTGAACTGGAAGGAGACCTTGCATTTTGCCATCCAGATCGCCAAAGCGCTGGAGCATGCCCATGGACGTGGCATCGTCCACCGGGATATCAAGCCCCATAATGTTATGGTGCTGAAAAACGGTTCGGTTAAGGTGGCTGACTTTGGCATTGCGCAGATTACCTCCAACACCAGTACGCTGACGAAGGAGGCACTGGGCTCTGTCCACTATATCTCGCCCGAACAGGCCAAGGGCGGCCGGGTGGATAACCGGTCGGATATCTATTCGCTGGGCATCGTCATGTACGAGATGATCGCCGGACGAGTGCCCTATGACGGAGATTCTCCGGTAAACATTGCCATCCAGCATATCAACGGCGGGGCAATGAAACCTTCTCAGTATAACCCCAATACGCCCAAGGGATTGGAGCAGATTATCCGCAAGGCGATGGCGTTGGCGCCGAAGGAGCGCTACATGACTGCAACCGCCATGCTGTATGACATGGATGAGTTCCGCAAGGATCCGACCATAGTATTCGCGGAGGAAACGCAGGCTGTGGACGGTGCTACAAAGGTGCTGCCAGCGGATCTGACGCAGGAGCTGGACGCGCAGAAACCCGCGACGATCGCGGAGCGGACTGCTGCGGAGAAAAATGAAAGCATGTTACCCAAGCGAGAGCACCGGCGTCAGACACCCCGCTCCAACCGTGCGGCGGAGGAGGATGAGGAGGAAGGCCGCAGCCGTGCCGCGACCATCGCCATTGCATCCTGCGTCGTGGTGGGAATCGTGGCGGTTATCATTTTCCTGGTGCTTCTGGCGCAGGGCGGATTGTTCAATCAGGCGGATATGGTTAGTGTGCCCAATCTGATCGGTGAGAATTATGAAACACTGCAAAACTACGCTGGAATCGTGGTCGTCCGTCAGGGCGGTGAATACAATGACAAGTATGCGAAGGGTGAGATCATTTACCAGTATCCGCTGGCAGGGGATGAAGTGGTATCCGGAACCAAGGTGTTTGTAAAAGTCAGCCTGGGCGCGGAGCCTCCGGTAAAGACTATGGAGGATCTGGTAAACCTGAAGTACGAGGAAGCGGAGAAGTTCCTGACTGGCTTGAATTTAGGACTGCATTTTATCAGGCGGGAGGAAAACAGCGCGGACATCGCCGCGGGCTATGTGACCCGCACCAGCCCTGAAAAAGAGCAGCCCCTGTCCGAAGGGCAGACCATTACTATCTGGGTCAGCACCGGCCCGAAGGTGATTTTTGAAGAAATGCGGGATGTGCTTGGCATGTCCTTTGAAAATGCCCAGTCCATCCTCAATGCAAACGGCTTTAGCAATGTCCACCAGAACCCGGTTGACAGTGACCGCCCCAAGGGCGAGGTGGTTGGTCAGTCTGTGGAGAAGTACGAGAAGATCGATGTGACCACACTGATCATTCTGGATGTATCCACCGGCGTGCCGGAGATCCCTACGGATCCCTCGGAGCCCGCGGGAGGGGACTCTCCCACTCCCACAGAGCCGCAGCCTACAGAACCGGAGCCTACACAGCCCGATGACGGCACAGTGACCCTGGACTATGTGTTCGTGGTTCCCAGCCGAACGGAGAGCTATGAGCTTGGCATTATGCTGGACGGCGAGTGGTTCCTGGAGGGAATGACCATCCAGCCCGGTGCAACGACGGCGCAGGTGCGCCTGACCGGCACCGGCACCCAGAGCTATGACCTGTATATTGATGGCGTATACTACGCCACAGAAACGGTGGAATTTGATCCTGATGACTGAAAAGCAAACAGGCCGCATTCTGCGGTCACTCAGCGGATTTTATGATGTGCAGACGCCCAGTGGCATGGTCACCTGCCGAGCCAGAGGCATTCTGCGCAAGGAAGGCAGCAGCCCCCTGACCGGCGACATGGTGCAGATCACAGTGGAGAAGGGGAAGGGAATGGTGGAGAAGATCCTGCCCCGGCGGAATTGGTTTATCCGTCCGGCGGTGGCGAATGTGGATGCACTGGTGATCTTTGCCGCCAACGTCAACCCGGTCACGGAGCCGTTCCTGATCGACCGGGTGGCGGCCATTGCCGGTGACCGGGAGGTCAAGGTCTATATCTGTATCAACAAGTGCGATTTGGATCCCGCCATCGATCTGGAGCGGATCTACCGCAATGCCGGCTTCCCTGTAATCCTGACCAGCGCGGAAACTGGCGAGGGCGTGGAGGAACTCCGTGCGCTTCTCAAGGGCAAGCTCACTGCTTTCACCGGAAATTCCGGCGTGGGCAAGAGCAGCATCCTCAATCGGCTGTGCCCGGAGCTGGCTCTGCCCACCGGGGAGGTTTCCGAAAAGCTGGGGCGGGGACGGCATACTACCCGCCATGTGGAGCTGTACCGGCTGGAGGAGGATACCTACGTTGCCGATACCCCCGGCTTTTCCTCCTTTGATACGGATCAGATGGATGTGATCTTGAAGGAGAATCTGCAATACGCGTTTCCGGACTTCGGGCCATATATCGGCCAGTGCCAATTCCACGACTGTTCCCATCGCACAGAACCGGGCTGCGCGGTGACGGCCGCTTTAGCGGCAGGGGAAATCGAACCCACTCGGTATGACAGCTATCTGCGGCTGTATGAAAAGGTCAGCCAAATCAAGCTGTGGGAAGTCAAGTAAAGATTGGCGGATTTGCCGACCGGGGAGGGGATTGACCCTCCCCGGCCGTTTTGCTATAATATCTGTACTTCTATCAACCGAGGCGAAACGCAATGACAAAAGGAAAGCAATATCTGGAATGTGAAAAATTATGGGTCTTTGCCATGCTGATTTTCGTGGCGGGATTTTATGGGGCGTATACCCTGACCGTCCGGGGCGGTGTGTTCTGCAATGCTCAGACCGGCAATATGGCGCTGTTTGGCGTGGCGCTGGGCAGCGGCAATTGGCGCAAGGCTCTGTATTATCTCATCCCCATCAGCGGTTATCTGCTGGGCAGCATGGTGGCGGAGGCCATCCCGCGCCATGTGCGCCGGTTCCGGCTGCGGTGGGATACGCTGCTGACACTGATCGAAATTGTGGTAGTGGCTGTACTGGGCTTCATCCCGGCTACGGCCCCTCATCAGATCTGCCAGGTTGCCATCAATTTTATCTGTGCCATGCAGTATAATACCTTCCGTCAGGCGGAGGGCATCGGTTCGGCTACCACCTTCTGCACAAACCATACCCGGATGTTGGGATCCAATTTGGTTCGGATCATTTTCCGCCGGAAGGAGTATCCGGATGCGGTTGAGAAGGTCAAGTCCCATGGTGTGATGCTTTTGTGCTTCATTCTTGGGGCAGTGGTGTCGGCATTCCTGTGTGTGTTCTTCACGGTGCACGCCATCTGGTTTGCGATTATTCCGTTGGTTATTCTCTTTGTGGATCTGCTGAAAGCGGATCTGACCAAAGAAAAGGATAAATTGACTGTAGCACCTCGGGGGCACTAAAATAATATAGAAGTCGGTCATTGTCTCGTTTTTCCAGTCAATGACCGACTTTTCTGCATTTTTTGCAGCAAGCTGGATGTAATCGATAAAAATGAGGCTGATATATGGGGAAAATAGGAACCTATATCTGGAAAAAGGGGGTTGACTTAGGCAACAATTCAGAGTACACTTAGCATAAGAATTTATTGTCGTCTTATTATACCCATTGGACGGCATAATATGGATTTCCGACTCTGCCACGGAGTTAAAGAAATCCAAAAAACAGGAGGTAACGAATATGACCAAACGAATCGTATCGCTTGTCCTGTGCCTGATTCTGGTACTGGGCATCGTGACCCCAGTGGTCAATGCGGCTGACGATTCCACTGTGAGCTGGGACAATGTCACATTCTCCGATGTGACCATTGACGGGGACACAGTGAATTCGACTACATCGGTCACATCACCGACGCAGTTGGGCAGCACGGCTTCGACCGAAACCGTGGCAACGACAGCTCCGGATTGTGACTGCGGCAATGAGGGCAAGGATGTCATCATCCATGCCGACAGCTGCATGCTGAAGAAGTATTATCAGGGTATCTGCAAGCAGTCCAGCCTGGCAATCTGGGGCATGTGGTCTGATTTGCCCACGGATGCCCGAGAGTATATCCTGGCTTACCTGAGCTGGACGGATAACGCCAAGCTGCAGGAGCTGGAGGACAGGCTCAGCACCGGTGCCTTTGCGGAGGATTCCGTTACTGTTGACGGTACGGATATCACTGCCACGAACATCCCGGAGTATGGCTCCCTGACGGTGACGGCGGCCGACTCTGCTGTGGCGGAGCAGTATGCCTCCGAGCAGGGCTGGAGCAGTGAGGATAAGCTGTTTGCGTGGGATATCTCCGTTGTGACCGCTTCCGGTCAGGAGTGGCAGCCCGATGGCACGACTGTGAAGCTGGAGCTGTCCGTTCCCGGTGTGACGCTGCACAAGTATGCCACGGTTTATGTGATTCACGTGGACGACGCGGGCAATGCAACCCAGATTCCCGCTCAGGTCACGGCCGATGGCAAGATCGCCTTTGAGACCACTGGTTTCTCCACCTTTGTGGGCTTTACCGTGGACTTTGATTATGAGGGCGTGAAGTTCTCCATCCCCGGCGAGAGCACCATCTATCTGTCTGAGCTGTTTGAGCAGCTGCGTATTCCTCATGATGTGGATGAAGTGACCAATGTGGTGTTCTCCGATACCTCTCTGGTGACCGTGGCGAAGGATGGCACCGACTGGCTGCTGACCTCTGTGAAATCCTTTACCTCTGACGAGACCCTGACTGTCACGCTGAACGACGGTACTTCCTTTACCATCAAGGTGACGGATCCGGTATATGCGAAGATGTATCTGAACCTTGCCAGTGATCCGGTTAATAATAATAATTATGGAAGAGGACAGCGCCTCGATGATGGAGACGGTCGTATGACCTTCAAGCTGAGTACGACTGGCGAGATCGCTACGAACGAAGCTGCGGGGGGCGGCTATATCAACGACTATCCTCTGGTTGTTGAGGGACCCGGCACGATGGTCATTGAGCTGCAAAATATAGATATGTATGAAACCGGGGCAACCACTTCCAGCAAAAATGCGTTGGTGTGGCAGTTGAAGCACCTCAAAATCATTGGCGGTGCAACCGTCGTGATTCTCTTGGGCGATTCTTTTGAGGGTGACGAGACCATTACCATCCAAGGCTTGAACGATGCGCCTATGTTTGATGTTCAGAATGGTGATCTGATCATCCGTTGCAGCGATGTGAGCACTTTGCCGGACGCGGTAAAGGATGATGGTGTGAGTTATAGCAACTCTTACTTTGCAGCCAACGGCACCACGGACGATCCTTGGGGTGATAGCGGAAAGAATTTCATTCCGATGATCATTAATGGTCAAAACAAACAGACTGAAATTGCCCATTCGTTGATCCGTGTGAATTCCACCAATGGAACTGATCAGCATGTCTTTATTGAGGATGTGACCTTCCGAGGTGCAAAATATCGGGCGATCCGTGTCCATTCGAATGAGCTGGGCAACCTGTATGTGAAGGACTGCGTATTTGAGAAAAGCGTCCAAATCGAATATAACGGCGGTGCCAACGGCGGTGCTGCAATCAACATTGAAGCCAGAACGGATGGTGCCGACTCCGATAAAGATACTGGAAATAGAGTTGACATTACTAATTTCACCGTAGATAACTGTAAGTTTAACTGTAAATATTCGAATGATGACGGTGGCGCCATCGAAAGCTACGGCCGCATTACTGAAACGGTTATCAAAAACTGCCTGTTCCAGAACTGTGTAGCAAGACAGTGGACAACAGCAAAAGATGCAAATGGTAATGCGCTAGGTTATGGCGTCGAAAATACGGATGCGGGTGCTTACGGCGGTGCGGTGGCGTTTAAGGGCTACATGGGCTCCGTCCTGTTCGACACTGTAAAGTTTGACAATTGTACAGCTAAGACTCGTGGCGGCGCTGTCTATTTTGGAATACACAAAAACAAGGGTGGCAATTGGTCGATGTTCGACAGTATCACTTTCCAGAACTGTGATTTCGTTGATTGTACATCTTCCAAATCCCATGGTGGTGCCATTGCCACCGAAGCTCAGATCAGATCGCTGAAGATTCTGGGCTGTACATTTGAAAACTGTACCGCGGATAGAAACGGCGGCGCGATCTCGCTCTCGACGCAAGAGTTGTGTGCATCCAAAGATTGGGATACTAATTGGCAGGAAAAATTGTATGATACGTATTACGGTGCATACTATGAGTGGAATGGCAATCTGAGATCCACTATCAGCTACTTCGAGATCGGTGAGAATTCCAGTTTCAAGAATTGCGCTGCCTACGGCGTGCTCAATGGCGCAACGTCTGGTGACATCTACGAAGCTGGTAATGGCGGTGCTATTGAGTTTGGTGAAACCTCTCATATTACGACGGCTAAAATTGCCAATACATCCTTTGACGGTTGTAAAGCAACAGACGGAGGCTCTGCCATCTTCCTGGCGAACACCGTGGTCAAGTCCCTTACACTGGATACTCTGGATATTAAGAACTGCGACTTTAAGAAGGATGACAACGGCAACTATGTTTCCGGCGATGCCGGTGGCACCGTGCGTACGGTTGGTAAGACCACCTGCGCACTGGCTATGAAGAATTGTACCTTTTCAGGTAACAAGTCTCACGAGAACGGTGGCGGCCTTTACTGGAACGCCAGCATGCCCAGAGATGGTGTGACGGTCAAGGCAGAATTGTCAAATTGTACCTTCAATGGAAACTATGCGGAGAATTACGGCGGTGGTATCTACTGTGAAGCAGATATGACGATTACTGGTTGTAATATTAAATACAACACGGCCCTGTGGGGTGGTGGTATTGCACAGCAGGTCTATAATAACAACTACCGTATGATCACAGAGTCCGGCCTGTCTACAACGCTGAAGCTGGATCCAACTACATACGTATGGGAGAATACGGCTACATTCGGCGGCGGTATTTCTATCCGTGCCAACGCAACGCAGGCTATCGATCCGAGTTCTTGGGACGATGAAAACTTTACGCACATCGTTGACTTCCAGCTAAACGGCGCGTCGGTTTATAGGAACCATGCGGTCACCAATGGTGATCAGTTAGGTCTCGGCGGCGGTATCTTCTTCATTGCGGAAACCTATGAAGCTGGCTCAGATAATCAAAAAGAGGTTGACCGCTATACCAAGAAGATCGTCATCGACGGTAACGCAGTCAATAAAACTGGTAATGTCTATAAGAATGACGCAACCGGCGACGGCGGTGGCATCTATATGTCCAGTAGTGAGAATACTTCGCTGGAGATCAAGGAAGGCCATATTTCCGGTAACAGCGCAGGCGGTAATGGCGGCGGCGTTTATTTGACCGGTAAAAATGCTAAGTGTATCGTGACCGGCGGTCTTGTCGGCGGCGAGGGCAATGACTCTGCTGGCGATCCCCTTTCCAACACCGCTGTCTGCGGCGGTGGTATCGCCATCTCCGGCGGCGCGAAGATCGAAATGACCGGCGGTGAGATCTCCTACAACAACCTTGGTACCAGCGGTACGAGCCGTCAGGGCGGCGGCATCTGGCTGGACAAACGCGGAGACAACGGCGTTGCAAACACCATGACCCTCTCCGACGGTACGGTCAAGTATAACTCCACTCCCGGCGGCACTTCCTCCAATGGTGGCGGTATCTATGTGGGCAGTTTCGACAGCTTTACCATGAATGGCGGCACGATCGAGTATAACGATGCCAACAATGGCTGGGGCGGTGGCATCTTCGTTGACAACTGCGGCACCTTGACCATGAATGGCGGTACGATCTCCTATAACAGTGCTGGCTGCGGTGGCGGTGCGGCTGTGTATGGATACGGCTGGGCTAAATTCTATTCCGGTGTTAGTGTCATCGATAATACAGCGGTTACGAACGGCGGCGGCCTGTTCCTTGAATACTGTGACGCATGGATCTATGGCGGTGAGATCAGCAGAAACTCCGCAGGAAACATGGGTGGCGGTATCTACACATACTATGAAACCAGCGAGACCTATGTCTATGACGGTACCATCAGTGAAAATACCGCAGGCAAGTATGGCGGCGGCATTGCTGTGGCGCAGGGTTCCACTGTCTTGTTTACGGTTGAGACCGCTACCGCTGCAGAGGGCACTGTGGGTGCGTCCATCATCGAGAATACTGCGGCTGTTGCTGGCGGCGGTATTTATGTGAAGGGATATCTGAAAACGGAGAATGGGACTTCCACGATAAAGAACAGTACCCTGACGGTTACTGCTGGCAGCATCACCAACAACAAGGCTTACAATCAAACGACACAGGCTTATGGTAACGGTGGTGGTATCTACGCCGACGAATATGCTACGGTTAGTATCGGTTCGGCAGGCGATGCCCACGGTACCGTCAGCCACAATGAAGCATCCAACGGTGGCGGCGTTTATGCTGTCAGCGGTGCGGACGTGACGATTACGAACGGCTACCTGACCTACAACAAAGCCATCGGCACGCCCACCGGTGTCACGACGGCTTATCATCTGAACAACGAGCTGAAGGGAACCGGCGGCGGTGTCTACATCGCGAACGGCAAGGATGCTAATGACCGCAGCACCTTCACGCTGAATGGTACTTCTTACGCTATTTACGGCAACCTGGCGGACTTCGCCGCGGACGATGTGTTCGCCAACGGTGTCTACACGAAGCTCAATGTGCCCACGGTTGAGGAGATGGATCTGTCCGAGTATGACTACAGGCCAGAAAGTTGGTTCGAGGATTACCCCACGGACGATACTGAATATTCCAACGGCCTGAACTTGGCTCCGTCCGAATCCGGCATCGGCGATGGTGAGGGAGAGCACGTTTACCGTCTCCGCTTTGCTGACCCACTGCAGCGTGTCATGATCACAGACGCAGATGGCGTAGCTAAGGTCAACGCGGATTCTAGCCCCTACGTCTGCATGACTCTGGGTATGCCCACGGCTGTTAATGATACCGTGGTCATCGACTATGGCAAGCCTGTGGATATCCACGTTCTGACCAATGAGATCATGTATGTGGCCACGCCTACATTGATCGGCATCGGCCCCAAGTTTGATTATCCGGATGGTGAGTGCGGCTATGCAGCAGAACCCAGTGGCTATAGTGACAAATATGATGGTGTGGACTTCGGCTCTGCCACTGCGAATCGGACAACAGGCGTGGTTACGTTCTCGATTGATACCATGTCCATGAACAAGGAGGCTGTATTTTCCTACGTTGTGAAGTACAACAACTCCAATAAAAGCTTCTACTACTACGCCGATGTGACGGTCATCCCCGCGACGACTATCTACTACGAGGATGACTTCGGAACCATCAGCTACGGTGTGTACAACGCGTCCGACAATACAGAGAACAGTAGTTCTAAATGGGTCGATGTTGGTACTTCTGGCAGCATGGTCCAGGACGAAGATCGTCCCGGCGCGGCATTGAAGCATACCATCGATGCTGACAATGTCTACGGCTACGACAGTCATTACAAAAACTGCACCACCTATTCTCTGGGCAGCGCCAAGAAGGTGACAGTCGATGCCAACAAGTACGCCACGGCAACCTTCGATTTCTGGGGTACCGGCTTTGACGTGATCAGCTTGACCAGCGCAGACTCGGGCACGATCGGCGTGATCGTCAGTCAGTACGGCGAGAACGATAGCTTGACGGTTGTTGAAAACTATCTGGTGGATACCTACTACGGCTATACCAGAGAGTTCCATAAAATCACCTATACCTACGTCGAAGGTAAGTGGATTATCGCAAGCGAAGGGGACGACGTGAAGATCAAGGAAACAGAGATGGGAACGTCGGATGCTGTGGTTGAGAACCCGAGTGAAGGAGATAACCGCGTTGCCTACGAAACTAAATGGGTAGTCGATACTGCTTCCAATGATACGCTGTATCAGGTTCCTGTCATCAAGGTCAACTGCAAGAACGGCTACGGCCATTATCAGGTGAAGATCGTTGCTACCTATGCGGATTTCTTCAACCACAAGGACGATGGCAGCTACGACTTCTATCTGGATGCCATCCGGATTTACGATCCTGCCAACGACGGCGCGGGCAACACCACCATTCAGGATGCTTACATTGCTGACGGCGAGGGCTGGCCCAGCTATCAGGAGCTGCGTAACAAGATCATCGATGCGAAAACATTTGACAGTCTGGGTAAAGACGACGTTGTCGACGGCATCGTGTTCATTGACGGTAATGGAACCAATTCCAGCATTAGTGACTATCAGAACTTTGGCCCCAACAATGAGCTGTATCTGGCTAAGGGGCAGGCGGTAGCGTTTACGCTGGATAACCCCACAGCACTTGCGGGTGTACAGATCGCGCTGAAGAGCGTGGGATCCAACTCCGTGCCTGTTAAGATCAGCTACTATGATACTGAGACGGAGAAGATCGTTACGTTCAAGGAAATTGTGGATGATGCGACGACTACCGATAAGGATGAGTCCATTGCAACCGCTTCGGATTTGTACTACGATATCTCTGCTTTGGCTGGCAAGACTGTGATTATTCAGAATACGTCTACAACCGAAGGATCGATCTTGTCCATCACCAATATCAAGACCACGTATACGGAACAGCCGACCACGTTCCGACTGCTTCGCACGATTCCCTCTGAAATTGAGGATATGGTGGCCGCTCTGAATGCCGTTGAGGAAGAGGAGCAGCCTGAGCAGCCCGGTGAAAACGTACCCGGTACGGATGCGGAGGAGAACCCTGTGACCGGCGATCTGAACATTGAGATCGTGAGCATGGTGGTTCTGACCGCCTGCGTGATGATGCTTGCCGTTCTTGCGCTGCCCAAGGCTCGCAAGAGAAACGCAAAGTAAGGAGGAGAGAAGATGAAAAGAGAATACACAAAACCGGATATCCTGTTCGAAAGCTTCTCTCTGAGCACCAGTATTGCCGGTAACTGTGAGACTAAGACAGATACTGAGGCAAGAGGACAGTGCGGCCTTCCATCGACGGGTCTGGGAACGATTTTCTTGGATACCATTGAAGCTTGCACGTTCGTTGTCGAGGAAGGAAAGTATCTTGGACCCGGTGATAATGATGGCATATGCTATCATGCATTCGTCTCGACCAATAATCTGTTTAATTCCTGAAAAGGCAGGCCCGCACCTTTCGGTGCGGGCCTGTTTTTGCGGATCGCCAAGGGGGAGCGGCGCTGCCGCTCCTTACATTTATGCATGAATTTTACTCCGTCGGAATGACTGAAAAAACACAGAAAACTTTGTGAAAAAATCTGAAATTATGCTTGACAAAAGCAGGAATAGATGGTATCATATTCGAGCGTGTGTAGGGATACTATGCGCGTACTGCGATGATGCGGGAGATTGCGTTGAAAAACGGTAACTTCCGCGGAGTATGTCCGGTCATCGGGCGGCTGAACTGCTTCTGTTTTGCGCTGCGTATATCGCTGCGGCAGGGGAAAGGTCGGCCTTGCGTCGGCCATTTTTCATGGCTCGGAATGATACGCACGGCGGCGTGAACAAATCAGTTCGACCGTACCCAGGCACCCACGCAAACTGAGTACGAAAATCAAGGAGGAAAACAAACCATGGCAAACCAGGAAATGATCCGCATCCGGCTGAAGGCTTACGATCACCAGCTGATCGACTCCAGCGCTGCTAAGATCGTGGAGACCGCTAAGCGCAACGGCGCTGCTGTTTCCGGCCCCATTCCGCTGCCCACCAAGAAGGAAGTCGTTACCATCCTTCGCGCTGTTCACAAGTACAAGGACAGCCGTGAGCAGTTCGAGCGCAGAACCCACAAGAGACTGATCGATATCCTCAACCCCAACCAGAAGACTGTCGAGGCTCTGATGAGCCTGGATCTCCCCGCTGGTGTTGAGATAGAGATAAAGCTGTAATTCCTTATACATTCTATATAAGGAACTACCGCTGCCCGCACTGTCTGGCATCGGGCGGACGGGTCATGTTGGCGCGGACCCAATGCCGTGTCAACCAATAACCTATTTTAAAAGGAGTAAACCAAAATGCAGAAAGCAATCATCGGCAAGAAAGTGGGCATGACCCAGATCTTCGATGAGAGCGGCAAGGTAATCCCTGTTACCGTCGTGGAAGCAGGCCCCTGCGTCGTTACTCAGAAGAAGACCGTTGAGACCGACGGCTACACTGCCGTCCAGCTGGGCTTCGGCGACATCGCCGAGAAGAAGCTCAGCAAACCTGAGGCTGGCCATCTGAAGAAAGCTGGCGTAGCCCCCAAGAAGCACCTGAAGGAGTTCAAGCTGGATAACGCTGCCGACATGAACGTTGGCGACGAGATCAAGGCTGATGTCTTTGCTGCTGGCGACAAGATCGATGTCACCGGTATCAGCAAGGGCCACGGCTACCAGGGCGTTGTCAAGCGCTATGGCGCTGGCCGTACTCCCATGACCCACGGCGGCGGCCCGGTTCACCGTCACGCCGGTTCTATGGGCGCTTCTTCCCATCAGTCCCGTATTTTCCCTGGTAAGATCGGCGCCGGCCAGATGGGCGTGGAGCAGGTCACCATCGAGAACCTGGACATCGTTAAGGTGGATGCAGAGCTGAACATGATCGTTATCCGCGGTGCCATCCCTGGCCCCAAGGGCGGTCTGGTCTACATCCGCAACACTGTCAAGAACAACAAGGTCAAGAATGTCGAGACCGGCATCAGCAAGAACCCGCAGAAGGCTTCCGGCAGAAACCCCCAGAAGGCTTCCGCAAGAGGCTAAGGAAAGGAGATCTTAAATCATGCTTAAGACTAACGTTTATGATATGTCCGGCAAGCTGGTTGGCGAGATCGAACTCTCCGAAGCTGTGTTCGGCGTAACCCCTAATGAGTCTGTTGTTCACGATGTGGTCAAGAACCACCTGGCCAACAAGCGTCAGGGCACTCAGTCCTCCCTGACCCGCGCTGAGGTTTCCGGCGGTGGCCGTAAGCCCTGGCGTCAGAAGGGTACCGGCCGTGCCCGTCAGGGCAGCACCCGCGCCCCTCAGTGGACTCACGGCGGTATCGTGTTCGCTCCCAAGCCCCGCGACTACAGCTACAGCCTGAACAAGAAGAGCCGCCGTCTGGCTCTGAAGTCTGTCCTGTCCGCGAAGGCTGCTGAGCAGAACATCATCGTCATCGACTCCATCAAGATGGACGCTCCCAAGACCAAGGATTTCGCTGCTTTCCTGGCTGCCGTCGGCGCCGATTGCAAGTGCCTGGTCGTCACCGCTGCCGCTGACCAGAATGTGGTCAAGTCCGGCCGCAACATCCCCGGCTGCGAGGTCACCTTCGCTAACCTGATCAACGTTTATGACGTGCTGAACGCCAAGAAGCTGGTCGTTGACAAGGCTGCCCTGGCCAAGATCGAGGAGGTATTCGCATAATGAACGCTTACGATATCATCATCCGCCCCATCATTACTGAGCAGTCCATGGCTGACGTTGCGGATAAGAAGTACGTCTTCCAGGTTGCTATGGGCGCAAACAAGACCGAGATCAAGGCTGCTGTTGAGGAAATCTTCGGCGTTAAGGTCTCTAAGGTCAACACCGTCCGTCAGATCGGTAAGGTCAAGCGCACCGGCGCTTACCCCAAGGGCAAGCGGGCCGACATCAAGAAGGCCATCGTCACCCTGACCGCTGACTCCAAGACCATCGAGTTCTTCGAGGGTATGGTCTAATCCAATCTCAATAAAGGAGTAAACGCAAATGGCTATTAAAACTTTTAAGCCTTACACCCCTGCGCGCCGTAACATGACTGTTTCCGGCTTCGACGGTGTGGATAAGAAGGCAAAACCTGAGCGTAGCCTGGTTGAGACCCTGAAGAAGAACTCCGGTCGCAACAGCTATGGTCACATTACCGTCCGTCACCGCGGCGGCGGCAACAAGCGCAAGTACCGTATCATCGATTTCAAGCGCCAGAAGGTCGACATGTTCGCCACTGTTGAGCGCCTGGAGTACGATCCTAACCGCAGCGCTTTCATCGCTCTGATCCGTTACGAGGATGACACCCTGAGCTACATCCTGGCTCCCAACGGCCTGAAGGCCGGTGACAAGGTCATCTCCTCTGCCTCTGCCGACATCAAGCCCGGCAACTGCCTGCCCATCGCCAACATCCCTGTCGGTACTGTGATCCACAATGTGGAGCTGCAGCCCGGCCACGGCGCTCAGCTGGTTCGCTCCGCTGGTACCGCTGCTCAGCTGATGGCTAAGGAAGGCGAGCTGGCTCAGGTTCGTCTGCCCTCCGGCGAGGTGCGTTATATCCGCACCAACTGCACTGCCTGCATCGGTCAGGTCGGCAACCTGGATCACGAGAACGTCCACATCGGTAAGGCCGGCCGTACCCGCCACATGGGTATCCGTCCTACCGTCCGCGGCAGCGTCATGAACCCCTGCGATCACCCCCACGGTGGTGGTGAGGGCCGCGCTCCCATCGGCCGCTCCGGTCCTGTTACCCCCTGGGGTAAGCCCGCTCTGGGTTACAAGACTCGTAAGACGAAGAACCGCACTGATAAGTTCATCGTCAAGCGCAGAAACAGCAAGTAAGGAGGAAATGAAATGAGCAGAAGTATCAAAAAGGGCCCTTTCGTAGCTCCCGAGCTGTATAAGCGTGTTGAGGAGCTGAACAAGGCCGGTGACAAGAAGGTTCTGAAGACCTGGTCCAGATCTTCCACCATCTTCCCCTCCTTCGTCGGTCACACCATCGCTGTCCACGACGGCCGCAAGCATGTTCCTGTCTATATCACTGAGGATATGGTCGGCCACAAGCTGGGCGAGTTCGTCCCGACCCGGACCTTCCGCGGTCACTCCGGCAGCAAGACCGCTAACAGCAAGTAAGGAGGTACGAAAATGGAAGCATTTGCACATGTAAAGTACGTCCGTATGTCTCCCCGTAAGGTCAAGCTGGTTTGCGACATGATCCGGGGTCAGGACGTCAAGACCGCTACCGCGTACCTGATGCAGACCTCCAAGGCAGCCTGTGAGCCCATGGCTAAGCTGCTGAAGAGCGCTGTGGCTAACGCCGAGCACAATCACGGCATGAACGCCGACAACCTGTACGTTTCCACTGTGGTGGCCAATCCCGGCCCCATCCTGAAGCGCGGTCGCATCGCGTCCCGCCGTGGTTTCGTTCGGATCAACAAGAGAACCACTCACATCACCATCGGTGTGAGTGAGAAGGCTTAATCAGGAGGTAGCTATGGGACAGAAAGTTAATCCCCATGGACTGCGTGTTGGCGTAATCAAGGACTGGGATTCCCGCTGGTACGCCCGCGAGGAGAAGGTCGGCGATCTGGTCGTCGAGGATTACAACATCCGTAAGTATCTGAAGAACAAGCTGTACGCCGCTGGCGTAGCTAAGATCGAGATCGAGCGTTCCAACGGCAAGGTCAAGATCAACCTGTGGTGCTCCCGTCCCGGCGTGGTGATCGGCAAGGCTGGTGCTGAGATCGAGAATCTGCGCAAGGAGATGGAGACCCGCCTGGGCAAGAGCGTCAACCTGAACATTGTTGAGGTTCGCAGCCCTGACCTGAACGCACAGCTTGTCGCTGAGAACATCGCCCAGCAGCTGGAGAAGCGTATCTCCTTCCGCCGGGCTATGAAGAAGGCTATGCAGCAGGCCACCCGCCTGGGTGCCAAGGGCATCAAGGTCACCTGCTCCGGCCGTCTGGGCGGCGCTGAAATCGCCCGCTCCGAGAGCTATCACGAGGGCACCATCCCCCTGCAGACCATCCGTGCCGATATCGAGTACGGCTTCGCTGAGGCTGCCACCACCTATGGCCGCATCGGTGTTAAGGTTTGGATCTATAAGGGTGAGGTCCTGAATACCACTCTGCGTGCCGCCACTCCCGAGCCCGCTCCCCGCGAGCGCCGTGAGCGCCGCGACCGTCGTAACGGCGACCGCCGGAACGACCGCCGCAATGGCGACCGCCCCTATACCCGTAGAGAAGGAGGCAACCGCTAATGCTGATGCCCAAAAGAGCAAAGTACCGCAAGGTTCAGCGCGGCCGTATGACCGGCGCTGCCTCCCGCGGCAACACTGTTACCTACGGTGATTTCGGCATCCAGGCTCTTGAGCCCGGCTGGATCACCGGCAACCAGATCGAGGCGGCTCGTATCGCCATGACCCGCTACACCAAGCGTGGCGGTAAGGTCTGGATCAAGATCTTCCCCGACAAGCCTTACTCCAAGAAGGGCCTGGGCACTCGTATGGGTTCCGGTAAGGGCGCTCCTGAAGGCTGGGTCGCAGTGGTTAAGAATCAGAAGGTGATGTTCGAGATCGGTGGCGTTTCTGAGGAAGTCGCACGCGAAGCAATGCGTCTGGCTCAGCACAAGCTGCCCATCAAGACTCGCATCATCGCCAAGGAAGTCTCTGAGAATGGTGGTGAATAATGATGAAGGCAAAGGAAATCAAGGAGATCCGCGGCCTGTCCGTTGAGAAGCTGGAGGAGAAGCTCCAGGAGCTGAAGAAGGATCTGTTCATGCTAAGAATGCAGCATGCTACCAACCAGCTCGACAACCCCATGCAGATCGCCAATGTCAAGAAGGACATTGCCCGCATCAAGACCATTATTCGTGAGAAAGAGACCAACGTCTGAGGAGGAAGCGTAAATGACTGAGAATACCAGAGCATTCCGCAAGACTATGATCGGTCAGGTCGTCTCCGACAAGATGGACAAGACCATTGTGGTTGCGGTTAAGGATAGCTATCAGCATCCTTTGTACAAGAAGACCATGAAGCGGACTTACAAGCTGAAGGCCCACGACGAGAACAACGAGTGCGGCATCGGCGATACCGT
>CANBCW010000024.1 GCA_947367115.1 uncultured Clostridia bacterium | reverse complement strand
GCGTTGATGAAGTAGGGGATCTTCCGGCCGGACTTGGCGGTGAAGTCACCGAATTTCAGAACACCTGCGCTCTGCAGGAATTGAATAAATTCTCTCTTGTAGGCTTCCATGATGGTTCTCCTTTCTATTCTTGCGCCGTTAGGCGCATATCGAGTTACGAAACGTAACATATCGAATGTGCATTATACAATGCACATATATCGAGCCGGCGAAGCCGGTCATATCGACATTACAAGTCGGGAAGGCTTCAGTTCCATGTCGATATGTGGCTACGCCACTCGATATGTCCGCATGGTATGCGTACTCGATATGTGCATGCGCACTCGAAATGTTTTGCACGGCAAAACGATGATCGCTGCGCGATCAGTCGCAGAACTCTGCCACGCAGCGCTCATAGGCGGCCACAGGGTCAGCGGCGGCGGTGATGGGACGACCCACCACAATGTAGTCCGAGCCGATGGCCTTGGCCTGAGCGGGGGTCATGACCCGCTTCTGGTCGCCCACCTCGCCGTCGGCAAAGCGGACACCGGGGGTGATGGTCAGGAAGTTCTGACCGCAGCGTTCATGAACCTTGCCAGCCTCCAGGGGAGAGCAGACGATGCCGTCCAGACCGGCGTTCTTGGCGGTTTCCGCGTAGTGCATGACCACCTGGTCAATGGGCTCCTTGATGAGAATATCCCGCTCCATGGCCTCCTGATCGGTGGAAGTGAGCTGGGTCACGGCGATCAGCAGGGGGCGGGTGCCATCCTCCCGGGTTAGACCCTCCAGCGCGCCCTTCATCATGGCGGTGGTACCTGCGGCGTGAAGGTTGGTGATGTCCACATCCAGGTTGCGCAGGACGGCCATAGCCTTCTTGACGGTATTGGGGATGTCATGGAGTTTCAGATCCAGGAAGATCTTATGACCCCGGGCCTTGATTTGGCGGACGATGCTGGGGCCCTCGGCGTAGTACAGCTCCATGCCGATCTTCACGAAGGGCTTGCGGCCGGTGAACTTATCCAGAAACGCAAAGGTTTGCTCCGCACTGGCAAAGTCACAAGCGACGATTACATCTTTTCCCATAATTGAACGCCTCCTATAATCTCTTTCAAATTGTTGATTCTGTATTTTTCCATCACTCCGGGCAGATCGTTGATGATATCCCGGCAGGCGTAGGGGTTGACCAGATTAGCGGCGCCCACTTCAACAGCAGTGGCACCGGCCATCATCATTTCGATTACATCCTCGGCGCTGCTGACACCGCCCATGCCCACCACAGGGATCTTGACGGCGTGAGCCACCTGATAGACCATTCGCACGGCTACCGGGAAGATCGCGGAGCCGGAGAAGCCGCCCATGGTATTGGCGATGACAGGACGGCGGCGGTTCAGGTCGATGCGCATGCCCAGCATGGTGTTGATCAGGCTGATGCCGTCAGCACCGGCCGCCTCGCAGGCCTTGGCGATGGACACGATATCGGTGACATTGGGGCTGAGCTTGATGATGACGGGCTTGGTGGTAACGGCTTTGACGGCTCTGGTCACTTCGGCAGCCGCTTCCGGCGAGGTGCCGAAGCTCATGCCGCCGCCGTGGACATTGGGGCAGGAAACGTTGACCTCCAGCCAGCCGACCTGTTCCTCTTTGTCCAGTTTTTCGCAGGTGTAAGCGTAGTCCTCTACAGAAAAGCCGGAGACATTGGCCATGACCGGCTTGTGGAAGCATTGCTTCAGCTTGGGCAGCTCGTGGCTGATGACCCTGTCCACGCCGGGGTTCTGCAGACCCACAGCGTTGATCATGCCGGCGGTACACTCCGCAATGCGGGGTGTGGGATTGCCGAACCGGGCATCCTTGGTGGTGCCTTTGAAGGAGAAGGTGCCAAGACAGTTGACATCGTACAGCTCCGCAAATTCGTAGCCGTAGCCAAAGGTGCCGGAGGCGGGGATCACGGGATTGTCCAGCTCAATGCCGCACAGGTTCACGTTCAACTGTTCCACAAAATCTCCTCCTTTCGCATGACAGGGCCGTCCTTGCAGATGCGCTTGTAGCCGGTAAGGGTCTTGCAGGAGCAGCCCATGCAGGCTCCGAAGCCGCAGCCCATCCGCTCCTCAAAGCTCATCTGGCCGGAGGTGGCGGTGGCCTTGTATACGGCCTTGAGCATGGGCTCGGGGCCGCAGGTGTAGAAATACGTATAGTCAAGGTCAGCCAGCGGCGTGGTAGCGAAGCCCTTCACACCGTAGCTGCCGTCGGCGGTGGCGACGATGACATCGCAGCCCAGCGCCCGAAATTCATCCTCATAGAAAATCTCGGATTTGGTGTTGAAACCGAGAATAACGGTTACTTTTTTACCCATGGCGGTCAGCTTTTTTGCCAGATTGTACATGGGCGGTACGCCGACACCGCCGCCCAGAAGCACAGGTTTGTCACCGGAAACGCTCAGGTCATAGCCGTTGCCGAGTCCTGTCAGAATATCCAGTTTTTCGCCGGGCTCCATGGCCTTCATCTGGGCGGTGCCCTTGCCAACCACCTTGTAAATGATGGTCAGGGTGGTGTCATCGTAGTCGCAGACGGAAATGGGGCGGCGGAGGAATTTTCCCTCCAGTGCGATATTGACAAATTGACCGGGGGCGGTGATGGCGGAGGTATCGCCGCTGAGGATCATTTTATATACACAATCAGTCAGCGCGTCGTTGCGGACAATGGTGAAGATGGATTGTTTCATGTTTTGTCCTTTCACTTTTCGTTACAAAGCAATCATGAACTGTGTCGATTTGCTTTTGCAGTGGTGATGGAAGCAATCAGCTTACGACGTGTGGTCCCGCATCTGTTTTTTAAGATCGAAAACTGCTCCGGCAAAAGTTTATTCTTTCGGTATAAAAGCTCCAGCCAGTAATCCGTTTCAGAGCTTTCTTTTAATGCGATCTCCAGTTTGCTGATAAAATCGGCGCGACTCTGAGCATATCTGGCTTCGTGAATGTTTGCTCCAATGGAAGAGGAACACCGGAGCAACTGATTGACATAAACAGAACAGCCATTGATCTCATCACAGATATCAGAAACCATGATTGCAAAGTCAATACTTTCTTCACGGAGCTGATGCTTGCTTTCGGTCATCGTGTCAACGTCCTTTTGTCGATATATGGGCTTCGCCCATTCGATATATTTGCTGGCGCAAATTCGATATAACTTTGTTTCGATATAATATAAATCCCCATCGCCCCGCAGGGCATATCGAGTGAGATACACATATCGAGCGCGAAGCGCATATCGAAAATCCCGGAAAGGGATTTATATCGAGCCTTTAGGCATCAATGGTGGAGATGGTCAGGGTAGTTTCCTCCAGCACGTCCAGCAGCACCTTGATGGTATCCAGAGCAGTGAACAATGTCACATTGTGCTCGGTTGCAATCTGACGGATGTGGATGCCGTCGTGCTCGTTGGAGCCGGGATCCTTGGTGTTGATGACGTAGGCAATATGGCCCTGACGCAGAGCGTTGGGGATCTCGTCGCTGCCCTCGCTGATCTTACCCAGCGCGTGCGTGCGGATACCGTGCTCCTTCAGGTACTTGGCGGTGCCGTCGGTAGCCTGAATGTTGAAGCCCAGCTGGTAGAACCGGCGGATCAGAGGCAGTGCCTCTTCCTTATCCTTGTCGGCAATCGTGGCAAACACGGTACCATAGTTCTGCAGCTTCATGCCGGCGGCCTGCAGAGCCTTATAGAGCGCCCGATTCATCGTGCTGTCATAGCCAATGGCTTCGCCGGTGGACTTCATTTCAGGGGACAGATAAGCATCCAGACCGCGGATCTTATTGAAGGAGAACACAGGAGCCTTTACATACCAGCGTTCCTTCTCGTCGGGATAGATGTCGAACAGACCCAGCTCCTTCAGAGATTTACCCAGAATGACCTCGGTGGCGATATCTGCCAGCGAGTAGCCGGTAGCTTTGCTCAGGAAAGGAACGGTACGAGAGGAGCGGGGGTTGACCTCAATGATGAACACATTGTCATCCTTGTCCACAATGAATTGAATATTGTACAGGCCGATGATGCCGATGCCCAGACCCAGCTTCTTGGCGTACTGCAGGATGATCCCCTTGACCTTATCGCTGATGGAGAAGGGGGGATAGACGGACATGGAGTCACCGGAGTGAACGCCGGTGCGCTCGACCAGCTCCATGATGCCGGGAACAAAGACATTGATGCCATCGCAGATTGCGTCGATCTCCACCTCACGGCCTTCGATATACTTATCGACCAGAACAGGCTTGTCCTCATCAATCTCGACGGCGGTCTTCAGGTAGTGGCGCAGCTGTTCCTCGTTAGCGACGATCTGCATGGCACGGCCGCCCAGAACGAAAGAGGGGCGAACCAGGACGGGGTAGCCGATCTCAGAAGCGGCAGCGATGCCGTCCTCCAGCTTGGTCACGGCCTTGCCCTTGGCGCGGGGGATATTCAGCTCATTCAGCAGGTTTTCAAAGGCATTGCGATCCTCAGCCTTGTCGATGGCGGCGCAGTCGGTGCCGATGATCTTGACACCCCGGTCGGTCAGGGGCTGAGCCAGGTTGATGGCGGTCTGGCCGCCCAGCGACGCGATGACACCCTCGGGCTGCTCGAACTCGATGATGTTCATGACATCCTCGGGGGTCAGAGGCTCAAAGTACAGCTTGTCGGCAGTGGTATAGTCAGTGGAAACAGTCTCCGGGTTATTGTTGATGATGATGGCCTCATAACCGGCGTTCTTAATGGTCATAACGGCGTGGACGGTGGAGTAGTCGAACTCAACGCCCTGGCCGATTCGGATGGGGCCTGCGCCCAGCACCACGATCTTCTTCTTATTGGTCAGCCGGGAGGCATTTTCACCGGTATAGCTGGAGTAGAAGTAGGGAATATAAGCGCCGGTATGGCAGGTATCAACCATACGGAACACAGGGAACAGGTTGTTCGCCTTCCGGAAATTGTAGACATCCAGCTCGCTGCACTTCCACATCCGGGCGATATACTTATCGCTGAAGCCCATCTTCTTGGCGGCGGTCAGGGTAGCGAGGTCATTGACATTGGCCTTCAGCGTTTCCTCCATGTCCACGATGTTCTTGATGGCCTCCAGGAAATAGGAGGTGATCTGGGTCAGTTCGTGGATCTTTTCCACGCTGACACCGTGATAGAACAACTCTGCAATGGCGAAGATATTGTCGGAACGGAACTCCTTGATATAATCCAGCAGTTCCTCTACGCTCATATTGTCAAACTTGGAAAGGTACATGTGATTGGCACCAATCTCCAAGCTGCGGATGCCCTTCAGCAGAGACTCTTCCAGCGTGGAGCCGATGCCCATGACCTCACCGGTGGCCTTCATCTGGGTGCCCAGCATATTGGACGCGCTGGTGAACTTGTCAAAGGGGAACCGGGGCAGCTTTGCGATAACGTAGTCCAGGCTGGGCTCAAAGGCAGCGTTGGTGTTGGCGATTTTAATCTCCTCCAGAGTCATGCCCACGGCGATCTTAGCTGTGACTCGGGCAATGGGATAGCCGGAAGCCTTGGAGGCCAGAGCGGAGGAGCGGGAAACCCGGGGGTTGACTTCAATGAGGTAGTATTCGGAGGAATTGGGGTTCAGAGCGAACTGCACGTTGCAGCCGCCTTCGATCTTCAGCTCCTTGATCAGCTTAATGGCGCTGTCGTTCAGCATCTTCAGATCATGGTCGTTCAGGGTCATGATAGGCGCTACAACCAAAGAGTCGCCGGTGTGGACACCAACGGGATCAATGTTTTCCATGCCGCAGATGGTAATGGCGTGATCCGCACCGTCACGCATGACTTCAAACTCAATCTCCTTGTAGCCCTTGACGGACTTCTCAATCAGAACCTGATGGACAGGGGAGAGCTTGAAGGCGTTCAGACCCACTTCCACCAGCTCTTCTTCATTGTAAGCGAAGCCGCCGCCAGTGCCGCCCAGCGTAAAGGCGGGACGCAGAACGACAGGGTAGCCGATGCGCTTGGCGGCTGCCTTGGCTTCCTCAATGGAATAAGTGATCTCGGAGGGGATGACAGGCTCGCCAATGGACTGACACAGCTCCTTGAACAGTTCGCGGTCTTCGGCGCGCTCGATGGATTCGCTGGAGGTGCCCAGCAGCTCCACCTGACACTCCTTCAGAATGCCCTTCTTCTCCAACTGCATGGCCAGGTTCAGGCCGGTCTGACCGCCGATGCCGGGAACGATGGCATCGGGACGCTCATAGCGGATGATCTTTGCCACATATTCCAGCGTCAGAGGCTCCATGTAGACCTTATCAGCAATGGTGGTGTCGGTCATGATGGTGGCGGGATTGGAGTTGACCAGCACGACTTCATAGCCTTCCTCTTTCAGAGCAAGACAGGCCTGGGTGCCGGCATAGTCGAACTCAGCAGCCTGACCGATGACGATGGGGCCGGAGCCGATGATCATGATTTTCTTTAAGTCTGTACGCTTTGCCATTTTGAATTACCTCCGTTGATTGCGATATACCTTAAGAAATCCTGTCATTGTGCGCAATGACATATTGTTGTTACGAATTTTCCTGCCAGACGATATTGCCGTTGCAGACTGTCAGGATACAGCGTCCGAAAAGCTTCATTCCGGAGAAAGGGGTGGCCTTGCCCATCGATTGAAACTCGGCAGGATCGACGGTGTATTCTTTGTTCAGATCCCACACGCTGAAATCCAGCCCCAGAGGGAGCTTGAAGCGTTTGCGGGGATTTTCAACCAGCAGTTCCATGAGCCGCTCCATGGTGATGATGCCGGGTTTGACCAGATGGGTATACAGAGCGGCGAAGGCCGTTTCCAGACCCACTACACCAAAAGCGCTCTTTTCCAGTCCGCGGGACTTTTCTTCCTCGGAGTGGGGGGCGTGGTCGGTGGCAATCATATCGATGGTGCCGTCCACGATGCCCTGGATCAGAGCCAGTTTATCTTCTCTGCTGCGCAAAGGCGGGTTCATTTTGAACCGTCCGTCTTCCTGTAGGTCACTGTCATCCAGAATCAGGTAATGGGGGCCGGTCTCACAGGTGACATTGACGCCCCGAGCCTTGGCCTTGCGGATGATGTCCACACTTTCCTTGGTGGAAATGTGGCAGACGTGATAGGCGCAGCCGATCTCCTCCGCCAGCCTCAGATCCCGGTCGATCTGCACCCATTCACTTTCGGAACAGATACCCCGGTGACCGTGCGTCCTGGCATATTCTCCGTTGTGGATGTAGCCGCCCCGAAGAAGCGAATTGACTTCACAGTGGGCTACGATCATTTTACCCAGTTCTTTGGCCTTCATCATGGCGGCGCGCATCCTGTCATCGTTCTGCACGCCCCGGCCGTCGTCAGAGTAGCCGCAGACGTAAGGTGCCATATCTTCCAGATCAGCCAGTTCCTCGCCGCGTTCGCCCATGGTAATGGTACCATAGGGATAGACATGGATACAGGCATCCTTTTCAATGATCTGACGCTGTATATCCAGATGCTCCAGTGTGTCCGGAGTGGGATTCAGATTGGGCATGGTGCACACGGCGGTGTAGCCGCCCCTTGCGGCGCTGGCACAGCCGGTGGCGATGGTTTCCTTATAAGAAAATCCCGGCTCTCTGAAATGCACATGCACATCACAAAAGCCGGGAAAAACAGCGTATTCAGAATTGGAAACACCAATGCCGACCTTTTCCAGAAAATTAGAAACACGGACACTGAACGTGGAATCACAAGCGGTATGGATGATCTTATACTTGTTTCGTTCCATCATCGTGTTCTCCTTTTTGTAGTCGGGGGATCTCAAAAACCCTCAAGGGATTATATCATGGCGGCCTATCCTTGTCAATAAAAAACGGTTGCGGCCGGGACTTTATTTTCGGCTCCCAGAGGTATGTGAACTCTGGGAGCCGGGGAAAATCAATTGGTGTAGTTATCGAAGTAGCCCTGAACCAGAACGATGGGGGTGCCCTTGTCACCGGAGCCGGAAGTCAGGTCACACAGGGAACCGATCAGGTCAGTCAGGCGGCGGGGGGTGGTACCCTGAGAGGCCATGTTGCCCACCAGGTTGCCGTCCTTCTGGCGGATCGCACCTTCAATGGCAGCCTTCAGCTCCGCACCGGACAGGTTGGCAAAATCGTTGTCAGCCAGATACTTCAGCTTCAGCTCGTTGGGAGTGCCCTCGAGACCGGGGGTGTTGGCGGCGGAAACGCTGGGGTCAGCCAGTTCCCAGATCTTGCCCACGGGATCCTTGAAGGCACCGTCGCCGTAGACCATGACCTCAATGTGTTTGCCGGTCTTTTCCAGCAGGGAAGCCTGAATCTCCATGACCAGATCCGTGCATTCGCGGGGGAACAGCTTGACCTTGTTTTCGGTGGACTTATTGGAGCCCAGCAGGCCAAAGCGCTCATTGTAACCGCTGCCGTTCACAGGGGCGTTCAGAATCTCGTCCAGACCGCAGACGCGCTCCGCGCCGGCAGCCAGCAGCAGCCGCTTGGTGCGGGCACGGCTATGGATATCACAGTGCAGGACATTCTTGGTGTAGTTCAGGATCGTGCGGCAGTCGTTGGCGAAGATGACCTCCACCTCGGCACCGCTTTCACGGATCAGATCGGAATAATACTGGACATAGTCCACGCCGGTAAAGGGGTGCAGGTTCTCACCAAACAGTTCCCGGTACTTTTCCAGAGTCAGTACATCGGAGTAGGGATTGATCTTAGCTGCATCCAGCTGATCCAGAGACACCAGCTCGTTGCCTACTTCGTCAGAAGGATAGCTGAGCATCAGGATGACCTTCTTGGCACCCTGAGCGATACCACGCAGGCAAATGGCGAAACGGTTACGAGACAGAATGGGGAAGATGACACCAATGGTCTCACCGCCCAGTTTGGCACGCACGTCTTCAGCAATAGCGGAAACAGAGGCGTAGTTGCCCTGAGCGCGGGCTACGATGGACTCGGTTACTGCGACGACATCCCGGTTACGCAGTTCAAAGCCTTCGCTTTCAGCGGCTTCCAGCACGCTGTCGACAACGATCTTTGCCAGATCGTCACCCTCGCGGATGATCGGGCAGCGGATGCCCCGGGAGGTAGTTCCGATTTTTCTTTCCATAAGTTGACCTCATTTCTCCGACCATAGATCCATCTGAACAATAGCCGGAAGGATATCGATATGACAGTTTCGCCATATGGATTTTATGTGCGGTGACGTGGAAGCCCACATTTTCACCAATACTATTATGGCGAAGTTCCCCGAAAAAATCAAGATGAAATCCTCACTAAAATGAAAAAGTGAAGGACTTTTATCCTTATAGAATTTCAACAAAGTAACGCCGGTAACGGACAAATCCGGTCAGCGTTTCCATGTACTGCGGGAGAACAGCACCAAAATGGGGAAAATTTCAAGCCGCCCTGCCAGCATATCCGCAGCCAGCACCAGCTTGCTCAGATCACTGTAATGACCGAAATTGCAGGTGGGGCCGACAGCCTCCAGACCGGGGCCGATGTTGTTAAAGCAGGAAAGCACCGCAGTAAAGTTGGTGCCGATGGTGTTGTTATCCAGTGAGACTACAATAAAGCTGAAAATAATGATGCTCACATAGGCCGCGAGATACGCATTGGTATTGTCCAGAATTCGTTCGCTGACAATTTGCCCATTGTAGCGGATCCCCTTTACACGGCGGGGATTCAGCATCTGAGTGATGTTGCGGCCCAGACTCTTTAACAAGTACAGAAGCCGGGATACCTTCAAACCGCCGCCGGTGCTGCCGGCGCAGGCACCAACGATCATCAGGAACATTATGATTGCTTTGGAGAAAGCAGGCCATAGGTCGAAATCGGTGGTGCCATATCCGGTGGTGGTGATGATGGTGGAGACGGTAAAGGCCGCATGGCGGATGGTCTCTCCTAAAGTGCCATAGGTGCCGTAAATATTGATCACGATCAGCACGATGGCAATGACCACAATGCCAATATACATCCGCAGCTCCTCATCCTTCAATACGGCCTTGAACTGCTTCATCAGCAGCAGATAGTAGCAGCTGAAATTGATTCCAAACAAAAGCATGAACACGGTTGTGACAATTTGGATATAGGGACTGTAGCTGGCCATGGAATCGTTTTTGATACCAAAACCGCCGGTGCCGGCGGTGCCGAAGGCAGTACACAGAGCCTCCAGCCAAGGCATTTTTCCGGCCAGAAGGAAGAGAATATTGATGATCGTCATCACGATGTAGATGATGTACAGAATGCTGGCGGTTTTGCGCATCCGGGGAACCAGCTTGCCAACATCGGGGCCCGGGCTCTCCGCCCGCAGCAGGTGCATGGTGAATCCCTTGTCTTTACTGCCCGGCGCAACGGCAAGCAGAAATACCAGTACGCCCATGCCGCCTAACCAATGGCTGAAACTGCGCCAATAAAGAATGCCAGGGGACAGAGCCTCCACATCGGACAGGATGGATGCGCCGGTAGTGGTAAATCCGGATACGATTTCAAAGAACGCGTCGATGTAATGGGGGATCTCGCCGGAGATCACAAAGGGAAGGCATCCGAACAGACTGAGTACAATCCAGCTAATGCCCACGCAGATCATGCCTTCCCGGGCATCCAGTGCGTTGGGAGCCTTCCGGCAGATCAGGAACAGGGTCAGCGCAACAGCGGTGATGATTAAGATGGTGAACAGAAAAGCCCTGACAGCGGCCCATTCTCCATAGCCCAGGCTGATGCCCAACGCCGGGAGCATAAACACTGCTTCAATGGTCAATATCTGGGCGAGAAACCGCCCTATGATTCTGTAGTTCATGGCGCTGCCCTCTTACGCGAAGATGTCGTTGATCTGATGGATCACGCCGCGGCCGCTGGTGACAACGACTAAGGTGTCGCCCTGGTGGAACATGGAATCGCCGTTGGGGATCTCCGTGCGGGAGCCGTGGGTGATGCTGGCGATCAGAACATTGGGCCGGGGCTTAAGCTGCTTCAGAGGAACGCCGCAATGGTTGGTATTTTCGTCTACCAGGAACTCCATGGCTTCTACCTGACCATCGGCGATCGCGTGGACGGATACAGCCGCACCGGTCTGATTCTGCATGGCTCGGACGTAGCGGACGATGTTGTTACAGCACAGCTCCTTGGGGCAGATGACACTGCCGAGGCTCAGACTGTCGATGACACCGCGGCTGCCCACCTCAGCCAATTTGGTGATGACTTGCGGTACACCCTGACCGGCAGCGTAAAGGGAAAGAATCATATTTAGTTCATCCCGGCCGGTCAGTGCAACCAGAGCGTCAAAATCGGTCAGGCCCTCGCTTTCCAGAACCTCCAGATCGCTGCAGTCGCCGTGAACGATTTGTGCGTCGGGCAGCAGATCGTTCAGTTCCTGGCAGCGGTTATAGTCAGCTTCGATCAGCCGGACTTGAATACCGGCTTTTTTTAGCTGGCTGGCCAGATAATAGCAGACCCGGCCGCCGCCGCAGAGCATGACCTTGCGGACACGACGTGTGATGATACCCAGATTTTTCAGAAGAACGGTAAGGTTCTCTGTGGGGGCAGTGACAAAAATCCGGTCACCGGCTTGCAGAACGAAGTTGCCTCTGGGAACCATGGCAGTGCCATCACGAAGCACGGCGCAGACCAGCACACGGCATTTGACGATACCGGCCATTTCCATGAGCGGAACATTGCACAGCTTGCTGGCTTCATCCACCCGCAGTTCTACGATCTCGGTACGTCCTTTGGCAAAAATGTCTCTGCGCAGGAAACCTGGGTATTTCAGCAGACGCTCAATTTCGGTTGCGGCCTGCTTCTCCGGATTGATGGCCATGGATAAACCAAATGTATCCCGCATCTCATAAATCTGGTCGATATACTCCGGGTTGCGGATCCGGGCAATGGTGTGCAGCTTTGGATTCAGACCGTGGGCGGTGGAGCAGCACAGCAGATTAACTTCGTCGGCACTGGTGGCTGCGATGAGCAGATCGGCATCCATGACCCCAGCCTGGCGCAGCGTGGCCATCGAGGCGCAGTTACCATGGACAGCGATGACATCGTAGCGCTCCATGCTGGTTTGCAGTACGGAGTTGTTGGAGTCGATGAGGGTCAGGTCATAGCCCTCGGCGGAGAGCTGCCGAGCCAAAGTAGAGCCCACTCGGCCATCACCTGCAATAATGATATTCATAACATGCCTCCCTCGTAAGAGAAAAATACTATACTTGCCATTATACCACGCTGAATTCGCAAAGACAACAAAAAAACGGCAAAAAAGGCGTGCCGCCGAAGCGGCACGCCGTGTATGGAAGGGGAAAATTACTGCTTCTTCTTCAGCAGGAGCACGACGACAGCAGCAGACAGAACAGCGACAGCGGCGACGACGCCGATGACGATGCCCCAATTGGTGCTGGCGGGTTCCTCGATGGGCTCAACAGGCTTGGCCTCGACATCGCCCTTGACCAGAATCATGGCGCTGATCGCGTCAACAGAAACGGTGCCGGAAACGGTGCCCAGAGAGTAGACACCAGCCTCGTTCTTGTTGACACAGATGTGCCACTCACCTTCAGGCAGGGTGACAGTCTTAGCGGTGGAGTTGGCATTGAAGATAGCGTAGATGCTCTCCGCGGTCTCACCGTTGATACCGCCGTTGATCGTGTAAGCCACGACATTGGCATCCAGGCCGCTGGCGGGGAACACGGTGGAGTTGACATCGGCAGAATTGGTCAGACGCAGAGCGGGGTGAGCCTTACGGAAGGCGATCAGACCCTTGTAGTACTCGTAGGTGGCCATGTACTCGGCCTTGTTCAGATCGTCCCACTTGAGAGAGTTGACAGCGTCACTGGCGTTGTAGCTGTTCTCATTGAAGCCGCCATCCTTGCTGGCATCGGGCTTGGAACGCAGCATCTCTTCACCGGCATGGATGAAGGGGATACCCTGAGCGGTGATGTAGAAAGCAGCGCCCAGATTGTTCATGGCGATACGGTCAGCAACGGTAGCGTTGGGAGTGACCAGGGTGATGTGGTCGAACAGGGTGTTGTTATCGTGAGCGGAGATGTAGTTGATGGACTGAGAGGGGGTCTTGCACCAGGAGGGCATGCCCTTGTACAGCGCGTTCAGCTCGGAGGAGCTGACAGATTTACCGGAGATGAAGCCGGCGCTGACGCCGCTGTAAGTGCCACCCTTAACGGTGTTACGGATGGTATCGCTGAAGAAAGCGAACTCGGGAACCTTGGTGGAGTTGAACATGGTGTTCAGAGTCACACCGGTCTTGGTCACGTTAGTGCCCATCTCCCAGCCTTCGCCGTAGAACTTAACGTTGGGGTGAGTCTCATGGACGGAGTCAATGATGGCGTTGATGGTGTCGGTATCCAGCAGGCCGGCCAGGTCGAAACGGAAACCATCGATGTGGTACTCATCAGCCCAGTAGGTGACGGAGTCAACGATGTACTTGCTGACCATGCTGCGCTCGGAAGCAACGTCGTTGCCGCAGCCGGAGCCGTTGGAGTTGGGACGAGTGAAGTAGCCGGGAACGATCTGGTTGACGCAGAACTTGTTGGCGTCATAAACGTGGTTGTAAACAACGTCCATGATGACGCTGATGCCATTGTCATGCAGGCCCTTGACCATCTGCTTGAATTCCTTGACACGGACTTCGCCGTTGAAGGGATCGGTGGAGTAGGAACCCTCGGGAACGTTGTAGTTCACGGGATCGTAGCCCCAGTTGAACTGGCCGGAGCTCAGGTTGTACTCGTCGACACTGCCGTAGTCATAGACGGGCAGCAGGTGGACGTGGGTGATGCCCAGATCCTTCATGTGATCCAGACCGGTGGAGATGCCGTTGGAGTTCTTGGTGCCGGTTTCGATCAGACCCAGGAACTTGCCGACGTTTGTGATGCCGGAGCTGGAGTCGCTGGACAGGTCACGGACGTGCAGCTCGTAGATAACAGCATCGGTGAAGTTGTTATCATAGTGGGGATCCTTATCGGTGTCCCAGCCCTCGGGGTCGGTGGAGTCCAGATCAATGATCATGGCACGCTTACCGTTAACACCAGTGGTGCGGGCGTAGGGATCGCAGGCTTCGTTGGTGCCGTTATCGGTCTTGACGGAGTAGGTGTAGTAGGTACCGTTCTTGTCACCGTTCAGAGTGGCAACCCAAGTACCATTGACATCCTTGGTCATCTGAACCTGCTCATCAGGATCGGCCTGCTGAACGGGATCGCCGTTGGAGTACAGGTTGACCTTCACATCGACAGCGGTGGGAGCCCAAACACGCAGATCAGTCTTTTCCTTGGTGTAAGTAGCGCCCAGATCGTCACCGGTGTAGGTGAACTGATCTTCAAATTCAGCATTGGAGAAATAGTCGGGCATGGAGACAGGGTAATCCTTGCCTTCGAACTCAACATTATAGCCTCTTGCCAGATCCAGAGGCTCGGCCAGAGTCAGAATGTACTTGCTGCCCAGTGTAACGATCTTGGTGATTTCGACTTCACCGTCATCATTCTTGACCTTGAAGGTGCTCAGATCGGCGGTGTAGGTCAGTTTTGCGGACAGATCCACAGTGACCTCATTCTTGGTGGAGTTGTAGGAAGCGCTGGTGACCACAACGCCCAGAACGACATCCTCACCCAGCTTCATGAAGCCGTCAGCAACGAGCTTTTCCATGGAGGGGATAGCGCTCATGTCTGCGCTGGCCTGAGAAGCTTTACCGGACTCAACATAGAAATCAACGGTGCCGGACAGGATGCCGGTGATGTTGATGTGCTGGTCGTAGTCAATGTCCTTCTTTTCCCAATCGCCGTAGCGGACGATATAGCCGACGCGCATGGTGCCGGTGGGAACCTTGATGGTGGCGACAACATCACCGTCGCCCTCTTCAAACTTAAAGGGGGGCTCTGTGGTTTCGACACTGCTGGTGGCGGAAGTGCCGGTTACGGAATACTTTTCGTCCAGGTCCCAGGACCAGAGCTGCCAGCCTTCGTAGTTGCCATCTTCACGATGGTAGTGCACTCTGATGGTGATCATGTCCTCTTCGGCAGCCAGGGCAGGAACCGCACCGGCAATCAGAGAGGTGACCATGATAACAGCCATCACAATTGCAAAGATACGCTTTTTCATGTTTTCTCCTTCCAATTCTGTAAAATATTCGGTGCTTTTGCACCGTTGCTGGTCAGATTATACCATAACAATCCATCTTTGTAAAGCACTTTTGTTGAAGTGTCCAAGGTTTCGCGCCGGACAAAATGAAAACCGCCGCTTTTCTGCTGTGGAAAAGCGGCGGTTTTCAGTGTTTAGCCGTTCAAGCGATATTTTTTAGAATACTCCTGATACATAATCTGGTAGCTCCTGCTTTCTGTTCTGGCGGAGCGGAGGGCTTCGTGGGTGTTCAAATCATGATTGTGCAAATCGATAATGCCGCCGGCAATGTTGGAGCAGTGGTCGCTGGTGCGTTCCAGACTGGTCAGCAGATCGGCCCAAATGAAGCCGGTTTCAATACTGCAGCTGCCCTGCTGCAGCCGCAGAATGTGGCGTGTACGAAGCTGATCTTTCAGATCGTCAATAACCTGCTCCAGCGGCTCGATCTGGCAGGCAGTCTCGTAGTCGTTGTTAACGAAAGCCTCTACGGACAGATCCATAACCTTGCTGACGGCGCTGACCAGAACAGCCAGTTCCTTCTGCGCGGAGTCAGAAAATTGCAGACCCTTCTGGCTCAGTTCCTCAGCGGCTTCAAGCAGGTTGACACTGTGATCGCTGATACGCTCAAAGTCGCCGATTGCCTTGAGCAGCATGGCGGCCTCCGAACTGTCGGCTTCACTGATTTGCAGAGCACTGAGCTTTACAAGGTAAGTGCCCAGAATGTCTTCATAGTGGTCGCCTCTGGCTTCCCCTTTGCGGATCTTCTCCGCCAGCTCGGGGGTAAGAGCGGTAAGCGCTTCGATGCCCTGCTTCAGAGTTTCGGAGGTGGCCGCGGCCATTTCGACCGTCAGCTTGCGGCAGCTTTGCAAAGCGATGGGAGGTGTGGTCAGCAGCCGCTCGTCCAGCTCTACCACAGCCTCTGGCTCCTTGGAGTCGGGCACCAGCTTGCAAACCAGCTTTTCAAGCAATCCGCCGCAGGGCAGCAGAATAGAGGTGCAGATGATGTTGAAGGCGGTGTGGCAGATGGAAATACCCAGATAACTGGCGCTCTCGCCCAAAATCGCGGGGGAGAAGATCCAGTTTGCCAACATGAACAGGATCAGACAGATGCCAGTGCCGATGACGTTGAACAGCAGATGGACGATTGCCGCCCGCTTTGCGTTCTTATTGGTGCCGAAGCTGGACAGGATCGCGGTGATGCAGGTGCCGATGTTCTGACCCATGATGATGGGGATGGCAGCGGCATAGCTTACCTGACCGGTGGCGGACAGGGCCTGCAGAATACCAACAGAGGCAGAGGAGGACTGGATGATGGCGGTCAGTATCGCACCGGCCAGCACGCCCAGAATGGGGTTGGTGAAGATTAGGAACAACTGCTGGAACCATGCCTCGTCCTTCAGTCCTTTGACCGCGCCGGACATGGTATCCATGCCGAACATCAACACCGCAAAGCCCAGGAGGATCATGCCGGTGTCCTTCTTTTTGCTGTCCTTCAGGAACATGTAGAAGATGATGCCGATGAGGGCAAGGATGGGAGTGAAATTGGAGGGCTTCAGCAGCTGCAGGAACAGGGCATCACCCTCAATGCCGCCAAGGCTCAGAATCCATGCAGTGACGGTCGTACCAACGTTGGCACCCATGATCACACCGATGGCCTGTTTCAAGGTCAGCAAGCCTGAGTTGACGAAGCCGACGACCATGACGGTGGTGGCAGAGGAACTCTGAATGACGGCGGTGACGGCAAGTCCGGTCAGAAAGCCCAGCATCCGGTTTGAGGTTAGCTTGCCGAGCAGTGTACGCAGGCTGCTGCCGGCTCGGCGCTCCAGCGCGTCGCCCATGATGTTCATACCGAACAGGAACAGACACAGACCGCCGACCATGGTAAGTATATCGAAAATATCCATTTTACGATCACCTTTCATATTTCTTTGATGAGGCCAGTTTAACAGCCCAATGTCAAATCTATGATCAGGTAATTGTAAAATCTGTGTAAAACGGCGGGGTGGTTATGCGTGGGACAGGCTGGGGATCCGAAGCGCCTTGCCCTCAAAATCATCAAAGGCGCGGCCTTTGACGAAGAAGGTGCAGTCGTCCTGACCGATCCGTTTTTTTGTCCAGCCGGCGGTGTCCGCGGGCGTGAAGCCCAGTGTTACCCGGTTGATCCCGGCACCAAAGGCGCTGATCACATCATCCAGTTCAATGGGAACCTTTGCGAAAATGTTGTGGATCAGCATGGTGTCATCTTCCCGCTCCGCAACTACCCAGGCATCCAGGTCTTTACAATAATAAGCGCAATCCTGCATGAACTGGGAAACATAGAAGAAGATCAGTCCGGGATTGTCCGCCATATGGCAGCTGTCGCAGAATTGGTTTTCCTCCATAGCCCGGGTGAGCAGCGCCCAGTTTTCCGGGGAGTCCATGATGATCTGCTCCATGCGGCACTCACCGGCAGCGCAGACGGCTTTGCTGTATTCATATTCATGGGATTTGCGGAAGCCGAATTTGGGATAGAACTCCACCACGGAGTCATTGGCAAACAAATACACGCCGTCGGCATTCGGGTGATCCTGATCAATTTGCTGCATGATCGCACGGATATAGCCCCGGTTGCGGTACCGCTCATCGGTCATGACGGTGCCAAGCTGCAGCAACTGTCTGCGCGCTCCATCCATGACCAGATCGGTTCGGTTTACGGATACATTGGCAACGACCTGTCCGTCAATCACCACGGAGTAGGGGTTATAGTTGTCGCCCCAAAAGCCGTTTTGATACCAGTTTTCAAAATTCAGACCGAAGGTTTTTTCGGCGAGGGAATTGAAGCTGCGGCGCAGGGCATCGTTGGCGCGGTAATTTTTTACGATCTCGTACATTGTGAGACCTCCTCTCAATAAAATCATCTTACCATGTCTTTTTGAAAAATGCCACCTCATCTTACATTATAAAAAAGGATGGGCCGGTGCATCCCGGCCCATCATGTTACTTGTTACCTTCTCGCAGGATCCTGCTGATACTCTTTTCGGAAAGATGGTACTTTTCCGCAAGCTGCCGGGTGGTCAGCCCCATTCGGCGGTCATGCCGGATCTGCTGATTGCGCTGCAGCAGCTCTTCCCGATAAGCCGGACTGCAGCCACGGCATTGCCGATTCTCCGCTTTGCGGGGAATATAGATGCATGTCCCATCTGCGTACTGCTGCAGCTGACGCAGCAGTTCCCGTGGCAGGATATCCTCTGCATTTTTATAGCTCACAGTTGCCTCCTAAAATGATTTTGCTCTCAGGAAAGCAATGGCTATAACAAAGGCAGTATTGGGTTTACTTCAATTGCATAGCCAGTGCTTATGCAACGCTTACATAACGGATCATATCCTATCCTCCTGGTGGTATTTCCGGAATATTATAGAATTGATTTGGCAAAAAATCAAGTGGCTGCTGCAAACGCGCAGCAGCCACAGTGATGGACATTAGGTATCCTTTTTCTTGGAGAACATCTTGTTGATCACCATAGTGGACAGAATAATGATCCCAATGATCACGAAGATGACCAGCATACCGATACCCATGTAGTAGAGCATGCTGATAAAATTAGCAGGCTCAAAGAACATCTGGGGTGCGGATTCCACAGGGGTGGTTTCAGCGACATTGGACAGTAAAATCATAATCTCATTCCCTCCATTTCTAATCAACTGAAGAAGTTCAGAATGATACCACCGGCGATAACGGAGGCGATCTGTCCGGACACATTGACACCGATGGAGTGCATCAGAAGGAAGTTCTGAGGATCTTCCTTCAGTCCCATCTTATGCACGATACGGCCGGACATGGGGAAGGCGGAGATGCCCGCAGCACCAATCATGGGATTGATCTTCTTTTTCATGAACAGGTTCAGGAATTTAGCAAACAGTACGCCGCCGGCAGTGTCTACGATGAAGGCTACCAGACCCAGACCCAGAATCAGCAGGGTATCCAGCTTCAGGAACTGTGCGGCGGTCATATTGAACGCCACAGAAATACCCAGGAAAATGGTGATCAGATTTGCCAGCACCTTTTGAGCCGTGTCGGACAGGGAGTCCAGAACGCCGCACTCCCGAATCAGATTGCCGAACATCAGGAAACCGATCAGAGCGGTAGCCTGAGGAATAATCGCGGAGGCCACGATCGTGATAATGATGGGGAACAGGATCCGGGTCAGCTTGGAAACGGACTTCTGCTCGTAGGGCATCCGGATCAGGCGCTCCTTCTTGGTGGTGAGCAGCTTGATGACCGGCGGTTGTATGATGGGAACCAGAGCCATGTAGGAATAAGCCGCAACGGTGATGGCACCTACATATTTGGAACCCAACGTGTTGGCAACGGCGATGGAAGTGGGGCCGTCCGCCGCACCGATGATGGCGATGGAGGCAGCGTCGATCTCCGGGAAGAACATGCTGGCCATGCACAGGGTAAAGAAGATGCCAAACTGAGCCGCCGCGCCAAAGAGCATCAGCTTGGGATTAGAGAGCAGGGGGCCAAAGTCGATCATGGCGCCGATGCCGATGAACAGCAGCAGGGGGAAAAGCTCGTTGGCAATACCGGCGTGGTACAGTTCACTGATGGGGCCGACCAGCGCGTCAGACAGGGGGATGTTCACAAGAATCGTGCCGAAGCCCATGGGCAGCAGCAAGGAAGGCTCCATTTCTTTGCCAATGGCCAGGTAAATCAGCAGACAGCCAATCAGGATCATCACCACGTTGCCGATCTCGAACCGGGCAAGGTTTTCATACAGAATATCCATTGCGTGTGTTTACCTCCGTTTTTATAGTCAAAATCGGATATATTTTAACATAACCTCTTTCAGAAAAACAAGGGAAGCGGCACAGGAAATACCGTTTCTTAACCAAGCTTTAGCCGCGGATCAATGCAGCATGACGGACAGCAGAGAAATGATGATGACGATACTGATCACGATGCTGATGGAGTTGGCGGCACTGGAAAGACCAACATCACCTTTTAACTCGCTGGTGAAGGCCGGAACGGCAGAGCCAATGGGACTGAACGCCAGAATCACCAGTGTTTGTCGGGCTTCCAGAGAGAAGGGCAGCAGGTAGTAGAAAATCAGAGCCAGCACCGCGGCAATGCCATAGCGCAGGGTGAGAATCTTAAAGATTGAACCGAGCTGAGCCCGGTCGGCGCTGAGGTTGAAGCCGACACCGATCATCAGCATGGCGATGAAAGCGTTGGCATTACCCATGATCCCGGCACAGGAAACAATGGGAGCGGGGATGGGGATGTTCAGCAGGTTCGTGGTCACCATAATGATGTAGGTCAGAAATGGGACTGAGGTCAGCAGAGCTTTGCCCAGCCGCTTAATTGAGAACCCTTGGCCATCCTTGATCATGGAGGCCACGCCGAACGCGCCGCCAAGACAGACAATGGCGTTGCCGGTGTCGAACAGGCTGGTGACGATGACTCCGGTGGGGCCGAGGAAGCTTTGAACGAAGGGCAGGGTAAAGTTCCCAATATTGTAGCCCGGCAGGTTCAGCACCTCAAAGGCTCGCTTTTCCCGGGAGGCTCGCAGATTGGTCAAAAAGCCAAGCAGCATGTACAGAATACCGCCTCCCATACCCAGAAGGGCGATGATCAGCATACTGGGATCGATCTGCTTGCCGGCAAAGCTCGTGACGATGGCAGCAGGCAGCGTGATCTTGATGGTGATTTTGGAAAGGACGGTGAAATCCTCCGCTTTGAACAGACCTGCTTTGCGCAGCACAAAGCCCAAAATGATAATGGCAACAAAACAGCCCGCGCGAACTAAGATATCCAGCATAACGTTACCTCTTATATGGATGTATGATGCTATTTTATGCCCGGGAAGGGGGAATGTCAAGGTGAGGGCACGCATGCGTGCCCTGCGAAAGCAACAGCAATTTATGAATAATCAAAGAACTTTCGCGGCAGGTACTTGCAATTTCGGAAATATCGGCTATAATATTAGCACTCAGACACTTCGAGTGCTAATATTAAAAAGGACGTGAACCAAGTATATGGAAAAACAGCAATTCAAAGCCGAGTCTCAGCGCTTGCTGGACCTGATGATCAATTCGATCTATACTCACCGGGAGATCTTCCTGCGGGAGATCATCTCCAACGCCAGCGATGCTATGGACAAGCTGGCCTATATCGCCCTGACTGACGATCAGGTAGGTCTGTCGCGGGAGGATCTGGCGATCACCATTACCCGGGATGAAGCGAACCGCACCCTCACCGTGTCCGATAACGGCATCGGCATGAACAAGGCGGAGATGGAGGAAAATCTGGGCACCATCGCCAAGTCCGGCAGCCTGAGCTTCAAGCAGGCTATGGAAAAGAATGAGGATATCGACATTATCGGTCAGTTCGGCGTGGGCTTTTACTCTGCCTTCATGGTGGCCTCTTCCGTGACCGTTATCTCCAAAAAGTACGGCGAGGATACCGCTTGGAAGTGGGTCTCCGACGGCGCGGACGGCTACACCATTGAGGAAACGGAAAAGTCTGCCCCCGGTACGGACATCATCATGACCCTGAAGGCCGATACCGAGGATGACAAGTACTCTGAATTCCTGCAGGAATACCGCATCCGGGAACTGGTGCGCAAGTATTCCGACTATATCCGCTATCCCATCCGCATGGAGATCTCCAAATCCCGCAAGAAGGAAGATAGCGATGAGTATGAGTCTTACATGGAAGAGGACACCCTGAACTCCATGGTGCCCATCTGGCAGCGCTCCAAAAAGGACGTGACGGATGAGGAATACGACAGCTTCTATCGGGAGAAATTCTTCGACTATCAAAAGCCCCTGCGGGTCATCCACTCCAGTGCCGAGGGTACAGTCTCCTTTAAGGCGCTGCTGTATATCCCCGGCAAGGCTCCCATGGATTTCTACTCCCGGGATTTCAAGCGGGGCTTGCAGCTCTATTCCTCCGGTGTGATGATCATGGATAATTGCGAGGATCTGCTGCCGGAATACTTTGGCTTTGTCCGGGGCATTGTGGACAGCCAGGATCTGTCCCTGAACATCAGCCGTGAAATGCTCCAGCATGACCGCCAGCTGACTGTCATTGCCCGGAATATCGAGAAGAAAATCAAATCCGAGCTGAAGTCTATGCTGGAAAACGACCGGGAGAATTACGAAAAGTTCTACGCCGCCTTTGGCCGTCAGCTGAAGTACGGCACGGTCTCCGATTACGGTGCCCATAAGGATGCCTGTCAGGATCTGCTGCTGTACTATTCCAATAAGGAAGGGAAGCTGATCTCCCTGAAGGAATACGTGGATGCTATGGCAGAGGGGCAGGAGAAGATCTACTATGTCAGCGGCGAGAGTAAAGAGCGTCTTGCCAAGCTCCCTCAGGTGCAGACACTTTCTGCCAAGGGCTACGATGTTCTGCTGTTCACCGAAGATGTGGATGAGTTCATCCCCCAGACCCTGATGACCTACAGCGAAAAGCAGTTCTGCAACGCCGCATCCGAAGATTTGGGTCTGCGGACGGAGGATGAGAAAAAAGAACTGGAGAACAAGGCTGAGGAGATGAAGGGCTTCCTGACCTTCGTCAAGGAAACCCTGGGCGAGCAGGTGAAGGAGGTTCGTCTGTCTGCCGATTTGGGCAGTCATCCGGTGGCGATGGTGCCCGAGGCTGGCATGAGCTTCGAAATGGAAAAGTATATGAAGCGCATGAACCCGGAGTTTGCCTATCCTGTGGGCCGCATTCTGGAGCTGAACGCGGAGCATGAGGCGGTGAAGGCTATGGTCAGTGCCATGACCTCCGATCCGCTGAAGGCGAAGGATTATGCCCAGCTTCTCATGTATCAGGCTCAGCTCATGGCGGAGCTGCCGCTGGAGGACCCGGTGGCCTATACCGAGCTTGTGTGTAAGCTGATGAAATAAAAAAACCGGCTGCCGCGGCAGCCGGTTTTTTACTGCAATTTACCCTGCAAGACCTGATTGAGAAGTTTGTATTCCTCAAGGGTTCCGGGGCGTCCCATGGCAGCACCCAGCATCATCAGGTAACAGGAAAACTTCTTTTTCAAACTGAAAGACCTCACTTAAAATAGATATCGTTCCTAGGAACGAGATCAGTATATCTGGCCTTTGTGAATATTGCATGAACGATACATTACTTTTTTGTTTATTATTCCAAATTGTTAAATTATTTCCATCTCATTTCCTGCCTAACATATTTGTGGTATAGTATAAGCAAGGGAGTGATAACTATGAAACTGACATTTTTAGGCGCGGCTCATGAGGTTACTGGTTCCTGCACGCTTCTGGAGGCTTGCGGCAAGCATATCCTGATCGACTGCGGCATGGAACAGGGCATGGATCTCTACGAAAACTGCGAGCTGCCGGTGACTCCGGGGGAGATTGATGCGATATTTCTGACTCATGCTCATATCGATCATTCCGGCAAACTGCCCGCTATGGTCGCAAAGGGGTATAAAGGCCCGATTTACTCTACCGAGGCTACCCGCCGACTCTGTAATATCATGCTCCGGGACTCTGCGCACATCCAGGAGTTTGAAGCCCAGTGGCGCAACCGGAAGGCTCAGCGTGCCGGTCAGTCTCCCTATGTACCCATGTACACCATGCGTGACACGGAGCAGACCATGATGCAGTTCCTTGCGTACCCATACGGTGAGACGGTAGAGGTATTCCCCGGGGTTTCCATCCGATTCTACGATGCGGGTCATCTGCTGGGGTCATCCAGTATTTACATTGAGATCTGTGAGGAGGGGGAGACGCGGACGCTGCTGTTCTCCGGCGACCTTGGCAACAAGGAGCGGCCGCTGATTCGAGATCCTCAGATGCCGCCCGACGCAGATTATGTGGTCATCGAATCCACCTATGGCGACCGCCTTCACGGAGAACGGCCTGATTATGTGAGCCAATTGACGGAAATTTTGCAGGATACCTTTGACCGGGGCGGTAATGTGGTCATTCCGTCCTTCGCCATCGGCAGGACGCAGGAGCTGCTGTATCTGATTCGCATCATCCGGGAGCAGGGGCTGCTGCGGGGTCATCCGGATTTTGCGGTGTATGTGGATAGTCCTTTGGCAGTGGAGGCGACGAAGATCTATTCCTCCGGTCTGACGGATTATTATGATGACGAAACACTGGAACTGCTGAGTCGGGGCATCGATCCCATCAGCTTCCCCGGATTGCGGCTGTCCATTACCGCCGACGATTCCAAGCTCATCAACGAGGACAGGACACCGAAGGTCATCCTGTCCGCCTCCGGCATGTGCGAAGCGGGTCGAATCCGCCACCATCTGAAGCACAATCTGTGGCGGGGGGACAGCACCGTGCTGTTTGTGGGCTATCAGTCCGAGGGCACTGTTGGCAGAAAGCTGGTGGAGGGTGCTGCCTCGGTTCGCCTTTTTGGTGAGGATATCGCCGTCAACGCCCGCATTGCCACCATTTCCGGTATCAGCGGTCATGCGGATCGGGATATGATGGTAGCTTGGCTCGGTCATATGACGAATAAGCCGGTGCGGGTGTTCACCAATCATGGTGATGACGAGGTCTGCGACAGCTTTGCCGCTCACATCACGGAGAAGCTCGGTGTTCCGGCTGTTGCGCCATACAGCGGTGATGAATATGACCTCCTGACCGGGCAGTGTACCGCCAAGGGTGTTATCGTGAAAATCACCAAGCTCTCCGATGGCCGCCGCCGTGGCAATGCCATCTTTGAGAAGCTGCTCCTGGCAGGAAAGCGGCTGCTGCAGATCATTGAACAGAGCAGGGGCTTGTCCAATAAGGAACTGGCAAGATTTACGGATCAAATCAACGCCCTGTGCGATAAATATTCCAAGAAATAAGCGTACCCCTCCGATCCTGAGGGGCGCGTGGATATGCCGGTAAATTAAGGATCTTGGCACCAATTTTACTGCAAATATCAATAAAATGCGTAGATTCCTCATGAAACGGTATGACAAACACAGGCAGCCCCCTGGTAAAGCGGGGCTGCCTGTGCTGCTGCGAACCTTACAGATCCGCAGCGCTGCGGGGATAGGGGCGCTTTTCATCAGTCAAGCCGGCAAGGTAGTCCATACTGGTATTTAAGGCCAGCGCGACACGTTTGCACTGTTCAAACGTCAGATATCTGCGTCCGCTTTCAATCTTTGAATAGTCACTTTGGTCGATTCCAGTGAGCATTTGCATTTGCACCTGTGTCAAATGCCGTTCTTTGCGCAAGTCTTTTAATCTGCTCAAGCTCATCACCTCTTTTATCATTATGTCAAAATGACCTATTGACATTAGGGTGTAATTGACCTATTATATAGAAAAGTAGGAGAGGATGACCTACAATGAACGTGATCAAACGCAGGCATGAGTCAGGAGGAAATATGAAAAAAAGACGATTGATGATTTTTGCGCTGTTGGCGGTGCTGCTTTGCTCCTGCGCGGACAGCGGCAGCGGAGCCGTTGACCGGACGGAAACAAGTAAGCCCGGTACTGTGCAGAGCTCGGAGAATAGTCAGGGCAGTACCTCGGCAAGCGAAATGAGCCAGAGTGATCAGTCATCGCAACCAACAGAGCCGGGGGCATTTGTTCCGGCGGATGACCAGGAAACGTCAACGCAGCCTAATGACGCTCCGGCGGATCAGAAGGATGATCAAACAGGAGAGACTGAACCGGAAGCCAGTATCCATGTACATAGCTATCGGCAGCAGACCATTGCGCCCACCTGCATTCAGGGTGGCTATACCGTTTATTCCTGTGAATGCGGCCATACTTATACCGGTAATGAAACAGCTCCCATGGCACATACTTACACCGTAACAGTCGTTGCGCCCACGGAGGTGGAATATGGCGGGGAGAAGTATATCTGTGATGCCTGCGGCTATTCGTATTGGGATAAGCAGGTGCCGCCTACGGTGGACCCGCTGCAGGTGCTGATCTTTGAAAGCCACGGTGACGGAACCTGTTCCGTTACAGGTCTGAAGAATAAGACGGTACAGGGCCTGCGGATACCGGAAGAAAATGAGCAAGGTGAAAAAGTGGTACGGATCGGCAACAGTGCCTTTATGAGCAGTGACATCCGATCGGTGATCATACCGGATACGGTGACCGTTATTGAGTCGTATGCGTTCCGCTATTGCGATCAATTGGTGGATATCACCCTTCCCGGAGAAATGAAAGAGCTGAAAGATTATGTGTTCGACGGTTGTACAGCGCTTCGGACGGTAAAGCTGCCGGAGGGCTTAACGCAGATCAATCGGGGCACGTTCTTTTTGTGCAAGTCTCTGGAGTCGGTGGAGCTGCCGGATTCTGTGACCGCCATTGGAGATAGCTGCTTCCACGGCTGTGCTTCTCTGCGCAGTATACGGCTGCCGGATGGCCTGCAGTATGTTCCCTATGGTGCGTTCGCGGAATGTGTGAAGCTGGAACAGGTGATCTTGCCGGACTCTGTTACGCAGATCGGGGGGAATGCTTTTTATAAAGCCGCTTCACTGGAAAGCATCGTGCTCCCCAAGGGCTGCAAAAGCATTGGTTCCTGCGCTTTTTATGAATGTACCGGACTGACAACAGTGGCCTTTGGTCAGGCGCTGGAAAGGATCGAAGGCTCGGCGTTTGCCTTCTGCCCAGGGCTGGAGGAAGTTATCCTGCCGGATACGGTGCAGGCCATCGGCGGCTTTGCGTTCAGCGGGTGTACCGGCATGAAACGACTGTGTCTTGGCATGAGCATTGTGGATATCGATGGCGCAGCATTCAAGGATTGCACGAGCTTAACCTCGGTGTTCTTGCCTCAAAGCCTGCTGGTGATCAAGCCGGGGACGTCGGAAACGAGTCCGTTTGTGGGCTGTTCAGGGAAGCTGGTTCTGTATTCCGATGCCAAGGCGGCCACCCCGACATGGCAGCGGTACTTTGGACTTGTTTGCTATGGGTATACCTATGAGACGTACCTCCAGGATATCGCCTGATCGCTGCGAATTATAAACGACACCCCCTCCGATATATCGGAGGGGGTGTTACTTTATAGTGTGACGCTGCCGGTATAGCGATAGCCTTTCAGCTCCGGAGCCTCGGTGGAGAAGAACTGGAACGCATCTGGGTTTGTAACGTACATATGCGCCAGGGCGATGCCCATATCGATCCGGTTCATGCTGCCCAGCGTTTTGTGACGCAGCAGACCAGCCTCGGAGCGGTAGGCGTGGATGGTATCGCCCTCGTGGACGAAATACCAGGGCTGGCTGTTGGTGCTGGAGGGAGCCAGCCGGGCAGGCTCCAGCCGTATGTCCGGTGTGTCCGTGATCTCGGCAAGAGGTTTTCGCTGGAACTGACTGATGTCGGAGCGCAGCGGACTTTCTTCCGGGTGACCGAACGCGATCAGAATCACGAATTCCATACCGTCTTCCTGGATGCCCACATCCCGCAGCTTACCCAGTCCCAGCCAGCAGGAGCCAAGCCCGATGCTTTGCAGGAACAGATCCACCTGCTGAAAGACGAAACCGACATTTTCCAGATATCCCGGCTTATCCTCGCTGAAAACGGCAATGAGCTGGGGCGTTTTCCATGGAAAATAGAATCGCACCTGCTCCTTGCTGACGATCCGGCTGTGTATTTTGATGTCAGGATACAGCGGTCGAGCCGCGGCGCAGAAAGCGGTGATCGTTTCCAACGTTGCCGCATCCACCGGTTCGCCGGTGTATTTGCGGACAGATCTGCGCCGGAATACCAGCTCATTCCTCATTTCCGGTGCCAACATAAGAAAGCATTTTATACAGCAGTTGATAAAGCGTCAGTGCTTCCTCATCAGTCAGCTTGACGCAGGCGGCCATGCTGTGATGGATGGACAGTGCCTTATCCTTCAAGGCTTCACCCTGTTCGGTAATGGACACGATCAGGTTACGCTCATCCTCTGTGGAGCGTTTGCGGGTCAGCAGACCTTTGGCTTCCAGCTTTTTCAGCAGGGGAGTCAGAGTGCCGGAGTCCAGATACAGCTCGTTTCCAAGCTCCTTTACGGTCAAGGCCTTTCTTTCCCACAGCACCATCATGGAAATATACTGGGTGTAGGTCAGCTCAAGCGCGTCCAGATAGGGCTTATATAGCCGAATCGTTTCCCGGGAGCAGGCGTAGAGTGGGAAACAAAGTTGATTTTTCAGCCTAATTGGTTCGTATTTCTGATCGTCCATAATTACCTCTCTGCGTTGCGCGTCACAGGAGCGCGATCACTGCGTCGGCGTATTCCTGGCAGGTGGCGGCGGAGCCGTCGGACTTTACCGTCAGGGGGCAGTGTGCCATGGCATCCTCCAGCTTGGCGGCCTTGTCGGCTCGGCAGATGTGGCGCAGCAGCAGTGCGGCGGCCTTAAGAATGCTGTCGGGGTTGGCGTAGTGACCCATACCCCGCTCGATCATCCTGGGGGCAGAGCCGTGAATGGCCTCAAACATAGCGTACTTGTCGCCAATGTTGGCGGAGCCTGCCGTGCCAACACCACCCTGAATCTGGGCGGCCTCATCGGTGATGATATCGCCGTACAGGTTCGGCAGCAGAATGACCTGGAACTTCTCCCGCAGTCCCTCTTTGATGAGGTTGGCAGTCATGATGTCAATGTAGTAATCCTCCACGGTGATGCCGGGATAATCGGCGGCGACCTCATGGGCGATGGCGGTGAACTTGCCGTCGGTCTTCTTCATGATGTTGGCCTTGGTGACGATGGAAACGTGGGTCTTGCCGTTGTTCTTGGCGTATTCAAAGGCCGCGCGGGCGATCCGGCGGGTACCAAGGTCGGTGGTGACTTTGAAATCTACTGCCATGCCGGGCAGCTCTACGCCCTTGGAGCCCAGGACGTATTCACCCTCGGTATTCTCACGGTAGAACATCCAGTCGATACCCTGCTCGGGGATGGACACCGGGCGGCAGTTGGCGTACAGATCCAGCTCCCGGCGCATGGCAACATTGGCGCTTTCCAGCGTGCCGCCGTGGGGAGTAGTGGTGGGACCCTTCAAAACCACGTCGCAGGACTTGATCTCAGCCAGTACATCATCGGGGATGGCCTTACCCTGAGCCATGCGGTTCTCGATGGTCAGACCCTGGATTTCCTTGATAATGATGGTGCCGGCGGCAACCTCGTCAGCCAGCAGCTTTTTCAGCACGCGGGCGGCGTGCTGGGTGATGATGGGGCCGATGCCGTCACCGTCTACAACGCCGATGGTCACGACCTTTTTGTTCGTGAAATCGGTCTTGGTGCAGTCCATGTTCGCAATGCGCTGCTGCTGTTCCTCCAGCAGCTTCTTAAAGGCCTCACAGGCCTGGTCGATATTCATTATTGGCCACCCTCCTTGGTGTAGTTCAGCAGGCCGCCGGCCAGCAGAATCGCTCTCTGCCGCTCAGTCAGACTGCAAAGGACGTTGAATTGTTTGCCAGTGGTTCGATCAGTGACGGCCAGCTTGCCGTCTGCCATGCCAGCCACAATATTTTCAATGTACAGATCCGCGTCCTGATCCAGATTGTCGTAATCAGCCGGATCTTCAAAGACCATGGGCAGGATACCGGCATTGATCAGATTCGCCACATGGATGCGGGCAAAGCTCTTGGCAATCACACCCCGGATGCCCAGGTACATGGGAACCAGAGCGGCGTGCTCACGGGAAGAGCCCTGACCGTAGTTGCTGCCGCCGACGATGATGCCGTCACCGGCTGCCTTGGCCCGCTCAGGGAACGTAGGATCGCATACTTCGAAGCAGAACTTGCTCAGATGGGGGATGTTGGAGCGGTAGGGCAGAATCTTGGCACCGGCGGGCATGATGTGGTCGGTGGTGATGTTGTCGCCGACTTTCAGCACCAGCTTGGCTTCCAGAGAATCGTTGAAGGCCTTGCTCTTGGGGAATTCTTTGATGTTGGGACCGCGAAGAACCGCGGCGTTCGCTGCTTCGTCGGCAGGCAGGGGAGCCAGCACAGCGGAGTCGTCGATTTTGAACTTCTCGGGCATCTGAACCTTCAGTTCGCCCTTGGTGGTAGTGGGATCGGTGATATAGCCGGTCAGAGCGGAAGCAACGGCAGTCTCAGGGGATACCAGGTAAACCTGGCCGTCCTTCGTTCCGCTGCGGCCCAGGAAGTTACGGTTGAAGGTGCGCAGGCTCACGCCGCCGGAGCTGGGGGAGAAGCCCATGCCGATGCAGGGGCCGCAGGCGCATTCCAGAACTCTCGCACCGCTGGCCAGAATATCAGCCAGCGCGCCGCAGTCTGCCAGCATACTCAACACCTGGCGGGAACCGGGAGAGATGGACAGGCTGACGGTGGGGTGAATGGTCTTGCCTTTGAGCATTGCGGCGACTTTCAGCATATCGCTCAGAGAAGAGTTGGTGCAGGAGCCGATACAGACCTGATCGACCTTAACAGCGCTGAGGGTATTCACCTCAACCACGTTGTCGGGGCTGTGGGGACAGGCGATCATGGGCTCCAAAGTGCTTAGATCAATGTCGATGATCCGGTCATAGACCGCGTCCGCGTCGCTGCACAGGGGGGTGTAATCATCGGCACGACCCTGTGCGGCCAGGAAGGCCTTGGTCACATCGTCAGAGGGGAAGATAGAGGTGGTGGCGCCCAATTCTGTACCCATGTTGGTAATGGTGGCGCGCTCAGGGACAGACAGAGCAGCGATACCTTCGCCGCCCCATTCTACGATGGCACCGACACCGCCCTTGACGGACAGAATCTGCAGCAGCTTCAGGGAAACATCCTTGGCGGTGACGTAAGGACGCAGCTTGCCTGTGAGATTGACCTTGAACATCTTGGGCATGGTAATGTAATACGCGCCGCCGCCCATGGCAACAGCAACATCCATGCCGCCGGCACCGAAGGCCAGCATACCGATGCCGCCGCCGGTGGGCGTATGGCTGTCGGAGCCGATCAGGGTCTTGCCGGGCTTGCCGAAGCGTTCCAGATGAACCTGATGGCAGATGCCGTTACCGGGGCGGGAGAAGTAAACACCGTGCTTGGCAGCGACGGTCTGCAGATAGCGGTGATCGTCTGCGTTTTCAAAACCGCACTGCAGGGTGTTATGGTCAACATACGCAATGGACAGCTCTGTCTTGACCCGGGGGATACCCATGGTCTCAAATTCCAGATAGGCCATGGTGCCGGTAGCATCCTGAGTCAGAGTTTGGTCGATCCGCAGAGCCACCTCGCTGCCGGGGGTCATATCCCCGGAGACCAGATGAGCTTTAATGATTTTTTGTGCAATGGTCATTCCCATGTCAGTTTTCTCCCTTGATCATATGTGCTTTTGCATTCATAATGTGCTGTTTCATCAGCTTTTTTGCCAGATCAGCGTCACCGGCGGCAATGGCCTGATAGATTTCAAAATGCTCTTTGGTGGTCTGAGTTGTGCGGGCCCGATCCTCCATGGCGAGACGGCGGTAGCGGCGGGTCTTGCGGTGCAGGGGGGTCAGGGTATCGCTGATGACCGTGCGCTGGCTCAGACGGCAGATAGCATCGTGGAATTCGTCGTCCACCTGACGCAGCCGCTCAGTATCCCATTTGGTGAAGTAAAAATCCTGCAGGTCAGTCAGATGCTTCAATTCCGCAATACCCTCAGGGGTAATGTTTTTGGCGGCATAATAGGCAACCAACCCCTCGATTCGTTCCCGGATGTTCATAATGTCCAGCAGATCGTCGTCGGTGATGCCCAGAACCAAACTGCCCTTGCCGGTATCGGCAATCAGCCGTTCCTGCTCCAGCCGACGCAGAGCGTCCCGGATGGGAGTGCGGCTGACACCGAGCTGCTCAACGAGCTTCAGCTCCGTCAAAATCTCACCCTTGGGATACACACCTTGAATAATGTCATTTTCCAGTTTGTCGAAAACTTGGTCGGCCAGGGATGTGCTCTTAAATGCTTTCATAGGGCGTTCTCCTTAATCTTTATGGAAGCGGCCGGGAGCAAGCTCCTGGATCTTTTCGTCCATTTCCTTGTCGGTCATGGCAGTCTGGCGCTCATTTTCGTACTGCTCGTCGATCCATTCCTTCAGGGCGACCACCAGCGGGTCACGCTTGTCGAGCTTTTCCTCATCCGGCAGGTTGTAGGTCTGATTGACCCAGTACGCAATGCCTGCAAGACCGGAGGTTTTGCTGATCTGCACGGTGGCAGGCTTGTTCAAAATCTTCTTGGTATCAAAAATGGTGTAGATTTCCTCGTCCTTCATCAGACCGTCGGCGTGGATACCGGCTCGGGTGACGTTGAAGGCGGTGCCAACGTAAGGAGTCATGGGCGGGATATCGTAGCCCACATCCTTTTTGAAGAAGTCGGCGATTTCGGTGATCACCGTTGTGTCCATGCCATCCAGAGAACCACGCAGGGAGGCGTACTCAAAGACCATAGCCTCCAGCGGGACATTGCCGGTACGCTCGCCGATGCCGAGCAGGGAGCAGTTGACGGCACAGGCACCGTACAGCCATGCGGTAGAGGCGTTGGCGACGGCCTTGTAGAAGTCGTTGTGACCGTGCCACTCCAGACATTCGCTGGGAACGTCGGCGTAGTGCTGCAGGCCGTAGATGATACCGGCGACAGATCTGGGCATTGCGGCCTCGGTATAGGGAACGCCGTAGCCCATAGTATCGCAGGCTCGGATCTTGACAGGGATGCCTGCTTCACGGCTCAATGCCTGCAGTTCGTTGACAAAGGGAACAACGAAGCCGTAGAAATCGGCTCGGGTAATGTCCTCTAAGTGGCAGCGGGGGACGACACCTGCGTTGAAAGCGTCTTTGACGGTGCCCAGATAGTAGTCAAGGCACTGGCTGCGGCTCATCTTCATCTTTTTGAAGATGTGATAGTCCGAGCAGCTCACCAGAATGCCGGTCTCCTTGATGCCCAGATCTTTAACCAGTTTGAAGTCCTCCTTGCTGGCACGGATCCAACTGGTGATCTCCGGGAACTTATAGTCCAGAGACATACATTTTTCAATGGCTTCGCGATCCTTCTTGCTGTAAATAAAGAACTCGGTCTGGCGGATGATGCCGTAGGGGCCGCCCAGTTTATTCAGCAGCTTATAGATATTGACGATCTGATCAACGGTGTAAGGCTCCACGGACTGCTGACCGTCACGCAGAGAGGTGTCGGTAATCCAGATCTCCTCGGGCATGGCCATAGGCACACGGCGATGGTTGAAGGCGACCTTAGGGATGGTGCCGTAGGAATAAACATCCCGGTGCAGGTTGGGCTCTGCTACATCCTGCAGGGAGTATTTGTAGGATTTCTGCTCGAGCAGATTGGTTTTAGAAGAAATTTCAAGCATAATGTTGGCTCCTTTCGAGGGTATCTTTGCTTTCTTGTTTCAGTGTATACAATTATACACAGATGCGTTCTTTTGTCAACAGAAACTTTTTCACCTTGGCTGGGAAGATTAATTGCTGCTTTATGAAGGGGGCGTGTTACTTTCTTGTTTCCGAACAAGAAAGTAACCAAAGAAATCGGCATAGGGGAGGCGCTAATTGCTTCGCAAAATGCGCCCTCCCCTAAGAAC
>CANBCW010000023.1 GCA_947367115.1 uncultured Clostridia bacterium | reverse complement strand
AGACCTGGGTGTAGATCGCGGCGCACAGGCCATTTTTTACCGCCGGGATCACCTGTTCCCGGTAGAGCTTCTCCACCGCGTCAGCAAAGGCGTTCTGATCTTCAAACTTTCCGTAGCCGTAGGTCTGCTCTGTATTGAACACATGCCCCTCCGGCTTGAAGGAATAGCCGCCAAACTCCGACAGCACCAGGGGTTTCTCCCCTGCTTTCAGCTTAATGGGCTTAAAGTACACATGGCGGCTGTCCACATCGGTTTCCGTTTGGCGGAACCAGCCGGAAGTGGAATCGATCCAGCGGGTATCATCCATGGCTTTCAGGTGGTGATACACATTGTCACTGTCGAACTGACCCCAGCCTTCGTTGAAAATGGTCCAGTAAAGAATGCAGGGATGATTTTTGAGTTGGTTCACCGTGGCTTCCATCCCCCAAAGGAACGCATCCCGGGTAGCAGGATCGGTATGCATCTTTTTGTCGTTCAATTTTTGAATGCCGACGGTGGGCAGAGCCGTATCATGGAAGAAGCTGTATTTGCCATTGTTGACCATATCCTGAAATACGATCATGCCCAGCTTATCACACTGATAGTAGAACTCCTCCGGCTCCACCTTGATGTGCTTGCGCAGGGTGTTGAAGCCCAGGCGCTTCATGGCCAGGATGTCATTGGCATAGCATTCGGGAGCTGCCGGGGTAAACAAGCCGTCGGGCCAGTAGCCCTGATCCAGCAGGCCGTGGAAGAAAAAGGGCTTGCCATTAAGGCACAAGCGCTGATAATTGCCGATTTTTTTGATTTCCAGGGTACGCAGGGCGAAATAGGATTCCACCCTGTCCTCCCCCGCCTCCACGGTAAAATCGTAAAGATAGGGGTCCTCCGGGCTCCAGAAATGGGGGGTGTCCGGGGTGATGGTCACCGTTCCGTCCTCCAAGGCATATTCCCCAAGACCGTTGACATTGACCTTGCCATTCAGCGCAGGCTCGGTGGAAATGGTGACGGACGCGCCCCGGTTTTCGATGTTTAACTTATGGATATAAGTCTGCGGTACGCTTTCCAGCCAAACCGTCTGCCAGATGCCGGATACCGGAGTGTACCACATGCCGCCCCGCTTCAACGTCTGCTTGCCGTAGGGATACTGTCTATCGTACAAGCTATCTGTTGTCCAAATAGTCAGCTCATTGCCTTCTCCCAATCCATCAGTGATATCCACTGTAAACGCCTCATAACCGCCTTCATGGTGAAAAATTTTCTTGCGGTTCATGAATATATCTGCTTTTTGATCCACCGCCCCAATATGAAGCAGCACTCTTCCTCGGTTGAAGCCCTCCGGCAAATCAAGCGTTTTATGATAGACCAGAGAAGCACCTTCGGGAAAATGCTTATTCACTCCAGAAAGCTGGCATTCCGGGCAGAACGGCACCATAATGGTTCCGGAATAACCATAATTGACAGAAAATTTCCACTCCCCATTCAGGTTCAGGAAGCTGTCCCGGCGCATTTGGGGGCGGGGGTAGACCTGCCAGGGCTGGCCGGTCAGATTTTCCCCCTCATATGTCTTCAGATCAACCATAGTGCTTCTCCTTTTTCAGCAGGGGCATCATCACCAGCCAAGCGAATACGATGGCGATGAACGCGCCAAGGAAAATATTCTCATTGGGTACAAAGGAAGTCGTGCCGTCGCTGTTGACGATGGTATCCGCATTTTTCAGAATCGCCGCGCCAATAGCCGGGCCGATCACGCCGGGAATCAGCACCTGACTGAAGATGCGCAAGCCCTGGAACATACCGGAGCGGTTTTCCGGTGTATGGGTACGCACCTTCGCCCCCAGCATGGCTCCGGTACCGAGATATCCGCACATCATAATGAGCGAACCAATGAACACCAGCGCGGTGCTCCGGCAGAAATACAGGATCACATAGCCTACCATCAGCATGATCAGCGTGGGAATAATCGCCGCGCCGAAGCCCTTACGGTCATAGACCCGGCCGTAAAGTCCGGTGAATGCCGCCGCCACAATGATGGCCGGGGCGAAGATCAGCACATAGTTGTCCATGCCCAGCGTCACGGTGTAATACAGGATCAGGTACGGCATGAAGATCTGGATGGAGATATTGAATACCGCCACACCCACGAGGGTGAAATACAGCATTTTATTTTCCCTGATCACGCCAGGACGGAAGCCATAGAAAATATTGGCGAAATAGCTCTGATTGCCCTCGGTTTTTACCGGCTTTTCTTCGATCAGGAAGAAACCGGCAATGCCGAGCACCAGAACCACCGTACCGATGATACCAAAAATCAGAGTCCAGCTTTCCTCCTTGCTCTGATCCAACCCCATAAAGCCGCCGAACACCACCAAAATCGCCACCAGAGGCATCATGGCATTGATGCCCTCCACCGCGCCGCGGTTGGTGTCGTCAGTGGAATCGGTGAGCCACGCGTTGAAGCAGGCATCATTGGCAGAGGAGCCAAAGAAGGTCATGACGCAGTCCGTAATGATGACCAGCGTCACACCAAGGCTGGCGGCGGAAGCCACCGCCGGGAACAGGGCGTTGATCACATCCATGCGGATAGCGGCAAAGCTCCAGATGGAAATGCCCCAGAGGATGTAGCCGCCACAAATAAACAGCTTGCGTTTACCGATCTTATCGGACAGAGCACCAATGAGCAGTGTCGTCACGGTAGCCGCAATGGCGGAGGCCGCCACCATGGCAGAAATCGACTCGGCGCTGGCATTGAACATTTTGTAGATGAACACGTTCAGGTACATATTTTCAACCACCCAGGCCACCTGACCCACCAGGCTGAAAATAATCAGAGCAAGATAAAATTTCGGGGATTTTTTTGTCTTTTGCATAAACAAGGCCTCCCTTTCGGACTGTTTTTCTCATTATATCCCACAAAAAGATGGATGTCAATTCAGGTCTTGACAGTCCCCTTCAAATCCGTTACGATATCAGAACAGGAGGGATGAACCATGCCGCAGCACCTATATATTATGCTTTCCCGCACCGGCACCGGCATGGGGAAGATCATCCGCGCATTTACCAAAAGCGAATATAATCACGTCTCCCTTACGCTGGACGAGAAGCTTCACCATTTTGTTTCCTTCGCCCGGTACACACAGGGCGTAGCACTGGCAGGCGGCTTTGTGGAGGAAACTCCGGCGCGGTTCTTAAGCTGCGGCCAGCCGGTGCCTGTTCGCATTTTCCGGGTAGAAGTCCCCCATGCACGCTATGAGCAGCTACAGACCGTGTTTTCTCTTGCCAGCAAGCGGGAAACAGGGTTAATCTACAATTCCCTCGGTGCGCTGCTGAGCGCCTGCCATCTGCGGTGCCATATTCCTGGTGCGTACACCTGTCTGGAGTTTGCAACGACGGTTTTGGAGCAGCCCTTCCGATCACTTCAGGAGTTGGCGCGTTACCTTGAGCCGTATGAAATCTATCGAGGAGATTTCGGGAATCTGAATACTGACAGTGGTAACCGTTCTGAGCCCTACTTCACCCACAGAGGTTTTTTCCGTGGAACCGCCGACACCACTGTTCATTTTATCCGTCTAACCGGAAGGCTTCTTCGAATTTCTCGTTGTAACGATCCTCTTAAAAATATAGAAACAAGAAAAACCGCTCCGAGATAACGGAGCGGTTTTGAGCACTATTCAAGAGGGATATTAGTAGAACTTTCTCTTGTTCTTACGGGCAGCTTCAGACTTCTGCTTACGCTTCAGGCTGGGGCTGACGTAATGCTCGCGCTTCTTAACTTCAGCGATAACGCCCTCCTTGGCGCAGCTCCGCTTAAAGCGGCGCAGAGCGCTCTCCAGAGACTCGTTTTCCTTAACGCGAATTTCAGACATTGTTTTCCCTCCCTCCGATGGCATCCGGCTATGTCCAGGATGCTTTCAGGGCCATATCGGCTTGAATATTATATCCGCTTATTCCCCAATTGTCAAGAAATAATTCCAATTTTTCAGAAATTACTTCACGATCAGGTTGACCAGCTTGTTCTTGACCACGATGGTCTTGACAATGGAACCGCCGTTCTTCTCCAGGAACCGGGCGATCTTCTCATCAGCCACCACGTTGGCCACCACCGTATCGTTATCCAGATCCGCAGCCATCAGCACGGTACCGCGCATCTTGCCATTGACCTGGACGGCGATATTGATCTCGCTGTCCTTGCACTTCTCCTCAGAATAGCTGGGCCAGCTTTCATAGGCGATGGTGTGGTCATGGCCCATGAGCTGCCAAACTTCCTCGCCCACATGGGGGGTAATGCAGGAGATCATCTTGATGAAGCCCTCAGCATATTCTCTGGGGCAGGTGCCGTTCTTATAGACCTCGTTCACAAAGACCATCATCTGCGCGATGGCGGTATTGAAGCCCAGCACCTCAAAGTCAGAGGTCACCTTCTTGACGGTCTGATGGTAGATCTTGGTGAGCTTGCCGTCGTCGGTATCGGTGATGTTTGCAGGCTCAGTGAAGAAATTCCACACACGGTTGATAAACTTCTTGGCACCAGCAACCGCCGTGGTGCTCCAGGGCTTCGAGACCTCCAGGGGTCCCATGAACATTTCGTACAGCCGCAGGGTATCCGCGCCGTACTCCCGAACCACGTCACTGGGATTGACCACAAATTCCGGGAAACGCTTGCCCATCTTGATGCCGTTCTCGCCCAGGATCATGCCCTGATGCACCAGCTTCTTAAAGGGCTCCTTCACCGGAGACAAGCCATTGTCATAGAGGAAGCGGTTCCAGATTCTCGAGTAGATCAGGTGACCCACGGCGTGCTCTGGGCCGCCCACGTACAGGTCAACAGGCATCCAGTGCTTTAGCAGCTCCGGATCACAGAAAGCCTTGTCGTTGTTGGGGTCGATATAGCGCATGTAGTACCAGGAAGAACCGGCGGAGCCGGGCATGGTAGAGGTTTCCCGGGTGCCCTTGATGCCGTTATGGTCATACTGCTTCCACTCAGCGGCATTCTCCAGCGGAGCCTGACCGTTGCGGCCCTTGTAATCCTCCAGCTCCGGCAGGATCAGGGGCAGTTCCTCGTCCGGCAGGAACACGGTCTTGCCGTCCTCCGTATACACACAAGGAACAGGCTCGCCCCAGTAGCGCTGGCGGGCGAAGATCCACTCACGGAAGTGGTAATTATTCTTTCTTCTGGCGACACCCATTTTCTCCAGCTTGCAGGTGATGGCCTCCTTGGCCTCCTCTACGGTCAAACCGGTGAACTCCTCAGAATTGACCAGGCGGCAGCCTTTCCCCAGGTAATCCTGCTTTTCAAAGGCACATTCGGATACGTCCCGACCCTCGATGACCTGGATCATCGGGATATCATGGGCGATGGCATATTCAAAGTCACGCTGGTCGTGGCTGGGCACTGCCATGACCGCGCCGGTGCCGTAGCTGGCCAGCACGAAGTCGCCGATGAACACAGGGACTTCCTTGCCATTGACGGGATTGATGGCATAAACACCCTTCAACGGACAGCCAGTCTTGCCCTTGTTCAGCTCGGTGCGGTCCATATCGGACTTCTTGACGGTCTCGTCGATGTACTTCTGAACCTCGTCCTTATTCTCCACCCGGTCCATGAGGGACTGAACGATCTTGCCGTCGGGAGCCAGAACCATGAAGGTGATGCCGTAGATGGTCTCGATGCAGGTGGTATAGATGGAGAATTCACCGCCGCCCACCAGCTTGAAATCCACTTCAACGCCGGTGGATTTGCCGATCCAGTTGCGCTGGATCTCCTTGGTGGATTCCGGCCAATCGATCTCGTTCAGACCCTCCAGCAGCTTTTCCGCGAAGGCGGGCTGATCGATGACCCACTGCATCATGTTCTTCTTGACCACAGGATAGCCGCCCCGCTCGGACTTACCGTCGATGACCTCGTCATTGGACAGCACGGTGCCCAGCTCTTCACACCAGTTGACCGGCATTTCCACCCGCTTGGCGTAGCCGGCCTCCCAGAGCTTCTTGAAAATCCACTGGGTCCACTTATAGAACTCCGGGTCAGAAGTGGCGATGACCTTAGACCAGTCGTAGTCGAAGCCCAGCTCCTTGAGCTGACCGGAGAAGGTCTTGATATTCTCCTGGGTAAAGCCGTTGGGGTGGTTGCCGGTGGAAACGGCGTACTGCTCCGCAGGCAGGCCGAAGGAGTCGTATCCCATGGGGTGCAGCACGTTGTAGCCCTGCATCCGCTTCATGCGGGACATGATGTCCGTGGCGGTGTAGCCCTCGGGATGGCCTGCGTGCAGGCCTACGCCGGAGGGGTATGGGAACATGTCCAGAACATAATACTTGGGCTTGGAGAAGTCCCACACATCCGTATGGAACGTGTCATTTTCCTCCCAGTATTTGTGCCATTTTTTCTCAATGGCGGAAAAATCATAGTTTGGCATTTTTACACCTCATCAATAATTCAAAATTACAAATAAAGGAACTCCCCCAATTTGTAATTCGTAATTTGTAATTATTAATTTGCAACTTACTCTGGAATAATAATATCACCCAGATCCACAGTTTCCGCGTCAGCCCACAATCTCTCCAGATCGTAGAACTTCCGGGCCTCATCGGTAAAGACGTGGATGACGATGGTGCCGTAGTCCAGCAGCTCCCAGGTATTGCCCCGGTGACCCTCACGCCCCAGCATCTTCTCCCCCATCTGCTCCAGGGTATATTCCGCATAGTCGCACAGGGTCTTGACGTGGGTATTGGAAGTACCGGTGCAGATCAGAAAATAATCCGCAAGGCTGGACACCCGATCAATCTTCAGCAGCTTAATATCCATGCCCTTCTTGGCATCCAGAGCCTTGGTCACCTCATAGGCGATTTGTTTCGGAGTCAACATTTTATCTGTCCTTTCCTTAAACAGTTGTTTTTGTATTTAAAAAAGCCAGCGCTTCCCGGGATTCAGGAGATACTTCATTCCCCTGCCCCTTCAAATGCTCCAGGGTCATTTCCAGCCCCAGCTTCAGGGCAGCATCAATGTCCGAGAAAGCAAGCTGACGGAGCCTGTCCACCCCGGGGAAATCCCGGTTGGGTTCCATATAGTCTGCCACGTAAATGATCTTCTCAAGCAGGTTCATGTCTGCTTTTCCCGTGGTATGGCTGCGGATGGCATTGATCACCGCTTCGTTTTCGCCGAAGATCCGCTCCGCCACTAAGGCTCCTGTGAGCGCGTGGAGGGTCTTAGGGTACTTTTTTCCAAAATCGCTTAGTATCGTACCATATTCGGCGCACAATGTCAATTGCAGGGGGCCGTCCAGCGCTTTGGTAATGTCATGGAGAATACCGGCCCGTGCAGCGTCCGTCTCGTCCGCGCCCCAACGCCTTGCCAATTCCACCGCCGTATCCCGGCAGCCTAGGACATGATTCACCCGGCTCTTTTTCAGCAGGCTCACCACGACCTTCTCCAGCTCGTCCATCGGCAAGCTGCGATAATCACGTCCAGTCCCATACAGGCTGTTTTCCCGGATATACATTCCTACACCATTGGGCAGGAACGGCGCGGCACAGCGGAACACCAGCATCCGGCGCAGATCGCTGGAAGAAATGTCCACCACGTCATTGCAAACCAGATAAATCCTGTGTCCGGCGGTTTCCATTTCGGCTTTCCGGGCAGCAATGGCAGCTTTTTCTCCCCGGTCGCCACGGTAAAACACGCCAAGAGATGCCTGCGCTAAGATCTTCTCCGTACAGCGCCACTCATGGAAGCTGAGGAACATATCTGTTCCCATCAGCAGAATCAGCTCCGCATCAGGGTGCAGGACGTGAAGCTGCTCCACCGTCTCGTAGGTGTAGCTCTTCCCTTCCCGGCGCAGCTCGATGTCCAAAATCTCAACATTGGACTCACCGCTTAAAGCAACGCGGATCATCTCCAACCGCTGCTGCGGAGAGGGAGAGCCTTCCGGAATCTCTTTATGAGGCGCAATACGATCCGGAATCACATATAGTTTCGTCAGTTCCAACGTCCGCACTGCGTCCACAGCAGCCCGAATGTGTCCGATATGCGGCGGATTAAAGGTACCGCCGTAAATGCCGATCCTGTCCATAAACACGCCCCCAACTTTTGCTGTCATTGCGAGGAGACCGCAGGCCGACGTGACAATCCCCCCGATGAATAGAATATACAGAAATCTCAGGAGATTGCCACGCCAGTGTGCGCACTGGCTCGCAATGACACAAATTTTTGTTACTCTTCGCCCCGGAGTTGCTTTTCTCTGGCCTTTTCGATGGATTTTTCGATGGCCTGCTGCCGGAAATATTCATTGCGCTGCTCGCGCACCTTCTTTTCGGCGGCACGGCGGGCGCGGATTCCCTTGCGAACCGGGTCTGCCTTGCTCACCGGTGTTGCCTTTCGCTTGGCTCGTCCGGTAGCATTGCGCTCCTCCTGGCACTTTTCGCTGAAACGATAGATCACAAACTTGGTGCCGATCACCGCCACGCCGTCAGCCCCGGTGACTTCACAGATCGCGTCAGACACCTCTCTGGGGGTCATAAACGCACCCTCCAGCACCTTTCCTTTCACTAATTCTCTGGCTGTGAGCTGGTTTTCCGCCTCGGCAATGACCATTTCCGTCACGCCGCCCTTGCCGACCATCAGGGTCGTATCCAGGGTATTGGCTTTGGAGCGCAGCTCCGCGCGCTCTTTACTTGTCAGCATAACCTGCCTCCTTTAACTTCTCATAAAACACATTCAGGGCATTGCCCCGGTGGGAGACCTTATTCTTATCCTCCGCGCTCATCTCCGCTGTGGTCATACCAAAGGGCGGATAGTAGAAGATCGGATCGTAGCCGAAGCCATTTTCGCCCCTCGCCTCACGAAGCAGCTCACCGTGGATCTCGCCGCGCGCCTGAATGACTTGCCCATCCGGGGTGACCATGGTGATGACGCAGACGAATTGCGCCTGGCGCTGACCGTCGGGCACATGCTCCGTATTCTTCAGCAAAAGCTGAAGTCTGCCCCAGTCATCCAGACTTTCATCAAAGCCGTACCGGGCGGAATAGATCCCCGGCTCGCCGTTTAAGGCATCCACCGCAATGCCGGAGTCATCCGCCAGCGCAGGCAGTCCGGTGGCCTTCATCACCGCTTCCGCCTTCAGAAAAGAGTTTTCCTCAAACGTGGTGCCGGTCTCCTCAACATCAATATCAATGCCCAGCTCGGACTGAAGGATCAGCTCAAAGCCGAATTTTTCCGTGATCTTACTGATCTCCACCAGCTTGTGCGGGTTTTTACTAGCTAATACGATTTTCATACATTCTCCTAACTATCCGGGAGATTGCCACGCCAGCGGTGCGCCGCGCAGCGAATTGCAATCCTAATGATTGCCGGTGGCAATCATACCAAAATTCAGTGATGACTGGCTCGCAATGACACCAATTTTAAATCAACGCCTCTACAAAATCCCGGGCCACGAAGGGCATCAGATCATCGGCCTGCTCGCCAACGCCCACGAATTTCACAGGGATCTGCAGCGCGTCGGACACAGCGATCACGATACCGCCCTTGGCAGTGCCATCCAGCTTGGTCAAAGCGATAGCTGTGACACCGGCGATCTCCTTGAATTGCTTTGCCTGAATGAGACCATTCTGGCCGGTGGTGCCATCCAGCACCAGCAGAACTTCTTTCGCGGCATCGGGCAGCTCCCGGTTCACGATGCGGCTGATCTTATTCAGCTCATTCATCAAGTTGGCCTTATTGTGGAGCCGTCCGGCAGTGTCCACGATAATTACGTCCACATTCCGGGCGCGGGCAGCCTGAATCCCATCGTATACCACGGAAGCAGGGTCCGCGCCTTCATGCTGGCGGACAATGTCGGCACCGCTTCTGCCTGCCCACACTTCCAGCTGATCCGCCGCGGCGGCGCGGAAGGTATCACCGGCCACCAGCAGAACCTTTTTCCCCTGCTTGACCAGCTGGGTGGCGATCTTGCCAATGGTGGTAGTCTTGCCAACGCCGTTGACACCGATGACCAGAATCACAGACGGCGTCGTGCTGAGATTCAGCGCCACATCACCCACGTTCAGCATTTCCACGAGAATGTTCTTTAATGCGGTCTTTGCTTCCTCGGGCGTTTTCAGATGCTCCTCCTTGATCACCTTGCGCAAACGCTCGGTGGCCTTCGTGGCAGTTTCTACGCCAAGATCCGCAAGAATCAGGCTTTCTTCCAATTCATCATAAAAATCATCATCAAGCTGGCTGAAGCCGGAGAACACGCTGCCAAGGGTATTGCTCAGCGCATCTCTCGTTTTGGCTAGTCCGGCCTTGATCTTATCAAAAAATCCCATTCTTGACTCCTTTCAGTCGTCAATTATAAATTCATAATTACAAATTACAGATATCGAGAGACTTCAGTAATCATTAATAATTTGTAATTTATCATTATTCTACAATGCCCAGATATTCTTCCATCTGGTTCAGATCCAGCCGCAGCAGCTTGGAGACACCCTGCTCCTGCATGGTCACGCCGTAGAGTACATCGGATGCCTCCATCGTACCACGGCGGTGCGTAATCACAATAAACTGCGTCTTTTTGCTCAGATTGTGCAGATACGAAGCGAACCGCTCCACGTTTCGGTCGTCCAGTGCCGCGTCGATCTCGTCAAGCAGGCAGAAGGGCGTCGGCCGCACCTTCAAAATAGAAAAGTACAGCGCCGTGGCCACGAAAGCCTTTTCGCCGCCGGAGAGCAGCGTGATGGTCTTTACCTGCTTTCCGGGGGGCTGGACACGAATTTCGATGCCGCAGGTCAGGGGGTTGTCCTTATCCTCCAGAATCAGCTGTCCTTTACCGCCGCCGAACATTTCTTCAAAAACCTGCCCGAAGTAATGGTCGATTTTCTCAAACTCCGTCACAAAGATGGTAGTCATCTCTTGGGTGATGCCCCGGATGATGCTCTCCAGCTCCCGCTTGGAGGTCATAACGTCATCCCGCTGGGCGCTGAGATACGTATAACGCTCATTCACTCGGGCGTATTCCTCAATGGCACCCAGGTTGGGCGTACCCAAAGCAGAAATTTTGCGCTTCAATTCAGCAATCCGGCGGTTACCGGCGGTGACGGATTCGATCTGTCCACGATGCTCCGCAGCCGTGCCGGGGGTCAGGCCGTAGGAATCCCACAGTTTGTCGATGATCTGGCGCTCCTCCATGGCTGTCGTGACCTTCTTCTGCTCCAACAGCGCACAGGCACGCTCCATATTCAGGATATCCTTATTCTTCTCCTGTGCTTCACGCTCGGATCGGGTCTTGGTGGCTTCCGCCTCAGCCCGATCCGCGATCACACGCTCCATGGCACGGCGCATATCGGCCGCATCATGGTCATTTTCACGCTGGTGCTCCTGAAGCCGGGCAATTTCCTTCTCCAGACGTTCATTGTCTGCCGTGATGGCATCTTTCAGTGCCAATTTCTTGGCTCGGTCGCCTTCCATAGCTCCACGCAGACTCTGAAGGTCGGCAATATGATTTTCAGCAGTATTGCGCTCCGCATCCAACGCCGCTTCTTCCGTCTTAAGTGCTGTCATCCGCTCCGTGATCTGCGCGGTTACATTGGCGGTTTCAGACTGACTTCCCTCCAGCGACGCGAGCTGTGCCCGGGTATCCGCCAGCTGGGCAGTATAGACCTGAATCTTCGCCTGCTGAGCGGCATAACGCTCCCGATCCGCACGCTGGCGTTCCTCCAGAGCGTCACACTCCCGCTGTGCGGAAGCGGCCGCATCCACGATCGCATGAAGAAGAATCTCATGCTGCTTTTCCTGGCCTTGGAGTCGGAGCACCTGATCCTCCGCTTCACGGAGCTGATCTCTGGCCGTGCCGATCTGGAACTCCACCTGATCCAAAGACCGCTGCGCCTCCGTCAGCTCCGCTTCCGCGATCATCTTTTTCTGCTGCAGGTCTTTTTCCCGGTTTGTCAGCTTCTCCAGCTCATTGGCGCGGGACAGAATGCCCGCCTCCTTATTAACAGAGCCGCCGGTCATGGAACCGCCGGGGTTTATGACCTGACCGTCCAGCGTGACGATTTTGAAGCGGTTATGATATTTGTTGGCCATGCTGATGGCGGCATCAATATCCTGCACAATGACGATGCGTCCCAGCAGATTGTCCACAATGCCACGGTAGCGCTGGTCAGCGCTGACCAGTGCCGACGCGATACCCACATAGCCGCGGCAGCTTTCCAGGCCATTTTCCTGCAAAGCCCGCCCCTGAATGGTGGACAACGGCAGGAAGGTAGCGCGTCCGCCTCCGGTACGTTTCAAATAAGAGATTGCTGCTTTACCGTCCGCTTCGGACTCCACCACGATCTGCTGCATGGCACCGCCCAGGGCGATCTCAATGGCAACCGTATAGCTGTCGTCCGTGCGAATCAGCCGGGAAACCGGCCCATGGATGTTGCGCAGGCTGCCTCTCTGTGCCTCCTGCATGACCATACGGACGGATTTCTGATAGCTTTCAAAATCCCGCTCCATGGCTCGGAACACCTTGGCTTTGGCGCTGACCGAATCCAGTTGACTGTTCAGCTCCCGCAGGCTCTGCGCCAGCTCGTCCCGGCGCTTTAAGCGGGTATTCTGACGCAGCGCATAACCGGAAATGGTATTATTCGCCGCCGTTACATCATCCTGCGCCTTACGCAGCTCTCTGCGGCAGTTTTCCAGATTGGAACGTGCCTCCTGTTCCCGGGCGCTGCCAGAACGCAGATCATCCTTCAGCTGCCCCAGACGCTCCGCTGTCTGAGCCATGCTGTCTTCCAGGCCGCGGATATCCGCTTCGCGCCCCGCCAGATCTGCCGCAAGGCTCGTTTCCTTGCCGCGCAGCTCCAGGAACTGTCTGGTCAGCCCCTGCGCATTGGCAGTCATAGCCGTCAGCTCCTGCTGCAGCCCTGTGAGCACCCGGCGCTTCTGTGCCAGCGCTTCATCAATTTCCGTAATACGGCTGCGCGCCTGTTCGATCTGCGCCACAATCCCGCCGCTGCGGTCTTCATCGCCCCGGAGTTCTTCCTCGATCCGGGCGATATTATTATTGTTATTCTCCACATTGCCTCGCAGCACAGCCATCTGGCCGTCCAACTGCTGATGGGTGGATTCAAGCATATTCACCTTGACCCGGACAGTCTCCAATTCTCCGTCACGGCGGTGGAGAATCTCCGCCAGTTCCGTAGCCTGGTTATAAAGCCGATCCAGATCGTCATGCGCCTGCTGCAGCACGAAAGACGCGGAGGCATAGTCCTCCTCTGCCTTTTTTGCGGCGGCAGAGAGCTTATCCAGCGTATCCAGCCAAACGGCAACTTCCACGCCCTGCAGTTCATCCTTCAATTCCAGATACTTTTTGGCTTTCTCGGACTGCACCTTCAGGGGTTCCAGCTGCAGCTCCAGCTCAGACACCTTATCGTTGATGCGGGTCAGGTTATCTTCCGTTTTTTCCAGCTTCCGTTCCGTCTCTTCCTTGCGGTGGCGGTACTTGGAAATACCGGCCGCCTCCTCAAAGATCTCACGGCGGTCGGCACTCTTAAGGGACAGGATCTCATCGATACGTCCCTGGCCGATGTTGGAGTATCCCTCCCGCCCCAAGCCGGTGTCCATGAACATCTCGTTGATGTCCTTCAGGCGGGCGGATTGCTTATTGATGTAATACTCACTGTCACCGGAGCGGTAGTACCGCCGGGTCACCATGACCTCATCGGCATCGTACGCCAGCGCACGATCCGAATTATCCAGCGTCAGCGTCGCCTCCGCGAAGCCCACGGCGGGGCGCTTTTGGGTGCCGCCGAAGATCACGTCCTCCATCTTGGCACCGCGGAGCGTCTTGCTGCTCTGCTCGCCCATGACCCATAGGATCGCGTCAGAAATATTCGATTTACCGGAGCCGTTGGGGCCTACAATGGCCGTGATATCATCACCAAACCGGATCAGCGTCTTATCCGGGAAGGACTTAAAGCCCTGCACTTCCAAAGATTTTAAATACACAGCAAAACCTCATTAGAAATATGTAAAATAAATCACTTTATTATACCGCGGAAGACTCCAAATTGCAAGGTTTTCTTTCCCGCCCCGGTCATCTTGTTTGGGATGGTAAATTGTTGTTTACGTGCCCACCGTAGGGGCCGATGACCACATCGGCCCCTACGGGCGCGTTTGTTTATTAAACCCGTAAACAACAATTTACCGTACCATATCACAAAAAAAGACTGCCGGAGTTCCGGCAGTCCTTACATTCACTTTTCGGGAAACAGTTTTTCGATTGCTGCGCGGGCGGCATCCTGCTCGGCCTTTTTCTTGCTGCGGCCAGCGCCCTGCCCCACCACTTCACCGTTGAGCGAAACCTCCACAATGAACTGCTTATCGTGATCCGGGCCGGACTCCCCTGCCAAAGCATAGGTCAGCACCTGATTTTTCTTCTGCTGCACCAACTCCTGCAAGGTAGTCTTGTAATCCACATTGTGCAGCTGCTTCACCGGCACCTGGCACAAAATAAAGCTGCGAATAAAGCCGGCAGCCGCTTCAAAGCCGCCATCCAGATAACAGGCAGCGATGACGGACTCCACCGCGTCTGCAAGGATAGACTCCCGCTTTCTGCCGCCGCCCTGTTCCTCGCCGTGACCCAGCAGCAGATGCTGACCCAATCCGACGCGGTTCGCCACAGCAGCCAGCGTCTTTTCACAAACCATATCCGCACGCATGCGGGTCAGCTCGCCCTCCGGGCGGTCAGGGAACGTACGGTACAAATAATCCGCCACGGTCATACCCAGAATGGAGTCTCCCAAAAACTCCAGTCGCTCGTTGCTCATCAGGCTGTTGTGCCAGCGCTCATTGGCATAAGACGAATGCGCTAACGCGTTTTGCAGCAGGGATATATTCTTGAAACGGTAACCGATGGCATTCTCCAGATCACTGATCATCGCCGGTCTCCTTCATCGCCGCAAGGCTCTGCTCCAGCTCCACGGACATATCGTTTTTGGCAGCCTCCATGGCCTGACGCACCGCGTTGCGGAAGGCCAGCCGGTCAGACGAACCGTGTGCCTTGATGACCGGCTTCTTAATACCAAGGAACTGGGTGCCGCCGATTTCCCGGTAATCCATCATTTTCATGACTTCATCCACGCCCTTCTTGCAGAAGAGGTAGCCGATCATGGATAGAGCATTGCGCTTAAAAATCTTGTGTTTCATCAGGCTGCCCATAAACATGGCCGTACCCTCAATGGATTTCAGCAGGACATTGCCGGAGAAGCCGTCGCAGACCACGACATCCACACCGCCCAGCAGAACATCCCGGCCTTCCACATTGCCGATGAAGTTGATCAGTCCCTTCTCATGGGCATTGGTCAAAAGTGCATATGCCTCCTTCTGCAGAGGCGTGCCCTTGCTGTCCTCGGTGCCGATATTCAGCAGACCCACTTTGGGGTTTTCAATGTTCAGAGTCTTGCGGGCATACAGAGTGCCTACCAGACCGAACTGCAGCAAAAATTCCGGCGTGCACTCGGCATTGGCACCGCAGTCCAGCAGAACCGTCTTTCCGCCTGCCTTATTGGGCATGCAGGGACCCATAGCAGCCCGACGGATGCCCTTGACCCGCTTAACGATCAGGGTCGCGCCGCTGAGCAGCGCGCCGGTGGAACCGGCAGAGATGAAGGCATCGCCCTGATCCTCAGACAGCATCCGAAGTCCGACAACCATGGAGGAATTTTTCTTTTTCCGGCATACGGAAGCCGGATCGTCGTGCATATCCACCACGTCCTCGGCATCGGCGATGGTGATGCCGGTGGGCAGATCGTCAATGCCATTTTCCTTCAAAACGTTCAGAATATCCGCGCCGCGACCCACCAGTGTGATCTGAGCGCCAAAATCCTTTGCCGCGTCCACCGCGCCCAGTACAGGAGCCTGTGGGGCATTGTCGCCGCCCATGGCATCGAGAATGATCTTCATGTACCGCACCTCTTTCTTTTTACACACCTTTGGCTTTCAGCTCGTCGATCACCGCGAGGGATCGGTTCGCGATGGCCAGGTTCTTTTCTGCCTTCTTACGAATCCGCTGCTCCAGCGGCTGAATGATGCTGAAATTCACGTTCATTGGCTGGAAATTTTCAATACTCTCGTCGCTGATGTACAGACCCAGCGCGCCGATGGCAGTGGTTCGGGGGAAATCAGGCAATTCCCTCCCCTGCACCTTGGCTGCCATGGCAACAGCCGCCAGGAAACCGGAGGCCGCGGACTCCACATACCCTTCCACGCCGGTCATCTGTCCGGCAAAAGCCACCAGAGGATTCCGGCGATCCGCATAGTAGCGATCCAACAGTTTCGGACTCTGCAGGAAGGTATTTTGGTGCATGACACCGTAGCGGACGAACTCCGCGTCGTGGAGCGCGGGGATCATGGAGAACACCCGTTTTTGCTCCCCGAATTTTAAGTGGGTCTGGAAGCCCACCAGATTAAATACACTCTTGGCGGCGTTATCCTGCCGAAGCTGGACAACGGCGTAAGGCTCCTTACCGGTCTTTGGATCCCGCAGTCCCACAGGCTTCAAGGGGCCATAGCGCAGCGTATCAAAGCCCCGGCGGGCCATGACCTCCACAGGCATACAGCCCTCAAACACATTTTTATCCTCAAAGCCGTGGACAGGCGCTTCCTCGGCGGATACCAGCTCCTTGATAAAGGCCTCGTACTGCTCCTTATTCATCGCGCAGTTGATATAGTCCGCCGTGCCCCGGTCATAACGGGACTGCCACCAGGCATGCTCCATGTCAATGGACTCGGCAGTAACCAGCGGTGCCGCCGCGTCGAAGAAATGCAGGTAGTCCTGACCGAAATACTTGCCGATGGCCTCACTCAGTGCGTCCGAGGTCAGAGGCCCGGTGGCAACGATCACCGGCCCTGCCGGCACCTCCGTCACTTCCTGGGCTGTCACGGTGATATTGGGATGATTTTTCAGTTTCTCGGTAATAAGGGCAGAAAAACCGTGCCGGTCAACAGCCAGGCAGCCGCCAGCTTCTACACGCATCGCATCGGCACATTGGATGATCAGACTGTCCATGCGCCGCAGCTCTTCTTTCAGCAGACCCACTGCATTTTCCAGCCGGTCGCCCCGGAGGGAGTTGGAACACACCAGCTCGCCAAAATTCTCGCTATGGTGCGCGGGGGTCATTTTATGGGGCTTCATTTCGATCAGCTCCACCTGAAGTCCCCGCTGGGCGAGCTGCCAGGCAGCTTCGGAGCCGGCAAGCCCCGCGCCGATCACTTTGACTGTATTCATTCGGCAGCCCCTTTCTTCTTCCGGGTGGTGGTCTTCTTTGCAGTCGTTTTCTTGGCTGGTTTCTTGGCAGAAGTCTTTTTCTTGGGCGCTTCTGCCGCAGGTTCCGCGCCTTCTCCGGCGGCAGCGGGCTTCTTATAGTAGCCGCGCTTATCTTCGGGCAGGAACTTCTCGCAGGCATCATTGATACAGAAGGGCTTCATGCGGCCACGTCCGGACTTCTTGAACATGGTCTGACCACAGCTGGGGCAATCCTCGGCAGTGGGCACATCCCAAGTCATAAAGCCGCATTCCGCACCGCGCTCGCAGCCGTAGTAGGCATAGCCTTTCTTGGATTTCCGTTTGAGGATGGTGCTGCCGCATTTCGGGCAGCGTCCGGGCATACGCTCCACAATGGGCTTGGTGTTGGTACACTCCGGCCAGCCCGGGCAGGCCAGGAACTTGCCAAAACGACCCATTTTGACCACCATATTCTTACCGCAGACCTCACAGATCTCGTCTGTTACTTCATCCGGCACCTTCAGGCGCACGCCCTCCAGAGCCACTTCGGCGTCCTGCAGTTCCTTGGAGAAGTCACCGTAGAAATCGGACAGCACATCTTTCCAGTTGCGCTTGCCCTCCTCCACCTCATCAAGCCGGCTTTCCATGTTGGCGGTAAATTCCACATCGATGATATCATTGAAACGCTCCAGCATCAGGCCGGTGACCACCTCTCCCAGAGGTGTGGGTGTCAAACGCTTATCAACCTTATTCACATATTCGCGATCCTGAATGGTAGAAACGATGGAGGCATAAGTCGAAGGTCTGCCCACACCCTTTTCCTCCATGGCTTTGACAAGGGTCGCTTCGGTATAGCGAGCCGGAGGCTGGGTGAAATGCTGCTCCTTGTCGATCTTGATACACAGAGCCTTTTCTCCTGCCTGCAGATCCGGTAGCGGAGAACCCATGGCTTCGCCTTCCTCGTCCCTGCCCTCCTCATAGACGGCAATAAAGCCGGGGAAACGCATGCTTTGATGGCTGGAACGGAAGATGTGTCCAGCGCACTCCGTATCAATAGAAACCGTATCAAACAATGCGTTTGCCATCTGGCTTGCAAGGAAACGGCTCCAGATCAGCTTGTACAGCCGGTACTGCTCCCGGGTCAGGCTGTTCTGGATACGCTCCGGATCCAGCTCCACATGCGTGGGGCGAATGGCTTCGTGGGCATCCTGCGCGTTGCTCTTTGTCTTGAAAACATGGTTCTTTCCATAGTAATAGGCAGTACCGTAGCGGTGCTTGATAAATTCAGCCGCGGCATCCATAGCCTCGTCAGACAGGCGCAGGGAGTCTGTACGCATATAAGTGATAAGACCCAAAGTCCCCTCCCCGGCCACGTCCACACCTTCGTAAAGCTGCTGGGCGATAGCCATGGTACGCTTCGGAGTCATATTCAGCTTCCGGGAAGCCTCCTGCTGCAAGGTGGAGGTGGTGAAGGGAGGCGCGGCGGAGCGCTTCTTTTCACTCTTCTTTACATTGGTGACAGTGAATTCCTTGCCTTCGATATCACGAATGACCTCATCCACCTGAACTTCATTTTCCAGCTCCCGCTTCTTATCCTCACCATAGTAGTGGGCTGCAAAAGAGCCGGGCTTTCCGATACGATCCAACGTCACATCCAGTGACCAGTATTCCCGGGGCTGGAAAGCGCGGATCTCATTTTCCCGATCCACGACCAGGCGGGTGGCTACACTCTGCACCCGTCCGGCAGACAGACCCCTGCGCACCTTTTTCCACAGCAGAGGAGAGAGCTGGTAGCCCACGATTCTGTCCAGAATACGCCGAGCCTGCTGGGCATCCACCAAAGCATAGTCAATATCCCTTGGATGGTTGATGGACTCCGTAACTACCCGCTGGGTGATCTCATTAAAAGTAACCCGGTGCGCTTTCTCATCGGACAGCTTCAGCAGCTCTTTCAGGTGCCAGGAGATTGCTTCGCCCTCCCGGTCCGGGTCAGTTGCCAGATAGACCGCCTCGGCCTCGGCCGCCGCTTCCTTCAGCTCCTTGATCAGATCCTCCTTGCCCTTTACAGGGATGTAGTGAGGCTCAAAATTTTCAAAATCGACACCCATGGTGCTCTTGGGAAGATCCCGCAGATGCCCCATGCTGGCCTTAACAGTATACCCCGGCCCTAAATATTTCCCGATGGTCTTCGCCTTTGAGGGCGACTCCACGATCACCAGATTCGATGCTTTTGCCATTCCTTTACTCCATTTCCGTTACTTCAGTGCAAGCATATTTCCCGGCAGCCGCCGGATGATGCCTTTGACCTCCAGCATGGTCAGTGCTGCGGCCACCTGCCCCGCAGGAAGCTCCGTTCCGGCGATGATATCGTCCCGAAGGCACTGACCCTTTTTCAATTGCTCTACAATCAGCTGCTCATCGGCAGTCAGCGCTGGCAGCTCCTTTTCCACGTCAATATACGGCGTAGACTCACCGTTGTCAATGACTTTTTTATCTTTTTTCCGGTTCGGAGCCTTGATTTTATCCAAAAGGTTGGGCTTTTGTGCCACCTTTAGAGGTTTTTTCTCCGTTTCCGCCCGAACCCGCTCCACCTCGTCAGGATAGGCGCTCTGCGTTCCTGTTTGGTCAAATTTCCGGATCCGGTCGGGATACAGCGACTGATACTCGCTGAGAATATCCCAGCCGGAGCGTACCGCAATGGCACCGTCACGAAGCAGCGCATTGCTGCCTTCACAGGTGGGCACATCAATATTCCCCGGCACCACAAACACATCCCGCCCCTGATCTGCCGCCTGACGAGCCGTGATCAAAGAACCGCTTCGCACCGGTGCCTCCACTACCACGACACCGCAGCTCAAGCCGCTGATAATGCGGTTGCGTTTTGGAAAATTCCATTTGTGCGGCGGTGTCCCCGGAGGAAACTCCGTCAGCAGGCAGCCGCACCGCTCCGTGTCTGCAAACAGCCCACGGTTAGACAGCGGATAAACCACATCGGCACCGCACCCCAGAACACCGACCACCATACCGCCCGCTGTCAAAGCAGCACTCATAGCCACACCGTCAATGCCGAAAGCAAGGCCGGACACAACCACGCCACCGCATTTGGCAATTCCGTACCCGATTCGCTTGGCAGCGGTTAAGCCATAGCCTGTCGCTTCCCGGGTGCCCACCACGGCAATCACAGGCAGTCCGTCAAAATCCGGGAGCCGCCCCTTATAGTAGAGTACCAGAGGTGGGTCGGAAATATTCTTAAGCCGCGCCGGATAGGCCGCGTCCCGATAAGTCAGGATGCCGATATCCTTGTCTGTACATTGGGCAAGGATCTTCTTTGCTTCGTTTAAGGACTTGTCCCGGAGGGCATCAATCCCCTCCTGCGTCAATCCCTCTATCTTTTGATACGCAGTACTGTCGGCGTAAAAAGCATCCTCCGGATCTCCAAAATGATCCAGCACCGCTGCCTTCATCCGGTCATTCATACCGGGGCGGGTCGCAAGCCATATCCAATGTACCAGCATCCGGGATGCCTCCTCTCTATCTTTATTGCTTCATCTGCCACATGACGATGGCTGCCGCAACGGCTGCGTTCAGCGACTCGCAGTTGGGATTCATGGGGATAATCAGTTCCGCGTCCGCGCAGTTCAGGATCTCCTGCCTTACGCCCTGCCCCTCGCTGCCGATGACCACCGCCATCTTCTTTAATTCGGCCTGCCGCAGATCCCGCGCGCGTTCACTCAAGGCTGTCACAGCCACAGGAATCTCCTGTTCCGCGCAGGCCGTTCGTACCTCCTGCCAGGCAGCGGTGACAATCGGGGTGCGGAACACCGCGCCCATACTAGCTCGGACGGTTTTATGATTATAAGGATCCGCGCAGCCTTCCAGCAGTGCCACCGGCACTTCCAGCGCATCCGCCGTCCGTAAAATAGTCCCCAAATTTCCGGGGTCTTGAATACCGTCCAGAAGCAGCATACCGGGCTTTGGCTGGAACACCGTTTTTTCCGGCAGACGGCACAGAAACAGCGCCCCCTGCGGAGCCTGCATGGGAGAAATGGAGGCCATGACATCCTCCGGCACCCGAATGAGCCGCACATGTTCCGGCACCTCCGCATCGATGCCATCGGAAAGGATCACCGTGTCCAGGCCAGGCCAATGCTGCACCGCTTCACGCAGGAGCTTCGTACCGTCAGCCACAAACAAGCCTGCGTTTTCCCGTTCCTTACGTGAACTCAAGAGCCGCCGTACCTGCTGCAGCAGGGGATTTTTTCTTGCAGTAATTCTGATCTCATTCACAGCTTTTGCACCTTCTTTAACGCACGGCTGTCCCCAAGAACCACCATCACATCGCCCTGGGCGATGGCAAAATCCGCAGCGGGAGATACGGTAAAGCTCCCATTGCGGCGGATAGCGAGGATATTTACCCCCAGCTTCGCCCGGACATTCAGTTCCCGCAAGCTTTTGCCACTCCACACCGTGGGAGCAGGCACCTCAATAATGCCGTACTCATCAGACAGTTCAATATAGTCCAGCACATTCGGGTTAGACAGGCTCCGTGCCAGCCGGTTTGCCTGCTCCTGTTCAGGAATCAGCACCTGATCAGCTCCCAGCTTTTCCAACACCCGGCGGTGGGTCTCATTATGTGCCTTACAGATGATCTTCGGCACGCCCAGTTCCTTCAGATTCATAGTAGCCAGCACAGAGGCTGCAAGATCATCGCCGATGGCAACGATGGCACAGTCAAATTCTCCGGCACCCAAAGCACGCAGAACCTCTTTATCCTGACCGTCACCAACCACTGCGTGCGTCACATCATTGGCAACCTCAGAAACCAGCTCACTGCTGATATCCATAGCCAACACCTCGCACCCCAGACGGCACAGCGCTACCGCAACCTCAGCGCCAAATCGGCCAAGGCCGACTACAACATACGATTTCATTGGAAATCCTCCTTATCCGATCAGCAAATTCGTCTGCGCGTAGCGGAACCGCTCCTCCGCCTCGCGCCCCATCAGGAAGCCAAGGCTGATGGTCAGCACGCCCACACGGCCGAAATACATATACACAATCATCAATATCTGAGCCGCTGCACTGAGCTTCGTGGTTACCCCCGCAGTCAGTCCCACGGTAGCCAGCGCCGATACGGACTCATAAAGCCCATCCGTAAAGCTCACCGGCGAGGTAGCGGAGATAAAAATGCCGCCAAACACGGCAAGTCCTACAAGAATAGCCACAATCGTCATGGCATTCATGACCTGGCCGTTTGGAATGGTGCGGTGAAAAACGCATACCGTACTCCGCCCACGAGCCCGTGTCCAGAGGAACAGCAGCAGAACCATCATCGTAACGGTTTTTACGCCGCCTGCTGTGGAACCGGAGGAGCCGCCGATCAACATCAGAACGATCGTTGCGCCCTTTCCCGCGTCCGTCAGTGCGGCCTGATCCACAGCCGCAAAACCGGCGGTACGAACAGTGACAGACTGAAAAAAGCTGTTCAGCAGCTTATCGCCCCAAGACATACCGCCAAGCGTAGCCGGATTATTCCACTCCAGCGCTGCAATGCCGACAGTCCCCAGTATCAGCAGTGCCAGCGTTGTCACCAGCACCAACCGGGTATACACGCTCATTTTTCTAAATCGGCGAACCCGAACGACTTCTTCCCAAACCAGAAAGCCCAGACCGCCGATGATCACAAGCGCACCCAATGTCAGCAGGACAACCGGATCGGACTGAAATTCCATCAGGCTCGCGCCTGGAGTGATGCAGCCAAAAATATCAAAGCCCGCATTGCAGAAGGCAGATATTGCGTGGAACACGCCCCATTTCAGTGCAGTGGCAAAGCCGTACTCCGGCAGAAAACGCAATGTCAAAATCAGCGCGCCGATGGCTTCAATGGACAAGCTCCCAACGATGACCCACTTCTGCAGCCGTACAACGCCATCCATATCATTCAGGCTCAACGCCTGCGCCATGACCAAACGCTGCTTCAGCCCCACCTTCCGTCGAAGCAGGAATACCACCATGGTGGCAACGCTCATAAAGCCAAGGCCGCCCAATTGGATCAGGCAGATAATCACAGTCTGTCCAAAACCGCTCCACTGGCTCCATGTATCATACAGCACAAGTCCAGTCACACAGGTGGCGGATGTGGCGGTAAAAAGTGCCGGACGGAAGCCGCAGGAAACGCCGGTTCGGGACGCGGCAGGCAAAGTTAAAAGAAATGCGCCCGCAAGAATGATCAGGGCGAACACAATTGCCACGATCTGCGTGGCATTCAGTTTTTTGGGGCGCATCCCGGAGACATAATGAACGATCCTCTGCCGTATGCTCACAGTCCATCACCTCCAACAGATTACCGGTACAAAACCGTACACTTCGCATAATATGATTTCCATTATACCAACTTTGCTCCCTTTTGCAAGTTTTTTTCCACGAGCCAAAGATTTCGCGCCAAAAGCAACCGTATCGTGGAATACCATTGCAATTTCGTGGAAATCCTGCTATGATAAGGGCAACTTATTAAGGATGGAGGAATTTCCATGCTGGACTTTATTCGTATTGCCTGCGCCGTACCACCGGTGAAGGTGGGCGACGTGAAAAAAAATGCTGCCGACATCTGCGCCTATATCGAGAAGGCAGACGCGCAGAAGGCGGACATCGTGCTGTTTCCTGAGCTGGCGCTGACGGGATATTCCTGCGGCGACCTGTTCTTTCAGGACGCGCTGCATCATGCCGTCAAGGAGGGGCTGAAGCAGATTGTAGAATGTTCTGCCAAGCACCCGGAGATTACCGTAGTGGTGGGTACACCTGTCCGGCTGGGAGCCCGGATGTATAACTGCGCTGCCGTTATTCGTCACGGCTCTGTACACGGCCTTATCCCCAAAACCAATATTCCCGGCAACGAGCACCGCTGGTTTTCTTCCGGAGAAAAGCTTGATGCATATATTACTGCCGAGGAGCTGGGGGTCGCTTCCAGCGAAGACTGCTGGAGCATTATCATTGATCCCCGCTTGCCGATTAAATTTGGAGATGGTGCCGTAGGCGGGATCGAGATCTGTGAAGATCTGATGGCACCCAATTCCCCCTCGATACAACTTGCCATTGACGGCGCTGAGATCATTCTGAACCTTTCCGCTTCCAACGAGATTGCGGGCAAGCGTGCTTACCGGAAGGAACTCATCAAAACCCGGTCTGCATCCTGTAACTGCATATACGCGTTCTGCTCTGCCGGATATACGGAATCATCTTCCGATCTGGTTTACTCCGGCCACAGCCTGATTGCCGAGAACGGAAGAATCCTCACGGAAAACGATCCCCTCATCGCCACGGACTATATGCTGGTACAGGACTGCGATCTGGGACGGCTTCGCGCAGACCGCAGACGGAGCCAGTATTTTAAAAAACTGGACTGTGCCCCCTGCGAGCAGCCCCTCCGCTCTGACGGCACACTCTATCCCCTGCGCAAGCTGCCCTTTGTACCGTCCAGCAAGGCCGAGCGGGACGCGCGGTGCATGGAGATCTTCAACATTCAGGTGGCGGGATTGAAGCAACGGCTGGCCACCATCAACGCAAACCCGGTCATCGGCATATCTGGCGGACTGGATTCGACGCTGGCGCTGCTGGTAAGTGTGGAGGCGATGCGGCAGTTGGGCAAGCCCCTGAGCAGCGTCTACGGCGTGACCATGCCCTGTTTCGGCACCTCTGACCGAACCTACAATAACGCTTGGGAGCTGATGCGCAAGCTAGGAATCTCCAGCAAGGAAATTTCCATCAAGGAGGCTGTGACCCAACATTTCAAGGACATTGGCCATGATATCAACGTCCACAACGCCACCTTTGAAAACGCTCAGGCACGAGAGCGGACGCAGATTCTGATGGACTATGCCAGCATCGTCGGCGGAATCGTGGTGGGCACCGGCGACCTGAGCGAGCTTGCCCTGGGCTGGTGCACCTACAACGGCGACCACATGAGCATGTACGGTGTCAACGGCTCCATTCCCAAGACCCTGATCCGCTGGATCATCGAGGCCATTGCCGCCCAGCCGGACTTTGCTGCCGCCAGGGATGTGCTCATGGATATTCTGGACACCCCCATCAGCCCGGAGCTGCTGCCCCCGGATGCGGAAGGTAAGATCGCCCAGAAAACCGAAGATCTGGTAGGCCCCTACGCCTTGCATGATTTCTTCCTGTTCTACGCCCTACGCTACGGATTTACTCCCACCAAGATCTACACCTTGGCCTGCCGAGCCTTTGCAGGGGACTTTGATGCCGAAACCATTAAAAAGTGGCTGAAGAACTTCTACCGCCGGTTCTTTACCCAGCAGTTCAAGCGCAACTGCCAGCCCGACGGTGTGAAGGTCGGCTCCGTGGGTCTTGGCCCCAGAGGTGACTGGCAGATGCCCAGCGATGCTTCCGCCCGCATTTGGCTGGATGAAGCCGAGAATCTGTAACACCAAACATTTACGCCCCGGCTTCGCATTCAGGCAAGGCCGGGGCGTTACCATAGCATACAGGCCCGCACCGAACGGTGCCAGCCTGCCGGTCTGTCAAAGACCCCCAGCTTGGAGATATCCACCATATTGGTGACACCCACCACATTCGAGGTAATTTCCTCTGCAGCCAGGGCAAACCGTTTTCATCGGTATAGCCCACCTCGTCGGTGCCGGTAAGGGTATACGCGGCGTTGGCCGGAATATACAGGTCGCCGTTCTCAGTCAGAACCCGGAACTGATAAGTCTGTGTACCCAGCGCATCCGTATCCAAATCCTTGGAGATGGTCAGGGAATCATCCGGCAAGGTGGGAATATTGAAGCTCAGACGGCAGCAGGAAATGTTACCGCCACGCTATATAATTTGAACAAATCAAAGAAAAAACCAGGGCTTCCGCCAACGGAAGCCCTGATAATTCAGATTTCTTTAAGAAGTTTTCCAATATCCGGGAACGGTTCCAGCGTCCGATGGAGAATACCGTTGAGATACGCGATCAGGATACCGTAATTGGTAATGGGAATTCCCTGATCAGCGCAGCATTGCTGCCGATACCGCATCTCCCGCTCCGGCAGCGTACAGCCGCCGCAATGGATCACAAGCTGATAGCCGCTGACATCCTCCGGGAACTGGCTGCCGGAAGTAAACACGAAATCCGGATCCGCACCGGTGTGCCTTCGGATCCAGTTCGGAATTTTCACTGTGCCGATATCGCCGCATTGCCGGTGGTGGGTACACCCCTCCGCAATCAACACCTTGTCACCATCTCTCAGGCTGTCCACCGCTGCCACACCGCTGACGGTCAAAGGCAGATCTCCTTTGTATCGAGCCATCAGGATAGAAAAGGATGTCAGGAGAATCTCCTTCGATACCATCTTGCTTACCTTACCAAATACCTGAGAATCCGTGATGACCATTTTCGGTGGCTGCACCAGCTTGGCCAATGTATCCACCAGCTCCGTATCTCTGCATACCAGCGCGGATGCCCCCGCCTCCAGAATATCCCGGATGGTCTGCTGCTGGGGCAGGATCAGCCTTCCCTTGGGCGCTGCCTTATCAATGGGCACCACCAACACAGCCACATCACCGGGGGCGAGAAGATCTGAGACCAGTGGGCGTTTCGTTTCCTCGCGCAGCGCAGTTTTTGCCGCAAGTTCTTTCAGCTCATGGATATGATAGCCTGTTTTCGCACTGGCATAAAAACCATCTTCCGGGATCTGCTCCAACAGATCGGCCTTATTCCGCACCCAAATATAAGGGATATTTTTTGCCCGAATCATAGTAAGCAGTTCCTCTTCCGCTTCCCCTATGGGCTGGGCAGCGTCGGCAACAACAATGGCAAGATCCGTCCTGTTCAGCACCTGCCGCGTCCTGCGAACCCGCAGAGTCCCCAGCTCCCCTTCATCATCGATACCGGGAGTATCGATGATCTGCACCGGGCCAAGAGGCAGCAGCTCCATGGCCTTGGACACCGGATCGGTGGTAGTTCCCTTTACGTCAGAAACAATGGCCATTTCCTGCCCAGTAAATGCATTGACCAGGCTGGACTTCCCCGCATTACGTCGTCCAAAGAAGGCAATATGGATCCGCTCCCCGGAGGGTGTTTGATTCAGGCTGCTCATAGATACGCTCCTTGCTCCTTGCTTTTTGTAGGATAGATTATTGTTTTACATCCATGTTGTATAGGGCACGCATTGTATAGGTGTCGTACGAAAACTACTGCAAACAACAATTAAAATCTGAAATCCCGCTCGCCGTTGGCGATGCGCTCCAGGCGTTCTGTCACGATCTGTCTGGTGCGTTCTCTGGGGATATCCCCAAGCAGGGACGCGATCAGCTTTTCACCGATCTCCTTCGTCGCCGGAGCGGCGTAATCCATCAGGTATTCCTTCAGGGTCATCAGCGCGTTAGGCAGACAGCAGTTGTTGATCTGCCCGGACTTGCACAAGCTCATAAACCGGTCACCGGTACGTCCTTCCCGATAGCAGGCAGTGCAGAAGGATGGGATATAGCCCATCTCCATCAGCCACTTCACCACTTCATCCAGCGTGCGGTGGTCGGAAAGATCAAACTGAGCCGTGTCATTTTCCGGCTCCGGCAATGTGTAGCCGCCCACACTGGTGCGGCTGCCCCCGGAGATCTGAGAGATACCAAGATGCAGCACCCGCTGACGAACCTTGGGGCTTTCCCGCGTGGAAATGATCATGCCGGTGTAAGGCACTGCCACCCGGATGCAGGCCACGATCTTCTCAAAGGTCTCATCGGAAATGCCGTTGTCAAATTCGCCGGGGTCAATGTCATCGGCGGGACATACTCTCGGCACGCTGATGGTATGAGGGCCTACACCAAACACCGCTTCCAGATGCTCCGCGTGCATCAGCAGACCCGCAAATTCGTAACGATAAAGCTCCAAGCCAAACAGCACGCCCAGCCCCACATCATCAATGCCGCCCTGCATAGCCCGGTCGTGGGCTTCCGTGTGGTAGGCATAATTGCTCTTTGGGCCGGTGGGATGCAGATGCTCGTAGCTTTCCTTATGATAAGTTTCCTGGAACAAAATATAGGTGCCAATCCCCGCATCCTTGAGTTTGCGGTAATTTTCTACAGTCGTGGCAGCGATGTTGACATTCACCCGGCGGATGGCACCGTTTTTGTGTTTAATGGAGTAAATGGTCTTGATCGACTCCAAGATATACTCCAGCGGATTATTGACCGGATCCTCACCGGCCTCCAGCGCCAAGCGCTTGTGCCCCATATCCTGCAGCGCAATGACCTCCGCCCGGATCTCCTCCTGGGTCAGCTTTTTCCGGGGAATGTGGGTGTTTTTCTTATGGTATGGACAATACAGGCAGCCGTTGACGCAGTAATTAGAAAGGTACAGCGGCGCGAACATGACGATGCGGTTGCCGTAAAAGTCCTTTTTGATCTGCTCCGCCAGGGCGTAAACTTCCTGATTTTTCTCCTCCAACTCACAGGCCAGCAGGACGGAGGCCTCCCGGTGGGAAAGCCCTTTGCGCAGCCGGGCTTTTTCAATGATGGAGCCGATCAAGGCCGCGTCTGTTTTATGGGCAGCGGCATAGGCCAGGGTATCCAGAATTTCCTGGTGGTCGATAAACTCCTCGGCCTTCATAGATTTCGGATCATACATAGCTAATCATTTCCTCTCTATACGAATATGGTCGCCACGGCCTGCCGCGGTCTTGTAACCGATTCGCTCAATGCGGCGGCACAGGCATTGGACGCACTCAGCGGCTTCGTCACCGGTGCAGATCTTGTTGTCATACAATGCGTATTTTTTCCGAACACTGGTTGGTGACAAATTGGGCATACATACATTGGCTCCGGCCAGAATTCCCTTTTCCCGCCCCATGGGATGAATGGTTCCCAAGGCTGTAGTGGCTGGCAGCAGCACCTCCGGCAGCATCAGGCGGATGATCGCAAGCAAGTAAAGCGTCAGCTCCAGCGTTCCGGCGGTTTCCTTTCCAAAGGGCGTATCCTTCTGAGGAATAAAGGGGCCGATGCCCACCATGTGAGGCTCCAATGTCCGAATAAACAGCAAATCTTTCGCCAAATGCTCCGCATTCTGCCCCGGAGATCCCACCATAAAGCCGCAGCCTACCTGATATCCGATCTCCTTCAGATCCCACAGGCAGCGAAGCCGGTTTTCCAGCGACATTGCTTCAGGATGCAAACTACTGTAATGGTTTGGATCAGCCGTTTCATGCCGGAGGAGATATCGGTCAGCCCCAGCATTGAACCAGCTTTGATATACCGCATGGGAGTGTTCCCCAACGGAAAGGGTCACAGCGCAGTCGGAATACTCTTTTTTAATGGAACGTACCAGATCTTCGATCCGCTCCGGGGTATACCACGGATCCTCCCCACCCTGCAAAACAAAGGTGCGGTAACCCAATGCATAGCCCATCCGGCAGCAGTCCAGTATGTCTTCCTTCGTCAGCCGGTAGCGCTGAGCATGTCGGTTGGAGCGCCGAATACCGCAGTAGTAACAGTCGTTTTTGCAGTAATTCGTAAACTCGATGAGACCTCGTAAATAAACGTCCTTCCCATAATATTTCTGTCTCTGGGCGACCGCCTTCTCAAAAAGCAGTTCGGCTGCTGTCTCATTTCTCCCCTCAATGAGCGCCGTAAACTCCACTGCTGATAACGTGTGTTCACGCTCCAGCTTTTCGATCAGCGCCCTCATGATCCATTCTCCGGCAGTTTGGCGTATAAGGTTTTGGCACTGACCCCCGGCAGCATCCCCAATTTGCCGGACAGGGAGCTGATGGCATCCCCCGGCGCGTCCAGAACAATGCTGATCAGGTTCACACCGCGTTGACGGTATGGTATGCCCATACGTCCCACAACATATTGTTTATACTCACTAAGAAGCCGGTTCAAGGGTTCCACCGAACCTTCATTCTCCACCACAATCCCCAGCAATGCGATTCGATTATCCATACTGACCTCCAAAATAGAACGCGGCGCTCCCGAAAAGGGAACGCCGACCAAGGCCCACCACCGTGGATCAAAGACTGTATGGCATTCCTTTCCCGTCAGGGTCTCCCCCTTCCGCGTCAGTTAATTTGTCGAAACAAGTTTACCATAGCGGCAGCCAAAAGTAAAGCATCTTTTGTGCATTTGGCACATATTGTATCTGGTGGGCGGAATTGGTGTTTACGGAGTTATTGGCACACAAAAAAAGAAATATGTCATTGCGAGCCAGTGCGCTGCGACTCGCTAAGAGCCGATGCTGGCGCATCGGTTGCTCGCTTGCACAGTCCTGCGGGGCTAGACACTGGCGCACCCCAGGGTGGCCTCTCTTGCCCCTTCGGGGCAATTCACCTTCTGGCAATCCCCCGGTTCTTCCGGCATTTTCGGTGGTTATCGTAACATTTGCGCATCGCCGTGGGGGATTGCCACGGCCCTGCGGGCCTCGCAATGACAGCGTTTCTTCGTGCGCCAAACAACAATTTATCTGACCTTGCCGGCAAATAATTCCCCCGGGCGAATATTGACTTTTCCACCTGTATATGTTAAAATAAGTCGAACTATCTTATGGAGGTTACCATTATGGAACACATCAAGACCATTGAGACTCGTAACCTGTGCGACAGCGCCAAAAACGGCGGTTGCGGCGAGTGCCAGACTTCCTGCCAGTCTGCTTGTAAGACCAGCTGCGGCATTGCCAACCAGGCCTGCGAGAACAAGGGCGAGTAATTGCAAAGCAAAAAATGCCGCCAGCATGGCGGCATTTTTTATGGAGGAAGCACTTATGGTACATCAATATAAACTGGGCGGCTACAATATCGTGCTGGATATCTGTTCCGGCGCTGTTCACGCGGTGGATGAAGTCGCCTACGATATCATTGCCATGTTTGAAACTAACAGCCGGGAGGATATCCTCGCTGCCATGGCAGAAAAGTATGCCGGACGGACGGATATCACCGCCGGTGATCTCACCGAATGCTATGATCAGGTGGTCATACTGAAAGAGCAGGGCAAGCTGTTCGTGCCGGACAACTACGAGCCCATGGCGGGCAAGCTGAAGCAGAAGACCGCCGGTGTTGTCAAGGCTCTATGCCTGCATATCGCTCACACCTGCAACCTGAATTGTTCCTACTGCTTTGCCAGTCAGGGTAAGTATAACGGCGAGCGAGCGGTGATGAGCTTTGAGGTTGGCAAGCAGGCTCTGGATTTCCTGGTGGCCAATTCCGGCTCCCGGCGCAATCTGGAGGTAGACTTTTTCGGCGGTGAGCCGCTGATGAACTTCCAGGTGGTCAAGGATCTGGTTGCTTACGCCCGGAGCATTGAAAAGGAACATAACAAGAATTTCCGCTTTACCCTGACCACCAACGGCATGCTGGTCAACGATGATGTGATCGATTTTGCTAATCGGGAATGCAGTAATGTCGTTCTGAGTCTGGATGGCCGGAAGGAGATCCACGACCGCTATCGTGTGGACTACGCCGGTAAGGGAAGCTGGGAGCGAATCGTACCCAAGTTCCAGAAATTCGTGGAGGCTCGGGGCGGCAAGAACTACTACATGCGCGGCACCTTCACCCACGCCAACCCTGATTTTCTCAAGGACATCCAGCAGATGCTGGATCTTGGCTTTACGGAACTGAGCATGGAGCCTGTGGTGTGCGCCCCCGGCGATCCTTCTGAGTTGACGGAAGCGGATAAGGCCATCGTTATGGAGCAGTATGAGAAGCTGGCTGAGCTGATGCTGCAGCGGGACAAGGAGGGCAGACCCTTCACCTTCTACCACTACATGATTGATTTGAAGGGCGGCCCCTGCATTTACAAGCGAATCTCCGGCTGCGGCAGCGGAACGGAGTATATGGCGGTCACCCCCTGGGGCGACCTGTACCCCTGCCATCAATTCGTAGGTGATGAAAAGTTCAGGCTCGGTAATATTTGGGACGGTGTCAGCAACACCGCCATTCAGGATGAATTTATGTCCTGCAATGTCTACTCCCGCCCGGAATGCCGCGACTGCTGGGCAAAGCTGTACTGCTCCGGCGGGTGCGCTGCCAACGCCTATCACTCCACCGGCTCCGTTAAGGGTGTCTATCAATATGGCTGCGACCTGTTCCGCAAGCGGATGGAGTGCGCCATCATGGTCGCCGTGGCAAGAGCCTTGGAAGGAAACGGCTGATGGATACCCCCATCTGCGACTTTGTCCGCCGCTACACCGAAAGCGGCACCCTGCGGCTGCATATGCCCGGCCACAAAGGTGCGGGGCCGCTTGGCATCGAACATCTTGACATTACTGAGATCGCCGGTGCCGACAGTCTGTATGAAGCAAACGGCATCATCGCCGCAAGTGAAGCAAACGCCTCTGCCCTGTTTGGATGCCCCACTTTTTATTCCACAGGAGGGTCTTCCCACTGCATCCAGGCTATGCTGTACCTGTGTCTGCTCCACGCAAAACGTACCGGCAGACAGCCTTTGATCGCCGCCGGGCGCAATGCCCACAAAGCACTGCTCCACGCCGCGGCTCTGCTGGATATGGATATCGAATGGCTGTATCCTGAGGATTCTAATTCATATCTTTCCTGCAGCATCAGCGCCGAGGATTTGGACAGGGCGTTGGCGAATATGTCCGAAAAACCCGCTGCAGTTTATGTGACCAGTCCGGATTATCTGGGCAATATGCTAGATATTGCCGCTTTAGCGGAAGCAACACACCGCCACGGCTGCCTTTTTATCGTGGATAACGCCCACGGTTCCTATCTGAAATTTCTCCCCGGCTCTCTTCATCCCATGGATTTGGGCGCGGATCTGTGCTGCGACTCCGCCCATAAGACATTGCCGGTGCTCACTGGCGGTGCCTATCTGCACACCTCCCCTGCCCTGAGCGGTTATGCCAAAAACGTGCTGGCACTGTTTGGTTCCACCAGTCCTTCTTACCTGATCCTGCAATCTCTGGACGCGGCAAATCAGTATTTGTCCGACGGTTACAGGGAACGGCTCTCGGCAGCCGTCAAGGCTGTGCAAGGCTGTAAAGCAAGGCTGGCTGCACATGGGTTTGTTTTTTCGGGCAGCGAACCGATCAAACTGACCATAGACGCAAAGCGCTGCGGCTATTACGGTACTGAACTGGCTGACCTTTTGCGGAAGGCGCATATTGAATGCGAATTCTCCGACCCCGACTATCTGGTGCTGATGGTCACACCTGAAACCGGTGATGAGGGGCTGAACCGACTGGAAAAAGCCCTCGTTGGCATTCCCCGGTGTCCTGCTTTGTCAGACCGCCCGCCACATCTTCACATAGCTAAACGCGTCATGGGGATCCGCGCGGCTGCCCTATCCCCCTTTGAAACCATCTGCGTATCAGACAGCATCGGCAGAGTTCTTGCCGCTGCCACGGTGGGCTGTCCTCCGGCGGTGCCAATCATCGTCTGCGGAGAGCAGATTGATGAGGAAACGGTACAACACTTCCGTTACTACGGCATTGAAGAATGCTGCGTCGTATCTGAATAAAAGAAGCGCGCTGCGATGGTTCGCCGCGCGCGTCATTTTAGCCCCTTTAATCTATGTCCGACTCTGCCCCCAACTCATCCATGGATAAACCAAGAAT
>CANBCW010000022.1 GCA_947367115.1 uncultured Clostridia bacterium | reverse complement strand
CTCGTAGGATGTCGCCATTCCTCTTCCGACCCGGCATTCGCCGGGCCACCTTCCCCTCGGGGGAAGGTATTGCGCCCGCAGGGCGCTGTCGCCCCATCGGGGCGACATATTTACTATCGCAAACAACAATTTACCGTGCCAATATCAAAGCAGATTCCACCAGCTCAGGCTATGGCCTTCTTCCAATGCCTCTATGAGCTTGGAAAGCTGGGCACAGGTGGCGGAATAAGCGATGCGCTCCCGGTTTTGACGGTACACCTCTGCCTGCGCAAAGAGCGCTTCGATCTCATCCAGAGAAGTGTGATCCGCCATGGCGGCACTGAAGCGCCAGGATTCTTTCCAATGTGAAGCGGCGGATGCAGCCAGCGTGTCTGCCTGATCCCAGTGCTCAGACTGCGCTGCCTGAGCAGATGCGCGCAGATCATCCGAGATGGCGCTGTGGACGGAATCCATGGCGGTCATGGACCAAATGCCTGCGGCCAGCAGACCCAGCAGAAGTGCCGCTCCGATCCAAAACCGTTTCATTTCCGCCCCTCCTTCGGAAGCCACAGTATCTTGTCCATACCGTCCACTGTCAGCAGGAATGTTTCATTCCGGGTGGCGTTATGGCTGCGCAGCACCTTGTCCACCCAGGCCTCGTCCTTTTTTACCAGAGGGAGGTTTTCGCGCAGCAAGCGTCCGTCGTCGATGACGGTCACCGGCAGAGACTGCTTTCCGGCCTGAATGCCCGCGGCCTTTGCGGAGGCGGGCTGATCGGCGGGGTAGAGGAAGACGGACAGGTCGCCGTTGGTCTCCAGAATAGCGTATTGGACGGTTTTTAAGTCCAGTACCTCCTTTAAACGCAGGTGGCCGGTGAGTTCATCGGCCGTGATTCGGGTGCGCCGCAGATTTTCCTGCAGGATATGACCGTTTTCAATCAGAATGACCGGTTTCCCGCACAGGAGCTTGCGCAGCCGAATGGAACCCATGGAAAGGGTGGACAATACCAGCTCCGCACCCAGCACGGTCAGAATGGGCACCAGTCCGGAAAACAGGGGGATGCCTTCGTCCTGCATGGGGATGGAAGCCAAATTTGCCACCAGCATGGTCACCACAAATTCCGACGGTTCCATTTGTCCTACCTGCCGTTTGCCCATGATCCGCACACTGGCAATGAGGATAAGATACAGAATCGCCGTCCGAAAATAGTATAAGATCAAGTTCGTGTCACCTCTTTGGCAGTAGAATGCCCCAGAGCAGGGGAATTATTCCGGGCATAAAAATTGGGTGCCCCATGAGGGGCACCCATGTGCGCTTTAGCAGCAGCCGCAGTTATTGTTGTTATTTTCGCAGCCGCAGCCCAGGTTGTTGCCATTGCCGCAGCAGCAGAACAGCAGGATCAGGATGATGATCCACCAGCAACCGTTACCGCCCCAAGAATTACCACACATAATCGTTACCTCCAAGAAAGATTTTGTTACGGCCTTCGCCGTACATTCCATGTTATTCCGCAGACCCGAAAAGGTGCAGCGCGTTTTTTGAGGGAAGCCCCCTGCGCACGACCAGGAGCGCCGCGGGGGACGCTTCGCGGCGGGGGAGGAACTGCGGAGAAAACGTCCGGAAGCGATTGTAAAACTGCACAAAGGTGCAAATTGCCAATTGTCCATATTGCTGATTATGCACAAACGGTGATTGACAGATGAAACCCTGTGTGATACAATCAAAAACACTGAAATGCTGTGGGTTCATTACGCCCTGAGCGTTCTGAAAACGGTTTTGACTGCGTAAGCGCAGTTAAAATAAAAAATACTTAAAAAGGAAGGAAAATCGCAATGAAGAAGATTCTTGCACTGGTGCTGGCTGTTCTGATGGTTCTGAGCATGGCTGCTTGCGCATCTACCCAGACTCCCGGTACCACCACTGCTCCTAGCGGCGACAACACCGTTAAGGAGTTCACGATTAGAGTCTGGACTCCCGCTGAGGACCAGGCTGCCGACAACAACTGGCTCGACAAGATGGAGAAGGCTTTCGAGGCTGCCCATCGCGAGTACAAGATCCAGTGGGTCAACGAGTCCTGCTCCGAGGGCGACGCTAAGACTAACGTCGTCACCGATGTCACCGACTCCGCTGACGTTTACATGTTCGCTAACGACCAGATGGGCGAGCTGATCACCGCTGGTGGTCTGTCCCGGCTGGGTGGCTCTTTCCTGGAGCAGGTTAAGAACGACAACACCGAGTTCAGCATCAACACCGTCACCCACACCGATGGCGGCATCTATGGTTTCCCTGTGACCAACAACGTTTGGTTCACCTACTACGACAAGACTGTCTACACTGAGGAAGATGTCAAGTCCCTGAACACCATGCTGGAGAAGGGTATGGTCGTTCTGCCCATGAACGACGGCTGGAACGCTGGCTGGGCTTTCCTGGGCTGCGGCGGCTCCGTGTTCGGCGCTGCTGGTAACGACGCTGATGCCGGCATCGACTTCGGCGGCGAGAAGGGCTACAAGGCTGCTCGTTACATGATCGAGCTGGCTGGCCTGGTCAACTCCGGTAAGGCTATCTTCGGCGGCATGGACGCTGGTAAGCTGAGCGACGGCACTGCTGACGCCATCTTCTCCGGTTCCTGGTCCTACGGCGGCGAGACCGGCCTGAAGGCTGCTCTGGGTGACAACCTGGGTATCGCTCCCCTGCCCACCTTCACCTTCGAGGGTGAGACCTACAAGATGACCGCTCTGGGCGGCACCAAGTGTGTTGGCGTTAACCCCAACTCCGGTTCCGTTTCCGGCAAGCAGAAGGCTTGCACCGAGTTCGCTGCTTTCCTGGCTTCCGAGGAAGCTCAGCTGGAGCGTTACAACATGCGTAGCGTGATCCCCGCTCACAAGAACCTGGCCAACAACGAGACCATCAAGGCTGATCCTCTGGCTGTTGCTGAGATCGCCACGATGCAGAACAACGCTGTTGTTCAGTCCGCTCTGCCTGAGATGGGCAAGTACTGGGATCCCGTTAAGGTCTTCGCTGCCAACATCTTCAATGGCGACTACAACCTGGATAACTACACTCAGGCTGTCGACCAGATGATGGAGCAGATGAACGCTGACGCCCTGTAATCTTAAAGAATTTCATCCCGCTTAACTAAGAGCACCTGGCGGCGGCTGGATAACTCTGGCCGCCGCCATTTTTAGATAGTGATAAGTAAGAAGGGAGACGTTTACGTGTCTAATCAATTGACAAAAGCAGATGCCGCCCGGAAGAGAGAAAAGAATCCCACCTCTCTGCTGAGCGCTCTGAAAAACGGCGGCCCTGTTGTCTGGCTTTCCTGCCTGGTCATGGGTCTTGGCAATATCGTGGCGGGCCAGTTTATCAAGGGTCTGCTGTTCCTGGCCATCGAAGTCGGTGTGATCTGCCTGCTGGCGATTCCGATGATCCCTGATATTTCCGGTGTTGCCCATAGCGGCATCGGCTGGATTCAGATGCTTCCCTCTCTGGGTGATCGTGCAGATGCTACGGTCTTTGATGAAAATGAGATGGTCTATGTGACTGTCTTTGGCGACCGCTCTCAGCTGATCCTGCTGTATGGTGTGGTGTTCGCCTTTATTATCCTGGCATTCCTGGTGATTTGGCGCGCCTCTGTCCGCAGCGGCTATCAGGCGCTGTCCAACAAGAAGTCCGGCAAGAAGGTCTATACCTTTGTTGAGGACGTTAAGGCGCTGTTCGATGAGAACATCCATAAGCTTCTGATGACTCCGCCTTTTGTTGCGCTGGTCGTGTTCACCATTATTCCTCTGGTCTACATGATCTGCATGGCGTTTACAAACTATTCTGAGGTGGGCGATAAGCTGAACCTGTTCGACTGGGTCGGCCTCGAAACCTTCGCTCAGCTCTTCCAGTCTGGCAATGTCATTGCCAAGCAGTTCTGGTCCGTTCTGGGCTGGACTCTGGTGTGGGCATTCTTCGCTACGTTCCTGAACTTCTTCCTGGGTACCTTCATGGCCATGATCATCAACCGGCCCACCACCCGGATCAAGGGCTTCTGGCGTACCATGCTGTCCTTCACCATCGCGGTTCCTCAGTTCATTTCTCTGTTGATCATTAACAAGATGTTTGACGATAACGGCATCCTGAACACGATGCTGCAGAGTATGGGCGGCGAGAAGATTCGCTTCCTGTCCATTGCAACCAATGCGAGAATTTTCGTTATCGTTGCGAACCTGTGGGTCGGTATTCCCTATACTGTCATGCAGGTTACCGGTATCCTGAAGAATATCCCTGCCGATCTGTATGAGGCGGCGAGAATCGATGGCGCCAATGTGGTGCAGCAGTTCCTGAACATCACGCTGCCCTACATGATCTTCGTCATGACGCCTTACATCATCACCTCCTTCACTGGCAATATCAATAACTTTAACGTTATCTTCCTGCTGACCGGCGGTGGCCCGTTCACACTGGAAGGCTCCGCTGGTAAGACCGACCTGCTGGTTACCTGGCTGTACCGTCTGAGTGTAGAGAGACAGCAATATAACTTGGCAGCGGTCATCGGTATCTTCACCTTCATCGTCCTGGCAATCGTTTCTCTGGTGACCTACCGCAGCTCCGGCTCTTACAAAGACGAGGAGGGCTTTAAATAATGGCTAAGAATAAACTTTCCAGCTCTGTTAAGGCCAAGAGAATTACTGTGGACATTATTGTCCATATCTTCCTGGCAATCGTGGCGGTTGTGTGGGTCCTGCCCTTTGTGTATCTGATTGCGCAGAGTCTGCGCGGCGGCCTCAACCACAGTAACGACTACTCCCTCTTTTTCCCCGCTCAGTACACCATCAATAACTACATCAAGCTGTTTACCGACACGGCTGTTCTGAGCTTCCCCCGCATGTTCCTGAACACGCTGATTATCTCCATTTGCTCCTGTGTTATCAGCACGTTCTTTGTGCTGGCGGTTTCCTACTGCATGAGCCGTCTGAAGTGGAAGATGCGTAAGCCCTATATGAATATGGCCATGGTCATCACCCTGTTCCCTGGCTTCATGTCCATGACCGCTACCTACTTCCTGCTGAAAGCGCTGGGGCTGACCGAGGGCAACATGATCCCCCTGGCTCTGATCATCTGCTTCTCCTCCGGTGCCGGTACCGGCTTCTATGTCATGAAGGGCTATATGGATACCATTCCCAAGGCTCTGGACGAGGCTGCTTATCTGGACGGTGCGACCAAGTGGCAGACCTTCACCAGAATCACGCTGCCTCTGTGTAAGCCCATGCTGGTTTACCAGATCATCACCGCGTTCATGGGTCCCTGGTGTGACTTCATCTTCGCTAAGCTGATCTGCCGTACCAATCAGCAGTTCTACACCGTCTCCATCGGCCTGTATACCATGCTGACTCTGGAGCGTATCGGCAACTGGTTCACTCGTTTCTGCGCCGGTGCTGTTCTGGTGGCGATCCCCATCTCCATCCTGTTCATCATCACGCAGAAGTTCTATCAGGAAGCCATGTCCGGCTCTGTCAAGGGTTAATTGCCTATGGCACGGCACTTGAAGAAGCTGCTGTGTTTCGTATTAGTTGTTATGATGCTGGTGGGCTGTACGCCCACCAGCTCTCCTACTACGGAACCAACGGAACCGGACGAGCTGGCGCTGCTGGAGGAGCGTCTGGCGCAGTACGCGCAGCTGGGCACCAGCCCCGATGACAACTACCGCACCTGGTACGAGATCTTCGTTTACTCCTTCTGCGATTCCAACGGCGATGGCATCGGCGATCTGCAGGGTGTCATTTCCAAGCTGGATTATCTGGAGGAGCTGGGCATCAATGGTATTTGGCTGATGCCGATTCATCCCAGCAATTCTTACCACAAGTATGATGTCAATGACTACTACGGCATTGACCCGCAGTACGGCACCATGGAGGATTTCGATGCTCTGATGGCCGAGTGCGAAAAGCGTGATATCCACGTAATCCTTGATCTGGTCGTTAATCATTCCGGCTACAACAATACCTGGTTTACGCAGGCTTGTGAGTATATTCGGGGACTGGACGCGGGTGAGCTGGGCAATGTGGAAGATTGTAAGTACTTCGGTTATTACAATTTTGCCACCGAGGCGAAGACTGGCTACAGTAAAGTTTCCGGTTCCAAGAACTATTACTATGAGTGCCAGTTCAGCACGGCCATGCCCGACCTGAACTGGGCCAGCGAGGATATGCGTCAGGATGTCAAGGCGGTTATGGAATTCTGGCTCAATAAGGGTGTCGCCGGTTTCCGTGTGGATGCGGCGAAGGAATTCTACACCGGCGCAGTCAGCAAGAACGTTGAAGTTCTGAACTGGCTGCAGCAGACCGCGACTTCCATCAAGCCCGATGCGTATATGGTTGCTGAAGTGTGGGAAAACAGCCATGTCATTATCAGCAGCTATTATGAGAGCGGCTTTACCAGCATTTTTAATTACCCCTTCGGCAACTCGGACGGTAAGCTGGTAAAGGTCGTCAACGGCCGCGGCAACAGCTCGATGGTAAACAGTTGGGCAACTGCTTTGCAGACCGCAAACAAGGCTTATTCCGAAAACAACCCCAATTATATCGATGCTCCCTTCCTGAGCAACCACGATGTTGGCCGTATCTACGGATTTGTTTCCGGTGATGAGCTCCGTATCAAGATGGCTGCGGCTATGAATATCTTCATGAGCGGCAGCGTGTTCATCTACTACGGCGAGGAGATCGGAATGCCTGGCAGCGGTAACGATCCTTCCAAGCGGGCACCGATGTACTGGAATGCTGAGCGCAATAACGGCACCACCAATCTGCCTCCTGAGTGCAGCCTGCCTGATGTTGGCTACCCCATGGGCAGCTTGGTCGAGCAGCAGCAGAATGCCAGCTCGGTGTATAACTACTACCGGGAGGCCATTGCCATTCGCAACGCCCTTCCTGTCATCTCCCACGGTGCAATCACGGCTGAGACCGCTCTGAATGTGGGCTGTGTCAGCGCGATGCGCAAGACGTGGAACGATGAGGAGTGCATCATTCTGATGAACATTGATGACGACACGGCTGGCGCGAAGGTTGACCTGTCCGCTTATGCGGATTGGAAACTGGTGGCGACTCTGTCCGCCAATGGCGAGTCCGTTGCGATGGACGGCACCACCCTGAATATGCCCGCCTATGGCGTCGCTGTTCTGGTTCCCAGCAAGTAATCATTTTCATTGCGCCCTTCCTGCCACAGAAAGGCGGGAAGGGCCTTCTTGCTCCGGAATCTTCTAAAAACCGATCTTCGCACGGGAATATCGGCTTTTACAAGATCCCTGATCTATTTATACCCTCAAAGGAGCCCAACTCTATGAACAATCTACCCCTGAATAGACCCAGAGGCACATCCCGTCAGGCAATCCGCATCTGGGGACTGCTGTTTATCGCCTTGGGAACGGCAGGACAGTGCATTCTCCAGAACGGTTATCTGGGTGTCGGCATCAATTCCGGTGAGCAGTTGCTGAAGCTGATGGAAAACCCCGAAAACCTGGCATTGGCTACCGTCGCAATCGTCCTGCAGTTTGTGTTGGCCTGCGGTGTGCCCATCTTCTCCTTCCTGCTGGTGGAAGGCTTCCTGCACACCTCCAGCCTGAAGAATTATATCCTTCGCGTCGCGGGCGTGGCGGTGCTGAGCGAAATTCCGTTCAACCTGGCCATGAGCGGCAAGTGGATCGATCTGGACAGCCGCAACCCTGTGTTTGGTATGGTGCTGGCGCTGATCGTGCTTTATCTGCTCCGTTACTACGCCGGAACAAGCATCAAGAATATTTTGATTAAAATTCTGGTGGTTGTTATCGCGATCTTCTGGGTCGAGATGCTGCGCATCCATGATGCCGCGGCTGTTGTTGTGATGGTGACGGTGCTGTGGCTTCTGCGCAAAAAGCGCACATGGCAGATTTTGGGCGGCTGCGCGGCGATGTTCCTGTGTACCGCGTTCTCGCTCTTCTATCTTGCTGCTCCCATCACCTTCCTGATGGTTCACTTCTACAATGAGGAACCCGGTGAGGAGAATAAGATCGTCAATTATCTGGCCTATCCGGTTCTGCTGCTGGCGATCGGTCTGGTTGGGAAGTACTGCTTCTAATGGTGATACATCAAAAGCTGCCGCTCGCGCGGCAGCTTTTTTGCAGCATCAGAAGGGCAAAATGTTTACAAAATCATCTATTATTTTCCGAAGCGGTGTGGTATAATGGATAAAATCCATGCCTATGGCCTAATGAAGAATGACTTCGATAAGGAGAAACGATATGGGACTCATTACAAAACTGTTTGGCACCCGCTCTCAGCGGGAGATCAAGAAGATCCAGCCCACGGTGGACAAGATTCTGGGACTGGAGAAGGAATACGCTGCCCTCAGTGAAGAGGCGCTGAAGGGAAAAACGGCTGAATTTAAGGAGCGCATAGCCCAGGGCGAGGATCTGGATGATCTGCTGCCGGAGGCGTTTGCCGCTATCCGGGAGGCGGCCTGGCGCGTTCTGGGCATGAAGCCCTATCCGGTTCAGCTCATTGGCGGTATTGTGCTGCATCAGGGGCGAATTGCGGAAATGAAGACCGGTGAAGGCAAGACGTTGGTGGCGATTCTGCCCTGTTACCTCAACGCGCTGACTGGACAGGGTGTCCATGTGGTCACTGTGAACGAATATCTTGCTAAGCGTGACTCGGAGTGGATGGGTAAGGTCTACCGCTACATGGGTCTGTCTGTTGGCCTGATCATTCCGGGCATGACTCCCGCCGAGCGCCGGGTATCCTATGCCGCCGACATTACCTACTGCACCAATAATGAACTGGGCTTTGATTACCTTCGTGACAATATGGCCATCTACAAGCAGGAGCTTGTCCAGCGGGGGCATGCCTTTGCCATCGTGGACGAGGTGGACTCCATTCTGATCGACGAAGCCCGTACCCCCCTGATCATCTCCGGCAAGGGCGAGGAATCCTCCAAGCTGTATGAGATGGCGGATTACTTTGTTTCTACCCTGCGCCGGAAGGTCTTTGCAAAGACCGATGAGAAGGAAGTGCAGGATGATTACGACTGCGATTACTTTGTGGATGAAAAAGCCCGCACCGTGTCCCTGACTGCAGAAGGTATCGCCAAGGCCGAGAAGTATTTCGGAGTGGAAAACCTGGCGGATGCAGAAAATACGACGCTGTCCCACCATTTGAACCAGGCCATGAAGGCCCGGGGTCTGATGAAGCGGGATATTGACTATGTGGTCAAGGATGGGCAGATCATCATTGTCGACGAGTTCACAGGCCGTTTGATGTACGGCCGCCGGTACAATGAGGGACTGCATCAGGCCATCGAAGCTAAGGAAGGTGTTACCGTTGCCGGTGAGAGCAAGACGCTTGCGACCATCACCTTCCAGAATTTCTTCCGCCTGTACGATAAGCTGTCCGGCATGACCGGTACGGCACTGACCGAGGAAGAGGAATTCGCCGCTATCTACAAGCTGGATGTGGTCGAGATTCCCACCAACCGTCCCATCGCCCGCATTGACCGGACGGATGTGGTCTACAAGACCGAGATGGGCAAGTTCAAGGCCATCATCGATCAGGTTATCGAGTGCCACGCCAAGGGTCAGCCGGTGCTGGTTGGTACGGTATCCATTGAAAAGAGTGAGATCCTCAGCAAGCTGCTGAAAAAGGCAGGCGTGCCCCATAACGTGCTGAACGCCAAGTATCATGAGAAGGAAGCACAGATCGTGGCACAGGCGGGCAAGTTCGGCGCGGTTACCATCGCCACCAATATGGCAGGCCGTGGTACGGATATCGTGCTGGGCGGCAATGCCGAGTTCATGGCGAAAAATGAACTGCGGAAGCTGGATTACACCGAGGAGCTGCTGGCAGAAGCCGATTCTTATGCTGAGACGGATGATCCTGAGATTCTGGCTGTCCGTGAGAAGTATGAGGAACTGCTGGCAAAATACAAAGCAGAGATCCGGGATGAGGCGGAAAAGGTTCGTGCTGCGGGCGGCTTGGTCATCATCGGCACCGAACGGCATGAGTCCCGCCGTATTGACAATCAGCTCCGCGGCCGTTCCGGACGGCAGGGAGACCCCGGCGAGAGCCGCTTCTACCTGAGCCTGCAGGATGACCTGATGCGCCTGTTCTCTACAGACCGGGTCATGGGCATGATGGATACGCTGGGCATCGACGAGAACACCCCCATTGACGCAAAAATTCTGTCCAATGCCGTGGAAAACGCCCAGAAAAACGTGGAAAGCCGGAACTTCCGTGCCAGAAAGAACGTTCTGGAATACGACGATGTTATGAATATCCAGCGTGAGGTCATTTATGCCCAGCGCCAGAAGGTGCTGGATGGCGAGAGCCTCCGGGATAATATGCTGAGCATGCTGCGTGAGGTGGTTTCCTCCGCGGTGACTACTGCTATGAGCAGTGCCGGCCATCTGGATGAAGAGGCATTCAAGACTTTGACTGCCCAGTTTGAAGGGATATACTTCCCGAAGGGTGCCTGCGAAGTGCCTGAAAAGCTGAGTAAGCTGGATGCCGGGGAAGTGACGGATCTGCTTTATGATCTGGCCGTCCAGACCTATGAGAAGCGGGAAGCTGCCTTTACGCCCAGTGTTATGCGCGAACTGGAGCGTGTGGTCATGCTCCGGGTGGTGGACGAATACTGGATGGACAACATAGATGCCATGGACGATCTGAAGCAGGGCATCGGTCTGCGAGCCTACGGCCAGCATGACCCGGTGATTGCTTACAAAGAAGAGGGCTACGAAATGTTCCAGGCCATGATTCAGGCCATCCGGGAGGAGACTGTCCGCCGGATGTTCCTGGTGCAGCTGCGGCCTAAGCAGGAGGTCAAGCGGGAACGCGTCGCCAAGGAGACCGGCACCGGCGCTGCCGTCAACGCGCAGGTGAAGAAGCAGCCTGTCCGAAAGGAGAAGAAGGCCGGCCCCAACGATCCCTGCCCCTGCGGCAGCGGAAAGAAGTATAAAAAGTGCTGCATGCAGAAAGAAAAAATGGGCGAATAATCTGACCTGCAGGGGAATCCTATGCCAATTACGACCATGAAATACGGTGCGTTGGAATTTCTGACCGCCGAAGGAATATCGGTGCCGCATTGTTTCACCACGCGGTTTGGGGGCGTGAGTACTGGGTATCTTGAGAGCCTGAATATCGGTATCCACCGGGGCGATGAATGGGAAAATGTACTGAAAAACTATCAGATTCTGGGTGATGCGCTGGGATTTGAACCGAAAAAGCTGGTTCTGTCCCACCAGACCCACACAGATACCGTGCTGCGGGTAGGGCAGAACGAGACTGGCGCCGGGCTGTATGGCCCGGAATTGCCGGAATGTGATGCGCTGATCACCAATGAACCCGGGGTGGGACTTGCGATCTTCACCGCGGACTGTACGCCGATTCTGCTCCACGATCCTGTTACCGGGGCAGTAGGCGCGGCACATGCGGGCTGGCGCGGCACTGCCGCGGCCATTGCCGCGAAGACGGCAGCGGCCATGACCCGGGAATTTGGCAGTGATCCTGCGGATATCCGGGCAGCCATCGGGCCGAACATCGGCTTCTGCTGCTTCGAAACGGATGCGGATGTGCCGGATGCCATGATCGCGGCCTTCGGAGAGAAGGCAAAGCCCTTCATTCGGACGAACGGCGAAAAATATTATGTAAACCTTAAAGAAATCAACGCGTTGGCGCTGCGGCAAGCCGGTGTCCATCATATCGATATCAGCACCGACTGCACCGTTTGTCAAAGCCACCGATTCTGGTCTCACCGGGTCACCAAGGGACTGCGGGGCTCTCAGGGAGCCATCATCGTCTGCAAGGAGGGGAGAGAATGAAGCGTCTTGTTGCACTGCTGCTGAGCGTTGTGCTGGCAGCGGGGCTGCTTTCCGGCTGTCAGGAGGAAGAAACGGTCTATGTTCCCACCGGCGATGGCCTGACTTGGGATGAAAATACCACCCCCACCTCCGGTATTACGGAGCAGGAGATGAGCCTGCCCTATTATCCAGACAGAAGCCTGAACCCTTATAAATGTGGGGATTACATCAATCAGAACCTGTTTGATCTGATTTATCAGGGGCTGTTTGCGGTGGACGCGGATTACGACGTTTACCCGGTGCTGTGTAAGAGCTATTCTCTGTCCAAGGATATGAAGACCTATACCTTCTATCTGACGGAGGCTACTTTTCCGGATGGAGATGTGCTGACAGCGGCCGATGTGGCGGCCAGCCTGAAGGCAGCGATGAAAAGCGAGATCTACAAGGGCCGCTTCGGCTATGTCAAGTCCGTTGGTACAACGGAGGATGGGGCGGTCACGGTGCAGCTGGAAACGCCTTATGAAAATTTTCCGGTGCTGCTGGATGTGCCCATCGTCAAGCAGTCGCAGCTCGATGCGGAGCGGCCGCTGGGCACCGGCCCATACCTGTACGAAACCTATGAAGAACAGCTTCGGCTGCGCCGCCGGACGGACTGGTGGTGCGCCGCGGCTCTGCCGGTAACCTCGGAGCATATCCGGCTGGTGGAGGGGCAAAACACATCCCAGCTTCGGGATGAATTCGAATTCTCCGATCTCGGGCTGGTCACCGCAGATCCCGGCAGCGGCAGCTATGTGGATTTCCACAGCGACTATGAGCTGTGGGATTGCGAGACAGGCATTTTCCTGTATCTGGGCTGCAACAGCAAGAGCGGCGTGCTTTCCACGAAGGAGATCCGCACAGCGTTGACCTATGCCATTGACCGTGACACGATCGTGGAGACATATTACCGCGGCTTTGCTTACAGCGCGGTACTGCCTGCGTCGCCCCAGTCACCTTGGTACAACGCCGGTCTGGCGCAGAAGTACGCCTACGATCCGGCTAAGCTGACGCAGGCGGTGGCTGACGCTAACCTGGCCAGCAAAGAGGTAACGCTGCTGGTAAACACCGACGATACCATCCGGCTCCGGGTGGCGCGAAGCATCGCGCAGGCTCTGAACCAGTGCGGTCTGAAGGTCACGACCTCAGAGCTGAACGGTGAGGATTATCTGGAGGCACTGGAAAAGGGAAAGTATGACCTGTATCTGGGGCAGACCAAGCTGTCATCCAACATGGATCTGTCGGCGTTCTATGATTCTGAGGGAACACTGAGCTTTGGGGGCATGAGCGACACGGCAATTTATGCCCTGTGTCTGGATGCTTTAGCCAACGCCGGTAACTACTATACGCTGCATCAGGAGGTGCTGGAGGATGGCATGCTTTGCCCCATCCTGTTCCGCAGCTATGCCATTTTTGCCCAGCGCGGTCTATTCTCAGACCTGAATCCGGCTCGTGACAGTGTATTCTTCTATCATATGGGAAAAACCCTGGCTGATGTGGAAATAACTGAGGACTAAGATAATGGATCCCCTGCCGATGGCAGGGGATCACATTTTATGCGCTGGTGAAAAGAAATATTCTGCCACTGACAAAATTAGCCCAACAATTCTTCCGGCTCGGTTTATAATGGCACCTACGAACCATATGGAGGGGGAGCCGGGGATGGGGTATTATCTCTTGGGACATGGTGGCAGCGGGGATCACGGCAGCGAGGATCGGATCCGGGGCATCTGCCGGGTGCTGCCGGAGCGTCCGGAGGTTTTTTCAATGGGGCTGGAGGAAGATTGGCACTATGGGCTGGGGGCGGTGGCTGGCCTGACCCGCCACATTTCAGGGGTGCCGGAGCGGTGCATCGGGTCGGGGGACTGGTGCGTGACAGCACAGCCTGCCGGCGTGGACAGGCTGCGCCGGGGAACACGGACGGTTCTCTGGGGTTGGACACCGGGGGCAGAGCGCATCGGACGACGATCCGCCCGGGAGCTGAGCCGGTTTCATGCGGTGATCGTGCCGGACAGGAGAAGCCTGGAGGCGCTTCACACCGCAGGGCTGGAGAAAAATGTCCGGCTGGGGCCGGATCCGGCCTTTTTAGTGGAGCGGCAGCTTCGCCCGCTGCGGGGAGCGTTTCGGAAGGATACGGTGGGGCTGTGTCTGAGCCCGGCGGTGTGCCGGTTTGAAGCATCGCAGGGACTGCTGTACCGCAGCTTCTGCCACCTGATTCGCTGGCTTTTGGACAATACCGCAATGCAGATCGCCTTGATTCCATACTGCGTCAAGCCATGCTGCAATGACTGTCTGTTCCTTACCGCCGTTGAAAGGGAATTTGGGAAAAATGATCGGATCTTGCGCCGGGAGGATGGGGACTGCCGGGTGCTGCGGGGGGATCTGTCCCTGTGCCGCTGCTGTGTGGGAACAGCCGGGGCGTTGGCGGCATGGAGCTGCGGTGTGCCGGGATTGTGCGTTGGATCTAGCAGCCGTGCACAGGGGATTGCACGCATGCTGTTCGGCTCCTGGCAGGAAACGGTGGTCAGCGTGGGGGCGCTAAAGCGGGAGGACGCGCTGACGGACTGTTTTCGCACCTTCCTGAAGCGGGAGGATGGGCTGCGCCGCCGGTTGGAGATTTCGGTTTCGCAGTACCGCCGGTGGGCGGCAGATTGGCAGTGGAGCAGTATTGCGTAAAAAATCCCCGCCATCCGAAGATGGCGGGGAAAAGGGGGAAGAGCAGACCGTATCGGTCTGCTCTTTTCTTCGTTCAATTATTCCGGCTTAGCCCGCAGGAATCAGCGGAAGCTCGTCCTCATCCAGCTTGTCGCTGGTAGAAATGATATCCTCTGTCTCAAAATGGACGATCTGGATTTCTGCTTCCAAATAAGCTTTTTTCATGGTACGCTTTCCTCCATATCATGATATAACTGGCTGGGTGTACTTTTTTATTATAACCCCCAAAAACTCATTTTGTCAAGTCTTACCCCAAGGCAGCCGCCTGAACGCCCCAAGGCAGCCGCCTGAACGCCCCAAGGCAGCCGCCTGAACGCCCCAAGGCAGCCGCCTGAACGCCATCAGCCATGTTCTGATGGTGTGGGGCATTCGGTGCGCCGGTCACAGTACTTACCAGCGAGTATGAGTGGAATGATCATGGGGAGAATTAGGCGTTTTTGATAGGAAAGTTGGCTTCTGCAACAAAAAACGCGAAGGAAAATCGTACATTTCGCCCACTTGAACAAAGTGCGCAATGCTGGTATGCTGTATGTGTAAAATCATATTCTGACCAAGGAGAGAGTCATTTATGAACAAGATGATGAAACGGCTGGTTTCCTGCGTGGTTGCGGCAGTGCTTCTGGTGATGCTGGTTGCTATCCCGCCTGAGGCCTATGCCGTCAACGACTTTTACGGAGACTATACTGATGTGAGCAAGGTCTATGACTATGGCTCCTGCCCCAGCATGCAGGGACTTGCGGTCGGCTCTACTTACATGTACACAGTCAAGATTAACAGCGGCAATACCAGTGCCTTTATCTCCATGACCCATAAAGACACCGGTACCACGACCAAGCTGTACAACGCCGACGCGGGCAGCTATTACTTTGATTACCTGGGGCATGCCAATGATATGGATGTCTGGGGCATTGATGGCTACTCCAACCTGTTCGTTGCTACCACCAATTCCGGCAGCAACGCCATCGTGCGGCTGAAGCGTTCGGGCAATAATCTGACCAAAGTCGCCAGCTACAGCCTGACCTACAACGGTGCCGAGACCTGTGCCACCGCTCTGGCGGTTAAGAGCGTGTCCAATGGTGTCATCACCTTCATCACCAAGCTGGGCATGAACCTCTATACCGGCTCCGTCAGCACCAGTGCCACCAGCGCCAATATTGAGCTGACCTACCTTTGCACCATCAGCAAGGCTAGAGTCTATATCAAAGGCTCGTATGTGGATCTGAGTGATTATGTGAATCAGGGCTTCGGCTATTACAAGGACACGCTGTTTGTCCCCGTAACCGGCGACAGCAGCAATCTCAACCGCAGTGTGATCATGGTTTACGACCTGTCCAATGCGGCCGGCACCATCTATCCCACGGAGGTACTGGTGTTCCGCGTGACCAGCGGTGCCTACTCCGCGCTGTTTGAGATCGAAAGCTGCGATATCTGTCCCACGGACGGCAAGCTGTATTTCAGCACGAACCGTCGTAAAACTACCTCCGATACCAACCACGACGGTATTTCCAGCTTTGATGACTATACCTTTGAAACGCTGCCGGTGGATGCGCCCACCAGCGCGCCTACCTATACCATCCAGTATCATGCCAACGGCGGCACCGGCACCATGGCCGATACCGAAGTGACCTACGGCACCAATACGAAGCTGCGGAGCAATTCCTTCACCCGAACCGGCTATGCCTTCGCGGGCTGGACGGCTTACCGTTCCTCTCAGGGTCAGTGGCGTTACGTCAATGGCAGCTCTGAAGGATGGTACGCTGAGGGCAGCCAGCCCTCCGGCTACACCAAGTATGTTTACAAGGATCAGACTGTTGTGGCGAAAACCACTGCGGTGGATGGGGATGTGGTGCATCTGTACGCCCAGTGGGTGCCCAATGGATACACCATCACCTTTGCCGATTGGGACGGTACGGTGCTGCAGAGCGGTACGGTCAGCTATGGACAGATGCCTACCCCGCCCGCTGACCCGGTTCGTGCTTCGGACAGCCAGTACAGCTATACCTTTGCCGGTTGGTCTCCCACTGTGTCGACGGTCACCGGGACGGCAACCTACACCGCAACCTACACCGCCACGGCTCTGAACAGCCAGACCACCGCCACCGGCAAGACGGAAGCCTATCTGGATCGGGTGGACTCTGCCTCCGAGCTGGAGGAGGGCGTACCATACATTATCTCCGATTACAAGAATTCCTGGCTGCACTATGTGCTGACCGCCGAGTATGCCGAAAAGGTATCCGGCAGCAAGACCCACAAGGGCTATCTGCTGGACGGTGAGCCCAGTGTGGATACCGCCTACCTGTGGTACATCAAGGACGGCAATCTGGTCTACGGCTCTGCGGACAGCGACCAGTATCTGCTGATTTCCTGCGATTCCAGCAGTCAGGGCGTGGTGGAGCTGGGCAGCTACAACGCAGCCACCGCCGCGTATGTGTCCCACTACTCCGGTGATGATTTCGCGATCCGCGGAACGACCCACTATCTGAACCGCTATGGCGGTACGGCCTCCGACTTTGTCGCAACGGCCTACGGCTCTGCTGGCGGAAGCTACTGGCATCTGGATCGGCTGGTGGGCGAGCAGACGGTGACGCTGACGGTCACACCTCCCCAGGACACGATTCTGACCGGCGGTCAGATGACTTTGACACCCCAGGTCAAGCTGGACGGCGTGGCTGTGGATGGATATACGCTCAGCTGGAGCAGCAGTGACAGCGCTGTCGCTTCGGTCAGTGCGGACGGTACCGTCACCGCGCTGAAGGCGGGGGAGGTCACCGTGACCGCAACGCTGACAGCGGCGGGCGGCCGCGCCTTGACCGCACCGATCAGCGTGAAGATCCCTCTGACAGTGGACATGAGTACCATCAGCGCTTCCACTGTTCAGGACGCGGAGCTTGTGCGTGTCAGCAGCCTGCAGACCGGCGTTCCCTATGTCATCACGGAATGGAACAGCGGTGCCGCGCTGACCGGCTCCATGCTCTATACCACCAGCTCCGGCTACAAGGGACTCAATGGTGTGCAGGGCTTGCAGACCGTTTCCAGCTATGAGCTGGACAGCGCGCCTGTCTGGTACTATGACGGAACGCACCTGCGCTATGGCAGCGCCAACGGCAGCTATCTGGTCTATAATTCTTCCAATCAGGTCGCGCTGGGCACTTCCGATGAAGCGGGTATCATCAATAAGGTGGCACTGTACAGTACGTCCAGAAGCACCTTTACCATGGCTCCGGCCACCAGCACCAGCTATCTGAACCAGCTGGGCGGCGGCAATTACAATGTGGTGGGCCTGTATTCCAGCGCTTATTACAGCCAGTGGCACTTCAACCGGCTGCTGCCTCAGCGGACGGTGTCTCTGAGCGCTGCGCCCGGCAATGTTGCGCTCGGTTCCGGCGAGACAGTTACGGTGGCTCCTGTGGTGACGGTGGATGGAAAAACCGTCAGCGACTATACCCTGACATGGAGCAGCTCGGACGGAAATGTGGCAGTCGTCAGCTCCGGCGGCGTGATCACCGCCAATAACAGCGGTGAAGCGGTCATTACCGTGAAACTGACGGAAGCCGATGGCAGAGCCCTGAGTGAAGCACTTTGCCTGGATATCACCGTGCGGGTCACCGACGCGGGCGGCGCGGGCTACTCTGTGACGGTGGTGCAGGAAGGAAAGCTGGTCAAGACCGATTCCCTGCAGACCGGCGTACCCTATGTGATCACGGAGAGCAACACCGGTGCTGCGCTGACCGGCACGATGGTTTACACCACCGATGCGGACTACCACGGTCTGAATGGCACGCAGGGACTGAAACTCGTCTCCGGCCTTGACCTGAATGATGCTCCGGTGTGGTACTTCGACGGAACGCATCTGCTCTACGGCACATCCGTCGGCTCGGACAATTATCTGGTCTGCAATTCCTCAAATCAGGTGGCGCTTGGCACCGTTGACGAAGCAAACATCTTCGACAAGGTGAGCTTGTACAATTCTGCTGCCAAGACCTTCACCATTTACCCCACGAATAAGTCTTCCGGCAGCACCAACTACTACCTGAACCAGCTTGGCGGCGGAAACTACAATGCGGCGGGCCTGTACAGCTATGCGCCCACCAGCCTGTGGTGTTTCAGCGAAGTGGTTTCTGAAAAGACGGTATCTCTGAATATCACGCCCAGCGTGACGGAGCTGAGCGCGGCGGAGTCGGCGGAACTGGCGTTCTGCGTCACCGTCAACGGTGTTGCTGTGACGGACTGCCAGCTGACCTGGGGAACTACCGATGCCAGTGTGGCAACGGTGGAGAACGGCACGGTCACTGCTGTAAGCAGCGGCGACGTGACCATTACCGTGACCCTCACCGGTGCCGACGGTGATACCTTCAGCACCCCGGTGTCGATCGCCATTCCCATCACGGTGGTTGCCTGAGCAGCATAATCAAGTGTTTTCATTGTATCGCCGCAGAATGTGGTACCCGCCATGTTCTGCGGCGATCTTGTCATTCGATTGCACGCCGCAATGGCTTGAAAACCTTCCATATTCGTGTATAATGGTATTAGAATATTCGTTTTGCGGACAGAAGCGCCAAAGTTGACGCGGCGGAAAGGACAGGAACGATGGAACAAATCATCAGAGCCAATCAAACCATTATGGAGATCTTGGGCAAGGCAAAACGCGGCAGCTCCGGCTACCGCATGATCCGTTACTGTATGGCTCAGCAGGTGGAGGACGGCGTGCTGCTGTTCAATGTGCTGACGCGGGAGCTGCTCCTGCTTACGCGGGAAGAGTATGCCGCTGCGGTGGAATCGGAGTATCTGCGTGATCATTGGTTTGTTGTTCCGGAGGAAACGGACGAGAAAAAAATGGTTGGCTTGGTGCGCTGGATACACAAAACCATGCGCAAAGAGTCGAAGGGGATTACCGATTACACCATTCTTACGACTACCGACTGCAACGCGCGCTGTTTTTATTGCTATGAGCTGGGACGCTCCCGGATCCCCATGAGCGATGAGACCGCTCTCCAAACAGCGGATTTTATAATTGCAAACTGCGGCGGGAAGGACGTTGCGATCGACTGGTTTGGCGGCGAGCCGCTGTATAACTACCGGGCGATCGATCTGATCTGCGACAGACTCCGGGAAAACGGAGTCGCGTTCCGCTCCTCAATGATTTCAAATGGATACCTGTTCAATGATGAATTGGTTCAAAAGGCAGTGGAAAGCTGGAAGCTGAAATGGGTTCAGATCACCCTGGACGGCACAGAGGAGGTCTATAACCGCTATAAGGCGTTTATTTACCGGGAAGGCAGCGCTTACCGGGTGGTGACCGGCAATATTGCCCGGTTGTTGGATGCGGGTATTATGGTAATTATCCGGTTGAATGTGGACTTCCGCAACGCGGAGGATCTGGCGGCTTTGTGCGGGGAGCTGTCTGCCAGATTCGCGGGGAAAAGCAATTTGAAAGTATATCCGCACGTCATCGTTGACAATAAATCGCCCGAGGCGCAGCGCAGCGACTTGGAGACATGGGAGCAGCTGCGGCAGCTGCAGTACCGGTTAGAGGATAAGCTGATTGCCGGTGGATTGTGTTTGATCAATGACCGGCGGCTGAAAAGAGAGCTGCCCGGAAACTGCTGTATGGCGGATAACGAAAGCGCGATGACCGTTATGCCGGATGGCCAGATCGGTCGGTGCGTACATTTCTCCGATAGTGAGTCTGTGGGGCGTATCGACTCCACACAGCGGGATCAGGTGCTGCCGGAAAGCTGGAAAGAGCGCCGCGAGGAGTTTGCGGAATGCGCCGGCTGCTTTTATTATCCGGAATGCCTCAGGCTGAAAAAATGCCCGAATAAGACGCCGTGTGATGATGCGGAACGTGTCAAGAACCGCCGTCATGTGGAACAGGCCATGATCAATGAATTCCACCAGTGGAAGAAGGGCGCTGAAACGGAGAAGGAACGCGCCATGAATTTGGAGTGGATCGCCAGAGCGGAATGAAAAAACGGAATAGCCCCGCTGTTTTTCAGCGGGGCTATTTTTTGGCGAAGCTTAACAAACTATAAGCTCCTATTTGTGCAAGATGAATAAAAATGAACCTAAACTGATTGACATAACAGATCAATAACACGATATAATGGTTATAAATCGTTGACAATTATATTTTATGGGGTTATACTGATTATGAAAAAATATCAGCGGATCGGTATCCGCTTTTTTTAAAAGCGGTAGGGAAGAGGTAACGTTATGAGGATCGTGGAGGGCTTCTGCCTGCGCGATATCCTGGGGGAGAAGATCGCCGTGCCCACGGGGGCTGTGGCGGCAAAGCTCAGCGGAATCGCGGCAATGAATGAAACCGGCGTGTTTATTTTTAATCTGCTGAAGACGGAGCAGACTGAGGATACGCTGCTGGCTGCCTTGCTGGATGAGTACGATGTACCTGAGGAGGTAGCCCGGACAGATCTTGCGGAGCTGCTGGCTGTGTTCCGGCACTATGGTCTGCTGATCGAGGAATAAAGAAAACGTTTCGGCGGCTTTGCCGCCGTGAAGCCGGGGAACTTGCCGGCGCAGAGCAAAAAAAGTGGTTCAGGGAGGAAAAGGAACGATGAGAACACGCAACTGGAAAAGAGGCTCGTCAATGCTGCTGACAGTGGTGCTGGTGGCATCGCTGGTGCTGGGGGCTTTGCCCGGCATCGTACAGGAGGTCAGCGCTGCGACGGTGGATGCCGGCACATTGGGCGCGGGCAAGGATGGCCAGCTGATCAACGGCGTATACGAGATTTATTTTCCGGGTACGGATCTGTGCATTACGCCTGTGGACAATGGGTATGATGCCGGCACTGTGATGGAACTGACCACGGTGCAGCACTGGTATTCTCAGCGCTGGATCATTGAGTACGGCGGTACCTATGACCTGACTGCGGCTTCCGGCGATGGGGGCATTACTATACCATCCGGAGCATCTATAACGGCAGACTTCTGGCACAGAACGGCAACAGCCAGCCCGCCTTTTCCAGCAATGGCAATACCGGGAATCCATACGCCCAGTGGCGAATCAATTATGATCCCGCTGCGGGCAGCTATACCATCCAGAATGTAGGACAGGATCAGTATTATGATTGCTTCATCTCCGCTTCTTCGGCCACCGCGGGTACGGATCTGAGTGTCACGGAGAGCGGTGCGTACAACCATTGGGAGCTGCGCCGGCTGGCCATTCAGGATTATAGTGAGGCCTGGCGGCTGGAAAGCGGCACGTACCGCGTTCAGAATGTATATAACACCTATTGGCAGTCCATCAGCTCAATCTCAGAACCCCATCCTCAGGGCTCCAACAAAACGGACGATACCGGCTATGACGGCCTGGGCTACAATACATCCAAAGTCACTGATGGCACCCAGCTGTTCCAGTTTGACTGGACTTCCGGCGGCTATGTGACGTTCTTTGACAGCAAAACCGGACGTTACATTGGCGACAGAAACGGAAAAACAACCGCGCTGGATGTGGCGCTCTCTCAGGTGGTGGATTCGCCCAGCAACTCCTTTGACGACCGCCTGCGGTTCTACTGGATTCCGATTCCGGTCTATTCGACCTATGCCGAGGGAAGTGATGACGGCATCACCCGGCAGGAGAATGCATACTATCTGTGCAATGCGCTGACCGGCAGATGCCTGTATATCAGCATTGCCACCAATTCGATCCGGGCAGATCAGATCACCCATACTGCGTGGTACTTTACGCCCATGAGTGCCAATGAGATCGCAGCGGAAGGCAGCGAGCAGGGTTACAACGGCGACACCGGCGTGTATCTGGACAGCATGGATGAAACAAATACCATCCGTATGCCCATTAAGATCTATGACTACCTCAATGACGGCATGCTCTTTGAATATGCGCAGAACAAGGATTCCGGTACTGCCAGCATTGATATCAGTGGTTCCGTACTGGAGAAATACAATACCACCGGTACTGCCGCAAAGACCTTCCAGATGGGCAACAACACGGTATTCACCTTCCAGAGCGGTTCCCGGGGCGGTGCCTGGGTGACTTATAACTCCAATGGATATCCGAAAGGCGGCAATGATCCCGGTGTATGGAATACCTATCAGTCCTTCCTGATGGGCAAGGTCTGGACGATGCAGAATTTAAGCGGTGTCCCGACCAGCGGCTGGTATACCATTGACGGCAGTGCGGGTATCTTCGGAAACTCGAGCATTGACTACAGCTGGGAGGCCTACGGCCTGGGCGCTTTCCGGAATGAAAACTATAATAACCTGTTGGATAAAGATACCGCCAGTGTTTACTATATTGCCGGTATCAACGACGAAATTGAGCAGGGTATCAATAAGACGACCTATTATCCCTCCGGCGGCAACTATGGCCAGCTGAATGTGGAGCTCCAGAGCGGCACTGCCACCGTCACCAGTAATTCGATTACATATAGCGGCGATCCCTATAAGCTCTACGGCTATGTGACCGGCCACACGACCATAGGTCTGGTGCAGCCGACCCTGAACTCCGTGACCAACGCACCGGAATACCGAGATGTCACCATCGAGTATTTGGCTTACATGTTGAAGGAAACGCTGGAGATCCCCCAGACCAACACCATCGACGGTACGGAATACTGGGCCTATAACTATGTTTTGGGCACGACGCACGACCGTTACAGCTACACCAGGGACGACGGCACCGTGAGGGAGCGTGACCTGGCGGATTGGCTGCGCAGCCGTATGAGCGGAACCAAAAAGAACGGCTTCAGCTATAATGGCACACTGAGCTATGACTATATCGGCACCTATGCGGATACGCTTTATAAGCTGGATCCTGCCAATGGGATCAAGGATCTGAACGGCAACCCCTACAAACTCATCGGCACATGGGATGAATGCAAGCAGAGCATCAATACCTTCTGCGATGCGGCGTACTATCTGCTGAACAACCTGTTCGTGGCGGGTTCCTATAACGAGCCTCAGGATATGTTCGACTATCTGGAGCTGACTGGCGTGAAAGTCGATGATGATCAGGGCAATATCGTGGATGCCTTCGTATTCGACTCCGGCTTTACCACCGGCGGTACCACCGCCAGCGGATCCAAGACAGCCGTGTATTATGATACCGTCAATAAGGTCATCAAAAATACCGCTGTTACAGGTAAGGCCTCCGTGTTCTACGATAAAGCCAACTACGCCTGCGCGCACCCCTTCCTGCCTGTGTGGGAGGATGACTTTGATATGTCCACGCAGACCGGCTCTCAGGAAATGACGGTCAGCCCCTACCTGAAGGACGACGGCGTCTCCAATACGGATGCCAGCGCCCCGGATACCTATGAAAACCGCAACTACAACTACGTTATCGCCAGCAACGGTGAGTTCCGCTACAGCTATGACGATCAGCTGTTCTTCAACTTTGAAGGCGATGATGACGTTTATCTGTTCATCAATGGGCAGCTGGTGCTGGATATCGGCGGTGCCCACGCCATTACCGGGTTTGAGATCAACCTGAACGACTATGTGGATGCCGCATGGGACAAGGTCAGAGCGGGTACGGCGACCACCCGCGATTATGCGCTGGCTCTGACGGATGGCGAGGTTTACTCCTTCGACTTCTACTACATGGAGCGTCACGGCTGGGGCTCCAACATGCGAATTGTCACCAATATTCGTGTGGTTGAGAAAGGCATGATCGCTGAGAAAGATGGCGCCCAGTTTGATGCCGATCTGGACACCAACGAGATCGTCAATGCCGATGAACCTGTGGCCTATGACTTTACGCTGACCAACTCCGGCACGTCCAATCTGATCCATCCTACCTTTACGGACAGCGACATCGGCGTGACGATTAGCTGGGATCAGGGCCTGGTTGTGAAAGATGGTGCCAATCAGGTCACCGTTTTCGACAAAAACGGCGGCGCGCTGGATGCCAGCGATCTGGTCATCACCTATACAAATCCCAAAAACGGCAATACCACAGTGAAGCGGTTCGCGGATGATGAAGAACTGATTCGTTACCTGACGGATGAGCTGGTTATCGAAACGGAGGAAAATACGACACCACCCTGCGGTGTGCTGACGGTCAGCGGCATCTACTACCGCTTGACCGCGGCGGATATCCAGGCCGGCGGGTTCCGCAATCAGGTGACGGTTACAGCGTATATGCGCAACGATTCGACATCCACTGCGGCAAGCAATGCAGCAGTGGGGGATCCTGTGACGATCCAGCAGACCATCAGCCAGGATATTACGGACACTGCGCCGGTGAAAAATGACTTCGTCTTTACCAATTCCGGAGATACAAACCAGATTCACCCCACCTTCCGTGATTCTGACGGCGGTATTTCCATCAGTCCGGAGTCCGGCCTGCAGGTATCCACCGACAGCCCTGCCGTGGATCAGGACGGAGGAACGCTGGATATCACCGATCTGGTGTTTATTTACAAGGATCCCGACGGCGGTGTCACGGAGCGCACCTTTACCAGTAACGAGGAGCTTCAGGAGTATTTGAAGAACAAACTGGTCGTCGAACCCGGCGGCACGCTGACGGTTGAGGGGATTTATTACACGCCCACCGACGATCAGGTTTCAGACGGCAAGTACGAAAATACGGTGGATGTGACCACTTACCAGCGCGATGACACCAACTCCGTCCCGCCTGCCAATACACCGACCAACAATGCGCCGCTGCAGGACGAGGCAGATTTTACCGTCTACGTTCCGACCCGGCCGCTGTACTATCACTGGAGAGACAACGCCCTGATGATCAGCAAGGCCGTTCTGGCGGCGGATGTGTCCGCCGCGGCCAACGATGCGGATACGCCGCTGAGCAATCTGGTGGAGCATACCATCACGGCCATCAATACCGTGGCGCTGAGCGGTAATCAGGTCATCGAATTACAGCCCGGTGAAATCACCCTGGACGCTGACGGCAATATCACCGCGGATTTCCAGACCACAGGTGTGAAACTGATCTATCTGGACATTGCGTACACCTATACCTTCGGCGGTGTATATAAGACCGCTACGGCTACCATTCCTGTACAGATCTTTGTACTGGACGTGCAGTCTTACACCTATGTGCTGGATTACGGCCTGCGGGTGGAGCTGACGTACAGGGAGCTGTTCAACGAGGATACTTACACCGTGGCGGGCCGGGAGACGGTATTCGAGATGCTGGGTATTACCAACGAGGCAAATGTGCCCAGCTATGGGAACAACAGCGTCAACGGCTTCAATGCGCTGACCGGTAACGGCAACCTCGCTTGGGGTATTTTCGCCCAGGATACCGATTATCAGGGCAATATCAACATCAATGCTGCCGGAACCGCTGCGGGCTATGCCGTGCTCGATCCCGCGGCTGATGCGAACAAGGACAGCGTCTTCATGACGTATACGCCCAAGGAGTTCATGGATCAGCGGGATACGATCTACATTGCGTTCCGCGTCCGTGAGGCCGGCTACACGGATGCCGCGGTTTTGGGCAATACCGGCAGCACCAATATCCAGAACGAAGCGGTGATGTTCAAAAAGATCACCTTCCTGCCTGCCAATGTGGTGTACTATGAAGATGATTTTGCTGCGGTTATTTATCAGACGGACAAGGATACCTTTGCACCTACCAGCGAGCACAATCAGGCGCAGGCCTCGGATCAGAGTGAGCAGTATGGTCATGACCAGGTGTATGCCGGATCCACGGATGTGACCATGTCCGGCGGCACGATTGCTGAGATCACGCTGTCCGGAAGCCAGACCACAACGCTGGAGGCCGCAGCGTTCACCTTCAAGGGAACGGGCTTCGAGATGATCAGCCGCACCAATGCTGCCGACTCTGCCATCATTCAGGTGGCTGTGACAGGTGTCTTTGAGACAGGCGGGGCATCCCAGACCCGATACTACCCGATCATCACCGAATTTGATCAGATCACCACCACCGGTACGGATCAGACCCCTGAAACGGATGAAGTCTATCAGGTTCCTGTGTTCCGGCTGACAGATTTGCCCTACGGCACGTTCTCGGTTACCATCAGCGGTATTCCTACCTATGAGTTTGATTCGGATTTCAACCCCTATGTCAAGCCCACGAAGCTGTATATCGACGGCATCCGGATCTACAATCCGCTGGAGGATCCCACTGCCGATGAATATGGCGCGGAGCTGGGCGCCGTGTTTACAGAGCTGCGTACGCTGGTATTTGACAGCAAGGCGGCAGCCATTGGCCTGACGATGGGAGAGGATGGCACGCCGTCGCTGAGCGGCACCTTCGGTCAGCACTGGTCCTTTACTGAGAATTTGAATGAGGGCTGGTTCAGCGCCACCAGCGGCAACCTGCAGCAGTTTGCCATCGCCGGCCCCAATAATGAGGTCTACATGGGCGCTGCCGGCAGCAACGCGGTGGTTCTGTTTGTGAAGGAGACCACGGCGAATACCGCGGGTCTGCTGCAGATCGGCGTTCACGATCTGGACGAATCCGACTTTGAAGGCGGAACGGAAACCAATGGAGCCTCCTCGATTCGCTACTGGACCAGTGACGGCTGGGTGAATATCACCGTGGGCACCAGCGGTACGGAGCAGTATTACCCTGTCGATTACCGCAGTTGTCCGAAGGTCGATGGCGATTCCGATTACTACTATGTGGTCATTCAGGTCAATTCCGGCATGGTGTCCTTTACCAATGTTAAGACGGTTGGTCTGGAGTTTGGCACACTGACCAAAACGGAAGAAAATGTGCGCTATAAATACGAGGATGGCGTGCTCCTGCAGGCTCCGCTGAATGAGGATACCTGGACAGAGGTTTCCTGCCCGCTGGTCACGCAGCTGCTGCGCATGAAGAGCGTCCTGCGGGAAAACACCAACGCCGGTCAGCCGGATGAGGAACAGCCCGGCGGCGGCAATACCGGCAGCGATGCGCCCATTGAGGAGAACCCCAAAACCGGTGAGACTGACCTGCTGTGGGCAGCGGTTTGTGTTGGCCTGTTTGGATTGGCGGCCATTGTGCCGATGATCCGAAAGGAGGTCAGAGTATGAAAAAAACCTACATCAAGCCGGTATTTGCCGTAGAGGAATTTGCCCTGACCCAACAGATTTCCGCCTGTTCTTATCTGAAAATCGGCATGAACAGCAGCGAGTGCGTAAAAACAGACAGCGACAAGGCAACTTTGGGCTACAGCCATGTTTATTCCCTGGCGATGCAGGGCTATTTCTGGGATGCCGGCTGCAGCATCCATGGAAGCTTTGCCAAAGACACGGATATGATCTGCTATCATACCAGCGCCAATATGGCGTTTACATCCTAAATACCCACAGACCGGCTTCAGTGTACCGCTGAAGTCGGTCGTCCTCTACCGCCCCGGAAGCGAAGGGCGGCAGAACCGTTTAGAAATGAGTTTGCTTATGGATCAGGTTTATCAAATCAAACAGGTGCTTAGCGCAAGAGCGGCTTTGCAGACGGTTCCCATCAGCGGTGCTTTTGAGCTGACCCCCCGGTGCAATTTCCGGTGTAAAATGTGCTACATCCGCATGACCCCCCAGCAGATGACCGCCATTGGTCGGGAGCGGACGGCGCTGGAATGGCTGGAAATGGGCCGCCAGGCGCGGGACGCGGGGCTGCTGTTCCTGCTGCTCACCGGTGGAGAGCCGTTTCTGCGCCCGGATTTTGAGGAGATCTATACCGGACTGACAAAAATGGGGCTCTCGATCTCTATCAACACCAATGGAAGCCTGCTGGATGATGGGCTGCGGGCGCTGTTCCGGCGGCTGCCCCCTGCTATGGTCAATGTTACGGTTTACGGCGCGTCGGCCGCGGGCTACGAAACGCTGTGCGGCGACGGAGCAGGTTCGGCGCATCGCCGCGGGGCTGGGCACCGGGGACGAGATCAGCATGAGCTGCTCCATGGAGCCGGGGGATCCGATGGCCTGCTATGCCGGTCGTTCCCAGTTTTGGATCACATGGGATGGACGCATGACACCCTGCGGTATGCTCAATACGCCCGCAGCGCGGCCTTTTGAGCAGGGCTTTACCGGGGCGTGGGAGGAGATCGTGGAAAAGACCGCCGCCATCAGCCTGTGCCCGGACTGCAGGGAATGTGAGCTGCGGGGCACCTGCACCAACTGCGCCGCTGTTACCGCCGCGGAGACAGGCCGGTTCGACGGAAAGCCGGAGTATATGTGCCGCCTCAACCAAAGCTACCGCCGGTCTATACGCACCCTTGCGGACACGCTGGCAGAATAACAGCACGCCGCACCGATTTTCGGTGCGGCGTGCTGCCGGTGCCTATTTTACCAGAATATAGCGGTGGCGTTTACCAAGCTCGTATGCCGGATAGACGAAGCTGTATTGATGCTCTTCACAGGCGGCGATATACAGGTCAAGCGCTTCCTGATCTTCTTCCGTCAGCCTATCCCGAATGCGCAGAAATTCCGGTGTTCGACGTTCGACTTCCGCAAGACATTCCCAACAGTGGGAATCTGCCGCAGCCAGTGCGGGCAGCTCCTGGGCCAAAATCTCAACTGATGATGACATAATAAAGTACCTCCTTAGTTTATAGATATACGGTATATCTAATAAGGACATAATAACATATAAAAGCCATAAAATAAACACAAAATATATCCATTAGGGGTGTTTTTTTATGGCGATAAAAAGCGTGTCCATCCGAATTGAAGAGGAAATGCTGAAAAAGATCGGCTTTGTGGCGGATTATGAAGGCCGCAGTGTCAACAGCCATATTCTCGTCCTTGTTCGGGAGAACATTAAGGCGTTTGAGGATAAGCATGGCAGCATCGATGGGGATATCAGCCCCGATGTGAATGTGAAGCCTACACGCAAAGCCTGACAGCACGCCGCACCGATTTCCGGTGCGGCGTTTTGCTGTTTGTGAGTAGTGTGCAGATGTGCGAAGCGGTTTTGCGACTTTTCACGATTCTGTTGCCTGCGGCGAAAATCGAGCGATTAAATATTTACATCGTTTACTTCATTTGCTAAAATTTATAATAAGTTTCTGCAGTCTGAGAACGCATGAGAAATTTTTTATGGGAGATGATCTATCGTGAGAAAATTCTTTACAAGGACGCTGTCAGTGGTTCTGGCGGTCGTGCTTCTGATCTCCGTGGCGAGCCCCGCTTTTGGGCTACCTATCGCCCCGGTGCCCAGTCCGGCCCCTCCAGCTCCTATGCCGGCGGTGTGTATTACGAGAACTATAAGCGTGTTCCGATCACCGGTGACAACCGGACTGACCTGATCGCCATTGCGCTGAGCCAGCTGGGCTATCAGGAGGGCGCTTCCAACGGCGCTTTCTCCGGCGAGGTTTCCGGCAGCGCCAACTATGTTGAGTTCAGCTACAACATGGGTGACCTGGGTCTGGGCTACGGCGGCAGCGATTACCCCTGGTGCGCCTGCTTCGTGTCCTGGTGCCTGTACCAGTCCCACTGTACGGATCAGGCTACATATTCTTCCCTGGCTCGCTATCACTCCGGTGATTACGACTACATCTGGAAAGAGATCAGCTGCTCCCAGTGGGTGCGTCAGCTCAAGGGCGCGGGCTACTATAAGTACTCCGCTTACGAGGGTGGTTCCTATACCCCCCAATACGGTGATTTGGTGTTTTTCCAGAACTCCAACGGCGTTGCCCACATCGGCATCTGCCTGTATGTTTCCGACGGCCGTATCTACACCGTCGAGGGCAACACCTCCGACGCATCCGGCCTGGAGACCAACGGCGGCGGTGTGTACTTCAAGAACTACTCTCTGTCTACTTCCTACATTAACGGCTACGGTGTGCTGCCCTACCAGTCCAACAGCTCTGTTGCCCAAATCGACTACTCCGGCAGCAATCCCACCCCCGGCCTGTATGTTGCTAACGCGACCAAGTACATCTACGGCTCCGAAACGGATACGACCTATGACTATCTGCTGCCCCGGTTTACCATGTTCGAGGTCACGGAAGTATGCAGCAACGGCCGCCTGAAGATCGAGGGCGTTTGCAGCACCGGCGCTACCGTTACCGGCTACATCGCCAACAACTCCGACCGGGTGATCCAGTTGTCCTCCACCGAAACGGACGCTGTGGATACCGCCCGGGTCAATCTGCAGAAGGCCATTACCGAATCCGAGCAGATCTGGTTCTACGATTATTCAGAAGCCCAGATCATGACCATCCGTGAGGTTTACGAGGAGGCCTGCGCCGTTCTGAATAACGCTGCTGCCACCGAGGAAGAGCTGATCGCCGCGGCGGCGTTCCTGCGCAATGAGATGTATCTCACCGGCTCCAACACCATCGCCCAGAATAATCAGGGTGTCTATATCAATGGAAGAAACTCCGTTATTCAGGCCGGTGACTGCTTTATTTTCTCTCCCAGCTGGAACAACGGCCTGATCACGGTGGATAACGCCAACATCCGTTACACGCTGAATGTGGTGTTCGAGTGGAATGCGGATCGGCAGATCAACGTGGTCAAGTCCATCTCCTACGGCTCCGGCAGCAGCACGCCGAGCATTCAGCTTGGTGAAAGCGAATGGCTGGTTGCCTGCCATGACTGGGAGACTGGCGTTGCTGCCAGCGATAACCCTGTGGAATACTCCGGCACCAACTACAAGATTCTGAGCCAGCTCTCCGTGGGCGATGCGGTCAAGCTGTCCGGCTGCACCGCGCTGAACGCCAATACCTATGTGGAGCCTGCGGCTTTCCTGAAGTTTATCCCCGCTGAAGCCACCATCATTACCGGCGAAAACGAGCATGTTGACAACGGTGAGGCTGTCCTGTTCACCCCTGATTTCAATGAAGGCCTGCTGACCCATGCCAATGCGAATGTCCACTACACGCTCAATGTGATCGCGCAGTGGGACAATGCCAAGTCTGCGTGGATCGTGGTGGACAAGTTCGAGGGCAATGGCTGCGCGGATGAGACTTCCAACATTGAGATCGTGGAAGGTCAGGTGCTGATTGCCTGCCATGTGGGTGATACTACCACCACGAAGTACAATTGGAATATGCTCAATGCCGCAAAGGTGGGCCAGCAGGTTATCTTCTCCGGTGTCAGCCCCACGGATGGCGCCACGGATCTGTCCATCGCTGCCAATGTCAGCTTTGTTGACTATACGGATGACGGCACCGAGGATACCACGGGTCCTGAGAATTTGGCTCTGCATAAGGATTACACGGTCATCGACCCCGGAACGGCTGCGCATATCGCCAATCTGACCGATGGCGTGTATGCCGATGATCTGGCCTTCACCGGTGAGTGGTTCGGCTTTGCCTGCACCGGCGATAACCAAAACACGGATGATGTAGGCAATGGCACCATCATCATCGACCTGGGCGATGTTTACGCGCTGGATCACTATGAGGTTCATATTTACGCCGGTGAAAACGAAGCCAGCGTGGCGCAGCCCATGTATATCAATATCGATGTGTCCACCAACGGTGTGGATTATCTCTGCATGGGCAGCATGGTACAGGACTATGAGGCCACAGCCTCCCACTGGGCGACCCTGTCCAACCCCGGTATCTGCGGACGCTATATCCGGCTGACGGTTGGCCCCTCTGACTGCTCCACCTGGGTGTTCATCAATGAGGTGGAGGTCTACGGCACCGCTCTGACAGGAAAAGAAAACATTGCCCTGAACACCACGATCCAGGGCGACGCTGTGGCAGACTACACCGGCAGCCTGGTCAACTGCGATATCGAGGACTGGTACGGTGTGGATACCGCTGACGGTACCGGCAGCGTGGTCATCGACCTGGGCAGCCGCTACCAGATTACCGATGTCCTGGCGTTTGTCAGCGCCGCCGAGGGCATGACCCCCACCGCTGTGACTGTCTCCGTTTCCGCCGACGGCACCAATTATATGAAGTACGGCACCATGAACCTGAATCCGTATGATGATTTCGGATATTGGGCTGACCTTGCCAATGACGCGGTAGTGGGTCAGTATGTGAAGCTGGATGTGGAAGCCGAGGGAGAGCTGGTCCTCATCAGTGAGGTGGAAGTGTACGGCACCAGCTATTCTCAGTCTGACAACAGCAATATCGCCATGGGCAAGGAAACCGTGTACACGAACTATGAGGGCTCTCCCTTTACTGCTCTGCTGAATGACGGTTTGGCCTCCAATGTGTTCCAGTACAATGTCAACAACTCCTCCTGGTTCGCGTTCCGAAACAGCGGCGACAGCTCCGTGGATAACGTGACGGTCAACGATGCTTCTACCGGCGCGGCAAGAGGCATTATCACCATTGATCTGGGCGGTCAGGCGGAGATCACCGATCTGTCCATCCACCTGTTTGCCGGTGCCAATGATGCCGGTGCGGTACAGCCCAGATATATCAATGTTTACTATTCCACGGATGGTGTCAGCTTTGATTACAAGCAGACCATGGATGTGGATTCGACCCAGACCAGTGCTTACTGGCTCAAGGCCGATTACAGTGCGGAACCCCTTGTGGCGCGGTATTTGAAGCTGGCTGTGGGTACGCTCCCCGGTGACCTGGTACTGCTCAATGAGATCAAGGTGGGCGGACTGCAGATTTCCATTGACGAGCCCAATGAGCCCGGCACTATGTCCAATGTGGTTCTGGCCGGTGACTTTAACAACTGGAATCCCACTCCCAACATGATGCATGTGGATGACCAGAAGGTTACCACGACGATCATGCTGGAAGCCGGCACTTACGAGTTCAAGGTGCTCTATAACAACGAATGGTATGGCAATGAAGGCACCATCACCGATCACACCGGTGACTCAGCCTGGGTCATGGACACTTCCGCCAACAACTGTACCCTTACCACTTCCCGCAGCGGCCAGTATGCCTTTACCTTTGACCGTGAGACCAAGAAACTGGCGGTTCACTATGTTCCCGATACCCTATATCTGCGTGGTTCTTTCAATAACTGGGGTACCGATACGCCCATGACGGCAAGCGGCAATGGCATTTACACCGCGACGGTAACCTTAGAGGCTGGTTCCTACGAGTATAAGGTCGCCAGTGACGATTACTTTGTTGAGTGGCCTTCGTCCAACGCCACGGTGAGTGTGGAAAAGAAGGCCGTTGTAACCTTCACGCTGGATACCTACGGCAATGTTGTGTCTGTGAAACAGACAGCAATTGAAGTTCCCACCATTAGCATGAGCTCCGCATCCCTGGCGCTGAAGGACGAAGTGCAGTTCATCGGCTACTTCAAGATCGAGAACATCGACGCGTCCACCGCTACCATGGGTCTGATCACTTATAAGACCCAGCCCACCGAGATCAGCGTGGAAACCGCTGAGGAAGTGATCCCCGGCGCGGTGTACGACAGCGCCAAGGATCGGTA
>CANBCW010000021.1 GCA_947367115.1 uncultured Clostridia bacterium | reverse complement strand
ACACAGACTGCAAGCCCTCTTGGCTGCTTGAACAATTTTTGTTAGAAATATTTGTCTAACTTTTTGGGGTCACTTCATACATGGCAGCTCCAATTTTTAAATTCATCACGCACTGACGCGAATGACGCAGGTAAAGGTCTGTCCGTCATAGGTACCGGTCAGCGTGATCATACGAACCTCAGATGTAGAGGCAGCTCCCGTGATCTTGTTTCCATCAATGGTTACATATCCATCCCGAGAAGCGACCCAAGTTACATCCATTCTGGCCTCCAGCTCATTCACAACAGTCAGTCGGATGGTTTCTCTCACCTTGATAGACACCTCGCAGGAATGTGTGCCAGTGGAATAATAAGGATCCAGATCATTGATCTTCAGCTTATACACCTGAGAAGGCTCATCGCCGGGATCGGTGGGATCGCTCGGATCCGTAGGCTCAGTGGGCTCCTCCTCGGTCCACTTGCAGGAAACCCAGCAGGATACCTTCTGACCCTCGTACTCGGCCACGATCTGCGTTCTGCCGATACCCACAGCCACAACCTTACCGTTGGTCACAGTGGCAACTTCCTCATTGTTGGAAGTCCAGGTAATCTCAGCAGGATCCAGTTCACCGCTGTACAGATTCCAGTAGGTGCCCTTGGCATTCAGGGTGAAATCCGTCCGGTTCAGCTTTAACTCAACAGTCACAACAGGGTCGCTGGGAATGGTGGGATCAGAGGGAACGACGGGATCGTCACCGCCGCCCAGATTGCAGACCACACGGCACTCGGAAACATACGAACCACAGATAATGGTAATGGTGGCTTCGCCGCTGCCCACAGCCGTTACACGGCCGCTGGCATCCACAGTCGCGACGGACTCATTATCAGAAACGAATTTGATCTGATCGGTGGTATCGATAGGCTCCACAGCGTAACTCAGCTGCCAGACACTATCCAGAGCCTTCAGGATGATCTCGTTGTCAGAAACAGTCAGATTGGTGCAAGGCACCTGCACGCCGCCGGCGGTTGTGTTAGGAACCGTGCTCTGGCTGGTACCTGTGCTGCCGGCAGGAACAGTGGCATCATCGCTGCCAAACAAATCAAAGTGAACAATCGCAATATAGCTGGATACCGCAATGATCGCCAGCAAAAGTAAAATTACGATTACGATCAGCCCGCGGTTGGAAGCAGGCTCGTCCTGCTCGTCGTCCTCATCATAATCTTCATAATCAGGATCATCTTCCGGCTCCGGGATGGGAACCTGCTGAATCTGTGCCGCTTTCAGGCGCTTGCGCACATTGGATTTGGAGAAGCGTCCGCCCTTGGTATATGTATAGGTTGGTCTTCCCTCATCAGCGGCTGTATTTCCGGCTGATGTCTGGCCGCCGTCTCCCCGGGCGCATCCGCAAATGGGACACTGGGCAGCGGTTTCAGGATAATCGGTGCCACAGACATCACAAATAACCTTTTCCATATTAAACCTCCATTCCGGTACGGACAGCACCGTACCAAGCGTCTTCGTCATTATAGCATCGTTTTCAAAATAAAACAACCTCCTGTGCTCACAATTTACAAAAAATTATTGTTAACCAAAGGAGCCAGCTTCCACTTCGACGCAAAAAATTGTCGAATGTGGAAATATTTGATCGGTTTCGCTGTACGACCATTTTACACTCTGTTTTTATCTTAAAAAATGCAGAAACCAGTTGCAATTTTCAGGAATCTAATTTATGATAAGATGAGTTAACATAAGGAGGCGATGGAATTGTCAGAATCAAAGCTTGTTTCTCCCCTGCTGGACGGCTTCATTATGGGCGAAGCCATCAGCGACCATCATGGTGTCCGCTGCTATCCGGCTATCCGGGAAAATACTGACGAGCGCTACATCGTAAAGATTATTTCCATCCCCGCGTCACAGGTACAGCTGGATGCCTTGCTGCTGACAGGTGCCTACTCCGATCAGGCGGAAGCCCTTGCTTACTTCAAGGAGCTGTCTGACGGTGTTGTCGGGGAAGCAGATATATTGGAACGTCTGAGCCATTTGGAAGGATTTGTACCCTATCTGGGGCATCAAATCCAGCAGATGAACGAGGGCGTGGGCTATGACGTATATCTGGTTGGACACTACCGACGCTCTCTCGGTAAGCTGATGCGCACAGAACCCCTGACGCATCTTGCCGCTGTCAATCTGGGTCTGGATATGTGCGCTGCCTTGGCTGTTTGCCGCAGAGCCGGATATCTGTACGCTGATCTCAAACCAAGCAACATCTTCCTATCCGATTCGCAAGGCTATCAGATCGGCGATCTGGGCTTCATTCCCCTGTCTTCTCTGAAATACGCGTCTATGCCCGAAAAGTACCGCAGCAGCTATACCGCGCCGGAGATCTCGGATGCCATGTCCACGCTGAACGATACCATTGATATCTACGCTCTGGGTCTGACGCTGTATCAGGTGTACAACAACGGTGAGCTTCCCTTTGATGGCAATGCGCCCGCTCAGGTTCTGCCGCCGCCCATGTACGCCGATTATGAAATGGCTGAGATCATTCTGAAGGCCTGCGCGCCCAACCCGACGGATCGGTGGCAGAATCCTGCTCAAATGGGTCAGGCCTTGGTCAATTATATGCAGCGAAACAGTGTCAATGACACACCTATTGTTCCACCCCCAGTGGTTGTATTGGATGAACCGGAGGAAACAGAGCAGTTCTTGACCGAGGAAGAGAATGATGCCGAGCTTGCCGAGCTGCTTGCCATGATTCCCGATGAAGAACCACCGGTACAGGAAGCAGAAGCTGAGAATGACGAACCTGAACAGACCGCTGCAGAAGATTCTGCGGACGGCGAAGAAATTGATGAGGAAGCGTCCCCTGCCGGAGATCCTGTTGACGAATGCGCTGATGATGTTCCTTCCGAAGATGCTTCTGCTGAAGCCCCCATGGAAGAAACGCCTGCAGAAGAACCTTCCGTTGAAGAAATTCCCCAAGAACCAGCCGACGAAGAACCGGTGCAGCTTTCCTTCCTGGACATTCTGACCGCCGATGAAACCGCTCCTTCCGAAGAAAACGCGGCATCCCTCCAAGATACTCCCGTCACCGATGAAGTCGCTCAGATGCTGGCCCAAGCCGACGATCTGATTGCCCACGAGCTGCCGGAGCCTGTTGTCGCTCCCGAACCCATTGACGTTCCCATTCCCCCTCCAATCGTTTTGGAAACGGAGGCAGAGGAAGAAGCTCATGCGCCGGACGCGGAGCAGCCCCCGATCATCGCACTTTCCGATGAAAACGCGAACTCCGAGAATGCCGAAGAAGTGGCAGCAGATAACAGTGAAGCTGCTGAAGAGACTCCGCCTGAGGAAGTCCCCAGCGAGGTCACACCGGAAGAGATTTGGGATGATGAAGAAACGCCCAGAAAGAAAGCCGCTCTTCGCCGTTGGATCACCGCTGCTGTCATTCTCCTCCTGCTTGCCGGAGCTGCCATTGGCGGGTATTTCTGGTATCATGAATCCTATATACAGACCATAGAGGATCTTCAGATTGAAGATTATACGGATCGAATTGCTGTCATTCTAACTTCTGATATCGATGACAAGCTTCTGACCGTTATCTGCACCGACACGTATGGAAACACCAAGCATTCTTCCGTAACGAACGGAGTTGCGGTATTTACCGATCTGAACGCCGGAACACAATACCGTATCCATGTAGAGATTTCCGGTATGCACAAACTCCAGGGTACGACAACAAGCAGTCATACCACAGTCGCACAAACGGAAATTATAAACTTCTCCGCCATTAGCGGTACAGCTGACGGTTCCGTTATCCTGAATTTCTCTGTTAACGGTCCTGATGCAAATGATTGGGTTATTGAGTATGGCGCTCCGGGCGAGGAGGAGAAGACTCTGAGCTTCACCGGACATACGGCCACCATTAACAATTTAACAGTTGGACAGGAGTATTCATTCCGTTTGCTGCCCGCTCCGGGTATGCGTCTTTCCGGCACATGGGAGCTAACATACACCGCGCGAAAGATCATTCAAGCTCAAAACCTGGCCGTCACCGCATGCGGCAACGGTGCAATAACTGTCCAGTGGGCTCTGCCTGAGGGCGCTGATGCCCAAACCTGGTTCGTCCGCTGCTATAATGACGCAGGCTATGATCAAACGCAGACAACCATGGAAACCTCTATTGAGTTTACCGGGCTGGATCACACCACCGGCTACACCATCATTGTCACTGCCGAAGGAATGACCCAGAGTGCTGAAATCATCGTTACTCCCGATCCTGTTCAGGTGACAGGCTTTACCGCAGCGGTCACGGATCCCTGGGTCATGACACTGAACTGGGATTTTACCGGAACCGCTCCCGCGAACGGCTGGCTGCTGACCTACTCCGTTGACGGCGGCACACCCATAACCGTCACCTGCCCTGACAACAACGCCACCATCGCCCTTGTACCCGGTTCGTCCTATGACTTTGAGGTTCGCCCGGTGGATGAGATCACTTATTTCTCCGTCCCCTACACTTACGGCCCGGTCGAAACAGAAACCTTCCATGGCTATGATGTCACAGCCGCCGATATGGAATTCTCCATGTGTCTGACGCCCAATAAAGACAAATGGGATAAGGATGACTTGAAAGCATCTGACTATAAGACCACCTTTGCGGTCGGCGAGAAAGCCTCTGTCCTTGCCCATATGTCTAAAACATATGGGGTATCCGAGGATACCATCGTCACAACATTTGTGATCCGGGACAGCGAGAACCGTTTGGTCAGCGCGGAAACGCAGAGCCAAACATGGCGTAAAATGTGGTATCAGCGTTATTGTGAACTGGATATTCCCCAAATGCCCACCGTTCCGGGTACATATTCCCTTGATATCTACTTCAATGGAATGTATGTCACCACACAGAATTTTACCATAATTTAATGCGCACAGGCTGCTGCTTCATTGGCAGCAGCCTGATGTATTGAAAGGAAACAACACAGATGATTGATCAAGTTTTCGAAGAATTTTCCAAGCTTCCTCAAGTTGAAGCCATCGCCCTGGGCGGATCCAGAGCCGGCACCCACTTTGACGAAAAATCCGATTACGATATTTACCTTTATTGCACCGCACCTGTCAGCGAGGATGAGCGCCGGGGTATTTTGAGCAAATACTGCTCCTATGTGGAATACGGCAACCATTTCTGGGAACTGGAGGACAACGGTACGTTTAACAATGGTATTGACTTTGACCTCCTGTTCCGTGATCTGGACGATTTCACTTCCGGCATCGCCCGGGTGGTAGAGCAGCACCAGCCAAGCAATGCATATACCACGTGCATGTGGCACAATCTGATCACCAGCAAAATCATCTATGACGGTTCCGGGCGCTTGACCGCAGCAAAAGAACGGTTCACTGTCCCCTATCCCGAACAGCTGAAAAAGAATATCATCGAAAACGGCTGGAGACTGCTGCGCTCTTCCATGCCCGCCTACGAGCTGCAGATCAAAAAGGCCGCCGGACGTGGGGATCTTGTCAGTGTGAACCACCGTACGGCCGCCTTCTTGGAAACCTATTTCGATGTATTGTTTGCCCGGAACGGCAAGACCCACCCCGGTGAAAAGCGCCTTATGCCGCTATGTAAGGAAATGTGCCCCATCCTTCCCGGTCATTTTGAAGAGAATCTGCACTCCCTGTTCCGGCATATGTACACTACGCCCGAAGAGCTGGCCGCGGATCTCAACGCTATTTTAAACGAACTGGCAAAAATCCTCTGATTTTGCAGATTTCCTCTTGCAAAAATCCACCACTGGTGGTATAATGTCCACAGCTACTGTATTCGGAGGCCTTTTTTATGGTCATCAACAACTTTGCCGCACAGTTTTATTTTAGCTACTATTACTTTTTTATGAGCAAAAGGTAATAGCGATTTGTGCTGCAATGAATTTACAGGGGCAAAAATTTATTCCCAATGCGCCGCACGGATCAAAACCCGTGCGGCGCTATTTTGTTAGGAGTTGTTGTTTATGATCGCAATACTGAAACACGGAACCACCGCCGAGCAGACTGAGCATCTGATCAGTTGGCTGAAGCGCATGAATCTGGATGTCCACGTATCTCAGGGTGCTGAGGTGACCATACTTGGTCTGATCGGTGACACCAGCCGGGTGGATATGGAGCTGCTGGGCAGCCTGGAGATCGTCGAATCTGTCAAGCGGGTATCCGAGCCCTTCAAGCAGGCAAACCGGAAATTCCACCCCGAAGACACGGTCATTGAAGTCGGCACTGCCAAGATCGGCGGCGGGAACTTTGCCATGATGGCCGGCCCCTGCTCTGTCGAATCGGAAGAGCAGATCATTGAGGTAGCACAAGCTGTCAAGGCCTCCGGTGCTCATATTCTCCGTGGCGGTGCTTTTAAACCCCGCACCTCCCCCTATGCCTTCCAGGGTATGCAGGGCGAGGGCATCAAGCTGCTGCTGAAAGCCAAAGCGGAAACAGGCCTCCCCATCGTTACAGAGATCATGAACATTTCCACACTGGATCTGTTCGCGGATATCGATATCATTCAGGTCGGCGCCCGGAACATGCAGAACTTTGATCTGCTGAAAGAGCTGGGTAAGACGAATAAGCCCATTCTCTTAAAGCGCGGCCTCGCCAACACTCTGCAGGAGCTGCTGATGAGTGCGGAATACATTATGAGCGAGGGCAACGAGAACGTCATTCTTTGCGAACGCGGTATCCGCACTTTTGAGACCTACACACGTAACACGCTGGATCTTTCCGCCGTGTCCGTGCTCCACGATCTGAGCCACCTGCCGGTGATCGTCGATCCAAGCCACGCTACCGGCAAAGCCAAGCTGGTTCCTCCCATGGCGGCTGCCGCTGTCGCTGCCGGTGCCGACGGCTTGATCATTGAGGTACATAACAATCCAGCCTGCGCCCTGTGCGATGGTGCCCAGTCTCTGACTCCCGCTCAGTTTGACGTGTTGAGCAAGCGGGTTGCAAAAATCCGGGAGGCTCTTGTATGACTGTCGGTATCTTAGGCTTAGGCCTGATCGGCGGCTCTCTGGCGAGAGCCTATGCACTGGAAGGCCATCGGGTTCTTTGCAGTGTACGCAACGAAAACATGCTGGCCTTCGCCATGCTGGCCGGTGCCGTAGAAGCGCCTCTGACCCCGGAGAATATGGGCGAATGCGATTTGATTCTTCTTGCCATTTACCCAGGCGGCTCTGCAAGCTGGTTGGAAAAGAACGCCGCGTTTATCCGTAAGGATGCGCTGGTCATCGACTGCTGCGGCGTTAAACGAGAGATCTGCCAGCGGTGCTTCCCTGTTGCTAAAAAATATGGCTTCACCTTCATTGGCGGTCACCCAATGGCCGGAACCCAGTTCTCCGGCTTCAAATACAGCCGTGCAAACCTGTTCAACGGTGCCCCCATGGTGCTGGTTCCCGACCGTTTCGACGATATGGATCTGCTGGATCGGGCGAAAAAGGCGCTTGAGCCCTGCCATTTCGGCTCTTTCTCCGTAACCACAGCGGCGGAGCATGACCGGATGATCGCCTTTACCTCTCAGATGCCCCATATCATAAGCAACGCTTACATCAAATCCCCCACTGCCCAGAGCCACAAAGGCTTCTCCGCAGGCAGCTACAAGGATTTAACACGCGTGGCATGGCTCAACGCCCCTATGTGGGCCGAGCTGTTCCTCGAGAACCGTGACAATACCCTCTACGAACTGGATACCCTGATCGACAGTCTGAAGGAATACCGGACGGCCATCGCATGCAATGACGAAGCCACCCTGATTCAGCTTCTGGAAGACGGAAAACGCTGCAAGGAAGAGGTAGACGGATGAAAACAGTCGAAGTCAAAGCATCGAAAGTATATCAGGTGCGCATCGGAGGCGGCCTGCTGCCCACTTTAGGCGATAGCGTAAAGGCAGTATGCAAAGCCGCAAAGGCAGCCATCGTCAGCGACACCAATGTTTTTCCACTTTACGGTGCCATAGCTGCAGAAAGTCTGACAAAAGCAGGCTTTGATGTCGTTCATTTTGTCATTCCTGCCGGTGAAGAAAGCAAAAACGGCTCTGTTTATCTGGAGCTTGTAAATTTTTTGGCAGAGAACCACCTGACCCGTTCCGATTGCCTGATCGCGCTCGGCGGCGGAGTTGTAGGTGATCTGACCGGATTCGCGGCTGCCACTTACCTGCGTGGCATCGCCTATATTCAGGTGCCTACCACTCTGCTGGCCGCTGTGGATTCCTCCGTTGGCGGCAAGACAGCCATTGACCTTCCCGCTGGCAAAAACCTCTGCGGCGCTTTCTGCCAGCCCCATCTGGTGCTATGTGATATTGACACACTGAATACGCTGCCTGAGGATATCTTCCGGGATGGCTGCGCCGAAGTGATCAAATACGGCGTACTTTATGATCCCACGCTATTTGCCCATCTGACCAACTACGGTCTTTCTTTCCATCGTGAGGATGTGATCGCCCGATGTGTTGAGCTGAAGCGCGATGTGGTCATGGAAGACGAGTTTGACACCGGCGCGAGAATGAAACTCAATCTCGGTCACACCATCGGTCACGGCGTGGAAGCTCAGAGCCATTTCAGCATTTCCCATGGCAAAGCCGTTGCGATCGGCATGGCCATCGTTACCCGCGCAGCTGCAAAAAGTGGAGCCTGCTCCCCTGAAACCGCAGATCAGATCATTGCTGCCATTGCGCACTTTGGTCTTCCTATTGCAACGGAATATCACGCCGAAGCACTGTTTACCAGTGCATTATCCGATAAAAAGCGCTCCGGTGGCACCGTCAACCTGATTGTTCCAGCCGCAATTGGCGACTGCCGCATCATCCCAACCCCTGTATCCGAACTCAAATCCTTTATTGAAGCAGGTCTTTGATATGGACATTACCATCCAGCCGAGTCGCCTTTCCGGCACCATTCAAGCGATTCCCTCAAAATCTCAGGCTCACCGCCTGCTGATTTGTGCCGCCTTTGCGGACAGCCCCACCATTCTCACCTGCCCGGATACCAACCGGGATATCGAAGCCACGGCAGACTGCCTAAACGCATTGGGCGCGGAGATTCGCCGCACTGAAAATGGCTACACCGTGGAACCAATTCACCACATCCCCCAAGCAGCGGAATTGAATTGCTGTGAAAGCGGCTCCACCCTTCGTTTTATGCTGCCGATCGTGGGCGCTTTGGGTGTGGATGCCACCTTTCTGATGGAGGGCAGACTGCCTCAGCGTCCTCTGTCTCCCCTGTGGGAAGAAATGGAGCGCATGGGCTGCACCCTTTCCCGGCCTACGGATACCACACTTCGCTGTCAGGGCAAGCTGAAATGCGGCATCTATTCCATTAGCGGCGGCGTGTCCAGCCAGTTCATCACAGGTCTTTTGTACGCCGCCTCACTGCTCGCGGGTGACAGTCGTATTGAGATCATCGGCAAACTGGAATCGGAACCCTATGTGATCATGACCCAGCGAGCCATGGCGCAATTCGGCATTGATACCACCGATTATTTGGTAAAAGGCGGACAAACCTTTCACTCCCCCGGCAGCGTGAATGTCGAGGGCGACTGGAGCAACGGCGCTTTCTGGCTGGCTGCTCAGGCGTTGGGCAGCGATCTGACTGTCTCCAACCTCTCCCCCGACTCTCCACAGGGTGACCGGGCGGTTGTGGAGCATCTGCGCGCATTGGAACGCACGACTGTCATTGATGCCACCCATACCCCTGACCTTGTCCCCATCCTTGCTGTCGCGGCGGGCGCGAAAATGGGCGCCACTTTTATCAATTGCGCCCGCCTTCGCCTGAAGGAAACTGACCGTCTTGAGACCACCGCCGCCATGATCAACAATCTGGGCGGCAAAGCCGAAATCCAGGGCGATATCCTCATTGTTGAAGGCACCGGTTACCGGGGCGGCACAGTGGATGCAACAAACGACCACCGAATTGCCATGTCTGCCGCTATTGCTGCAACGGTCTGCACGGAACCTGTGACCATTCTCAAAGCCCACGAAGTAAGGAAATCCTATCCCGCATTCTGGGATGACTACAGAAAACTGGGAGGTAACTATGAGCTCTACCTACGGTGAATCCTTAAAATTATCCATCTTCGGCCAGTCCCACGGCCCGGCCATCGGCATGACCCTGGACGGTATCCCCGCCGGACTGCCTGTTGACCTTAATAAATTACAAACCTTCCTGAACCGCCGTGCCCCCGGTCAAAACGACTGGTCTACCCCACGCCGTGAGGAGGATCGCCCGGAATTTCTGTCCGGTATTCTGGACGGTTACACCTGCGGCGCACCCCTCGCCGCGGTGATCTACAACAAAAATACTCGCTCCGGGGATTATGCGAATTTGAAAGACTGTCCCCGACCCGGACATGCGGACTACACCGCACAGGTCAAGTACGGCGGATTTCAGGATGCCGCCGGCGGCGGACACTTTTCCGGCCGCTTAACAGCTCCCCTGTGCATCGCCGGCGGTCTTTGCAAGCAATGGCTGGAAGAAATGGGCATCAAAATTGGTGCCCATATCTGGAACATCGGTGCACTGATCTACGATGATCGGTTTAATGCACTGTCGCCGGAATTAGACAAAGTCGGATCGGACTTTCCCATGCTGAATGAATCTGCCGCAAAGCGGATGCAGGAGGAGATCGCCTCCGCCAGAGCCAACGGCGACAGCGTGGGCGGCGAGATCGAATGCGCCATCACCGGCCTGCCCGCAGGATTGGGCGAGCCCATGTTCGGCGGTGTCGAAAGCCGCATTGCTCAGATCATTTACGGCATCCCCGCGGTAAAAGATCTGGCGTTTGGCGAAATGCATCCAAAAGGAAGCACCAACAATGACGCATTTTCGGTTGAAAACGGTGCGGTTCGCACCGTCACAAACCGCTGCAGCGGCATTTTAGGCGGCATTACCAACGGAATGCCTGTTATCTTCTCCGTTGGCATTAAACCCACCCCCTCCATCTCTTGCCCCCAGCAGAGCGTTTCTTTGAGTAAGGGCGAGATTCAGGAGCTTGTGGTCAAGGGACGCCACGACCCCTGCATCGTTCCCCGGGCGGTGCCTGTGGTGGAAGCCGCCGCGGCCATTGCCATTTATGACCTGATTCTCAGCAATACCCAGACCGACAGGAGGAAATAACATGGACATCAATGAACTCCGAAACGAGATAGATGCCATCGACGACCAACTTGTGAAGCTGTTCTGCCAGCGGATGAACATTGCCGCTAAGGTAGCGGATTTCAAGCGGGAACATAATATGCCCATCCTTGTTCCCGCTCGGGAGCGTCAGATTTTGGCAGATGTCGCCGAAAAAGCCGGTGAGGAAATGGGCAATTATACCCGCGTGCTTTACTCGATGCTTTTTGAGCTGAGCCGCAGTTACCAAAGCAAGCGAAATATGGTTCTCAGCTCATTGCATGAGCAGATCAAAGCATCCATTGAAGCAACTCCCAAGCTGTTTCCGCAGACTCCCATGGTTGCCTGTCAGGGTGTAGAGGGCGCATACTCTCAGATCGCCTGTGAAAAAATTTTCAAAAGCCCCATTATCATGTACTTCAAAAATTTTGAAGCAGTGTTTACTGCCATTGAGCAGGGTCTGTGCCAGTACGGCATTCTTCCAATTGAGAATTCCACTGCCGGCTCTGTCAATAAGGTCTACGATCTGATGATCAAGCACAATTTCTCTATCGTCCGTACCTTCCGTCTGAAGGTGGATCACAATCTGTTGGTGAATAAGGGTACTAAGCTGGAGGACATCAAAACTGTTTACTCCCATGAGCAGGCCATCAGCCAGTGCTCCGGTTTTCTAAACACGCTGTCCGGTGTCAAGATTATTCCTGTAGAAAACACCGCTGTGGCCGCTCAGATGGTGGCTCAGTCCGGACGAACCGATTGCGCCGCACTGAGCAGCCGATCCTGCGCGGAACTGTACGGCCTGCAAAATCTCGCCGCTTCCGTCCAGGATAAGGGCAATAATCATACCCGCTTTATCTGCATCAGCAAAAATCTGGAGATCTACCCAGGCTCCGACAAGACCAGCATCATGATGGTACTGCCTCACCGTCCCGGCTCCTTATATCGGGTGCTGGCCCGGCTCTACACATTGGGCATCAATGTGACAAAGCTGGAATCCCGCCCTATCCCGGAACGAGAGTTTGAATTCATGTTCTACTTTGATTTGGACACTTCCATCTATTCTGAGGAGTTCGTACAGCTTATGTGTGAGCTGGACGATTTAAGCGAGGAGTTCAAGTATCTCGGCAGTTACAGTGAGGTAATATAATGAAATGCGGATTACTGGGTCAAAAGCTGGGGCACAGCTACTCTCCACAGATTCACCGTGAACTTGCTGATTATGAATATTCCCTTTTTGAAAAACAGCCGGAGGAACTGGAGGAGTTCTTAAAAAACGGTGATTTCACCGGTCTGAATGTAACAATTCCCTATAAGAAATCCGTTATACCCTATTTAGATGCGCTCTCCCCTGTTGCTGCCCGGCTGTGCGCAGTCAATACCATCGTTCGCCAAAGCGATGGCAGGCTGATCGGTCATAACTCTGACTATTTTGGCTTCAAATCCATGGTGGAGCAAAGCGGTATTTCGCCCGCCGGAAAAAAAGTACTGGTTCTCGGCAGCGGCGGCGCATCGAATACGGCTGTTGCCGTTTTAAAGGAACTGGGAGCAAATGTGGTTGTTGTATCACGAAGCGGTGAAAACAATTATGCAAACTTGTTCCTGCATGCGGATGCGTCCCTGATCGTCAACGCTACACCAGTTGGCATGTACCCCAACGTTCGGATTTCCCCTGTGTGTCTGGGGCAGTTTCCGACGCTGGAGGGTGTACTGGATATCGTCTATAATCCCGCTCGGACTCAGCTTTTAATGGATGCTCAGCACCGTGGGCTTGTTGCCATGAATGGGCTGTGGATGCTGGTTGCTCAGGCAAAGGAAAGCGCCGAATGGTTCACTGGTCACTCCATTTCCAACAGCCAGATTGCAGCAATTCATCGCAAGCTGAAGATTCAGATGGAGAATATCGTTCTCATCGGCATGCCCGGCTCCGGAAAGACCACTGTCGGAACTGCGCTGGCCGAAAAACTTGGTCACAGCTTTGTGGATGCCGACGCTGAGATCGTCAAGCTGACCGGCCTATCCATCCCGGATATCTTTTCCCGAGGCGGTGAGGTTTGCTTCCGTCAGGCAGAAAGCTACGTCTTGGAGCAGCTCGGAAAGCGTTCCGGACTCATCATCGCCACCGGCGGCGGCTGTGTAACCCGGAAAGAAAACTACTATTCCCTCCACCAGAACGGCACAATTTTCTGCCTAAACCGGAATCTAAGCCTGCTGCCGACCGATGGGCGTCCCCTGTCGCAAGCTGGAAAGCTCGAGGAAATGTACCGCCTACGAAAACCGCTGTATGACCGCTTCGCGGATCACCAGATCGACAATAACGGCGATCTCGATGCCGCGATAACGCAAATCTTGAACGCATTGGAGGACATGTGATGAATATTCTGGTCATTAACGGCCCCAATATCAACATGCTGGGCATTCGGGAGCCTGGCATCTACGGAAAGCAGGCCTTTGCTGACCTGCTGGCATTGTTGGAGAAGACGGCACAGGAGGAAAATCTGCATATTGAGCAGTTTCAGTCCAACCACGAGGGTGCGATCGTCGATACGATCCAGGCAGCTTATGGCAAATTTGATGGCATCGTCATCAACCCTGCCGCCTATACGCACACCAGTGTTGCCATTTTGGATGCGCTGAAGGCCGTATCCATTCCCGCGGTCGAGGTGCACATCTCGGACGTGGACAGCCGCGAGGCCTTTCGGCAGATTTCCTATGCCGGAATGTATTGCGAAAAGACCATCAAGGGACATGGCTTGGACGGCTACCGGCAAGCCGTTCTGTATCTCAAAGCAAAATACGCATAGAGTATATCCGCTCCGGATACGCAAAACGTATCCGGAGCTGTTTTTCTCTGGTGGACATTGGAAACATAAATTTTCTGCTTCCCCTGCAATTTCCCACTTTACAAGTTGTAATTCATACATTATGATACTCATACTCCATACTGTGACAATGTGGTAGTATATCAAATTACGCTCAACGGAGGACACCCCATGAACAAGAGGATCGCATTATTCCTGGCTTTGGCGCTGATCGTTGGTCTCGCCGCAGGCTGTGCCGGCACGCCTGTCGTCTACTATAGCGACTGCACCTGCCCCACCGGCACACACACCAACACCCCCCAGCCGACCAATCCCCCCGCGGAAGGCGCTGTTAAGACAGGCCTTGCCGTCATCACCAGTGTTTCCGGCAGTGAAAACGCCAGTCATGCCAATTATGACGTTACCTTAGTAGCAGTAACCGTTGATGAAAAGGGCATCATTGACTCCTGTGTGATCGACAGCATCGGCACAAAGGTTACGTTTGATGCCACCGGTTCGATCACAGCCGACCTGTCCGCCGAGATCAAAAGCAAGAACGAGCTGGGCGACAGCTACGGTATGGTAAACTATGGGCAGGCTAAGTACGAATGGTATCAGCAGGCTGCCGCTCTGGCAGATTACGCGGAGGGCAAAACTGTCTCTGAGCTGAAGAACGGTGCCATTAACGAGAGCGGCTACGCGCCTGACGGCAGCGATCTGGCATCCATGGCCACCATCTATCTGGGAGACTACGTATCCGCAATCGAAACAGCTGTCAGCAATGCCAAGCACCTGGGTGCTCAGGCCGGCGACGAGCTGCGCCTCGCCGCTATCAGTTCTATCGCTGACAGCACCAGCGCCGCCGACGGAAAAGACGGTACCGCGCAGCTAAACGTAGACGTTACCGCTTTGACCGTTAAAGGCAGCGTGATCACCAGCTGCTGTATCGACAGCGTTCAGGCAAAGGTCAGCTTTGATGCTGCCGGCACCATCACCACCGATTTGACCGCCCCGGTTCAGACAAAGACTCAATTGGGTGACAGCTATGGCATGGTCGCTTGGGGTGGCGCAAAATACGAATGGTACCAACAGGCTGCTAATTTTGCCAGCTATGTAACTGGCAAGACCGCCGCTCAGGTAGCGGGAATTGCTGTGACGGAGGGTAAGCCTTCTGATGCCGATCTGTCCAGCAGTGTAACCATCGCCATCGGCGGGTTCCAAGCCTTGATCGCCAAGGCCATGCAGTCATGAAGCGTTGTATTTGTGTCATTGTGCTTGTAAGCCTTCTTCTGTCCGGTTGCACAGTTGCCCAGCTTCCATCTGAAAAAAAGCAATACACCGCTACTTTTCTGACGCTGTTCGACACGGTAACCACAATCGTTGGCCGGGCAGAGAGCGAAGCGGAGTTTCAGTCCAAAGCACAAGCTGTCCACGATAGCTTGCTGAACTACCATCAGCTTTTTGACATCTATCATGATTATGATGGACTGAAGAACCTGAAAACCGTAAACGATCAGGCAGGTATTGCTCCCGTAACGGTTGACTCCGCTATCATTGAGCTTCTGCTGGACTGCAGGAAGTATTACGAAGCCACCGGCGGCAAGGTCAATGCTGCCATGGGCAGTGTGCTTCAGCTTTGGCATGAAGCCCGCAATGATGGCATTAATGATCCTGCCAACGCTTCGCTGCCGGAGCAAGACAGTCTGGAGAGCGCCAGCGCGCACACCAGCTTTGATTCTATTGTCATTGATGAGACCGCGTCCACCGTCTACATTTCCGATCCGCAGACCCGGCTGGACGTTGGAGCCATCGCGAAGGGCTGGTCCGTTCAAAAAGCAGCGGAAACCGCGCCCAAAGGACTTTTGATCAGCGTGGGAGGGAACGTCTGCGCCACCGGCCCCAAGGACGATAACGGCACTGCTTGGGTGGTCGGCATCCAGGATCCTGACGGCGGCAATGATTATCTGCACACCATTTATGTCACCGAAGGCAGTGTGGTAACCAGCGGCGATTATCAACGTGTTTATATGGTAGACGGAAAGCCTTACCATCACATCATCGATCCTGATACGCTGTATCCATCTCCCTATTGGCGCAGCGTCACCATCGTATGCGCCGACTCCGGCCTTGCCGACGCCCTGTCCACTGGCCTGTTCCTAATGCCCCGCGCGGAGGGTCAGACATTGTTAGAAAAATATGACGCGGAGGCCATGTGGGTCGACGCAGAGGGCAAGATTTTCTATACTCCCGGCTTTGAAGCCCTGATTAGAACTTGATCGAGGTGAAAACATGAAAAAGCACCTATTCTTCGGAGGTATCCACCCGAAATACAACAAAGAAATGTCTTTGGGTGTCACAGCCTTCCAACGTATTACCCCAAGTCGGGTGGTGATTCCACTCCAGCAGCATATCGGCGCGCCTTGTCAGCCGCTGGTGCAGGTCGGTGACCATGTGCTGCGTGGTCAGAAGATCGGTGACGGAGAGGGTCTGTGTGTACCTGTTCACGCATCCGTATCCGGTACCGTCGTTGCCATCGAACCCCATCCTCACACCAGCGGCCGGCTTGTCAACGCGATCGTAATCGATAACGATCAAACTGACGCCACCATGGAGCCTACCCCCATTACCGCTCCGCTGGATCAACTGGATAACGACCAAATCCTCCATGCCATCCGGGAAGCCGGTATCGTCGGCATGGGCGGGGCTGCCTTCCCCGGCAATGTCAAGGCACTATCCGCCATGGGTAATGTGGATACCCTCATTGCCAACGCCTGCGAGTGTGAGCCCTACATCACCGCCGATGACGCACTGCTTCGCTCAACGCCGGAGCAGGTACTGGAAGGCATGACCATCCTGCGCCATGTATTGAAGCCCTCCCGGGTCGTTCTGGCCGTTGAGGACAATAAAGCTGCAGCAATCGAGAAGATCAACGGCATATTAAAGAATTACCCCGGCATTGAGCTGGCTGTTCTGCCCACCCGCTACCCGCAGGGTGCGGAAAAGCAGCTGATTCAGGCTCTGACCGGCCGTGAGGTTCAGCCCGGCAAGCTTCCGGTCAGCGTCGGCTGCGCTGTATTCAACGTGTCCACCTATGCCGCCATTTACCGCGCTGTCCGTCTGGGCACCCCCTTGACGGAACGCATCGTTACCATTTCAGGTGAAGCCATTGCCCAACCCCAAAACTTCATCGTTCGAATCGGCACCCCCTTCCACGATCTGATTGAGGTTGCCGGAGGACTGAATGAAAAGACGGAACGGGTCATCAGCGGTGGGCCTATGATGGGCTTCGCCCAAAGCGATCTGTCCGTTCCGGTTATCAAGGCCACCAACTCCATTTTGTGTCTGCTGAAGGATCGCAACGGCGCAGCTGAGAACCCCGTCTGCCTCCGCTGCGGCAAGTGTGTCAATGTATGTCCCATGCGTTTGCAGCCGCTGTATATGTACCGTTTTGTGAACGCAGGGCGACTGGACGAGCTGGAGCGGCTCAATCTTCTGGACTGCATTGAGTGCGGAAGCTGTGCCTTTACCTGCCCCGGCAAGCTGCCTCTGGTCGAGCGGTTCCGCAAAGGCAAACAACTTTTGAGGGAGGCGAAAGCAAAATGAAACTGACCGTTGCTTCATCTCCTCATATTCGAGGAAATTTCCGCACCAACCGGATTATGCTGGATGTCGTCATCGCATTACTTCCCGCCCTTGCCGTGGGTATGTGGATGCTGGGCATCCGGGCACTGCTGGTAACTCTTGTGTGTATCGTTAGCGCTGTAGCTGCCGAATGGCTTTACAACGTCATCACGAAAACGCGAAACACCATCGCAGACTGCTCTGCGATCGTTACAGGGCTGCTTCTGGCCATGACGCTCCCCCATACCGTTCCCTACTGGCAAGCGGTTGTCGGCAGTGTATTCGCTATTATTATCGTCAAAGCTCTTTGCGGCGGTTTGGGCCAGAATATTTTTAATCCCGCACTGGCCGCGCGCGCCTTCCTGATGCTGATCTGGCCTGTTGGGCCGACCCGCTATACTGCTCTGGGTGTTGACGGTGTCACTGCCGCTACCCCTTTGCACCACATGGTCATGCCCGCATTGCCGGAAGAAAGCCTGCTGGACATGTTCCTGGGCCGCTGCCCCGGATCCATCGGTGAGTTGTCCGCTCTGGCTCTGCTGCTGGGCGGCGCGTACCTGGTCATTCGCAAAGTGATCTCCATTCGTATCCCTGCCGCATACCTGGGCAGTGTAGCAATTTTAACGCTGGTCTTCCATAAGACCGGCTCCCCAGTGGAGTGGATGCTCTATAGCCTGCTCTCCGGCGGTGTTATGCTTGGTTCCATTTTTATGGCTACGGATTACGCCACCTCCCCCGCTACTGCCATGGGACAGATTCTCTACGGCATCGGATGTGGTATCCTGACAGTCATCTTCCGTTACTTTGGCATCTTCCCCGAGGGCGTAACATACGCCATTCTGCTGATGAACGCACTGGTATGGGTCATTGACCGTTGTACCGCCCCCAGACGCTTCGGTGCAAAAAAAGGAGGCGCAGAGAAATGAAAAAGTCTATTTTCGTTCCCATTATAGCTATCCTCTGCACTGCCGCTGCACTATTCGGGCTGACTATGGGTCTCAAGCGTGTGGCCGAAACCAACGCGCAGGCCGAGCATCTGAAGATGATGCGAACCATTTTGCCGGGCAGTACGGAGTTCACCGTGGAGCCCTATAACGGTGATGATGCCAACATCCGCTCCGTCCATAAGGCAGAAAACGGATTTGTGATTGAGACCGTTACTGCCGGTTATGCAGGCAACATCACAATGCTGATCGGTGTGAGCAGCGACGGAACTGTTACAGGGCTTGTGGTTCGTGAAATGTCTGAAACCATCGGACTGGGTGCTAACGCACTTAACGACCACGAATTTCTCGCACAGTTTCTGAATACCTCCGGCGGTCTCGCCATTGGCACCAACGAGGACGCATTCAGCGGTGCTACCGGTTCTTCCGACACAGAAGTCAGCACTTATGTGGATGCCATCAGCGGTGCTACAGTCACCTCCAAAGCCATTGTCCGCTGTGTCAATTCCGCAGTTGCCTACGTCACTGGCGCGGATACCGGCTCCGGTGCAACATCCTGGGGAGGTTGAGTTATGAAAAACAAGATTTACGTTCTTAATACACTTCTGGCCGCTGTTCTGGGCATTGTGCTGCTCATTGCGGTTCTCGTTCGCACCTTTGCTCCGGCGGTGATGATTCCCGCGCTGAATGTGCCCAACGTGGTATTTATTTCCCTGCTGGTGCTTCTGATTGACCATTATGTCGCTCCCGGTGCCAAACGCCGTTATATCAGCATCCTTCTGCTCTCGGCTGTTACCTTCAGTCTTCTTCCCTTGTCCGCCGGTTTCGTGTCTGTGATGGAAGCGCTGAAGCTGGCGTTGGTCTGCGGCATACTGTTCACTCTCGTTACATGGCTGTTCAGTTCCATTCAGGAGCGCCTGTCCTCCGGCCCTGTGGCTAAGGCGGCACCAATCCTCAGTGCTGTTGGCCTGTATCTGGCCTTCCAGTGTTTTACCGGATTGATTCTATGATCCCCCAAAAAAGCCCTTGGGACAGTCCCAAGGGCTTTTTTGACGTTTATTCAACCGATTTCAACGCTTCTGCCATATTGATTCGTTCCAACTTGAAGTACAGCAGGAAATCAACAAAGCAAGCGGACAGCATTGTCAGTATCAGAGCCCAGACGAAGGATATGGCAGCCGGACGAGCCGTCAGCCAAACCATATCGACCTTAATCTGACTCATAACAAATTTCAGCAGGAAGACGCCGGCCACCAAACCAATGGCACCGCCCATGCCTGTCAACAGCAAATTTTCCTTAAACACATAGGCTGCGGACTCCTTGGAATTGAAGCCCAGCACCTTAATGGTTGCGATTTCGCGGATTCGTTCCGTAATGCTGATATTTGTCAGGTTGTACAGCACGATCACTGCCAACAAACCTGCACAAATCACAACCGTGATGACCACCAGATCCAATGCCTCCAGCATAGAGCCGACTTGATCCGCCAAATCCTGACTGATGGAGACATTTATCACATCCTCCATCCCCGAAATCTTGACGCTGGCGGTATGCACATCCTGACTATCCGTAACCTTGATATAAGCCATCTGAAGCTCCGGCACTTCTCCCCACTGGTCGGAGATCGTTTCCGGAAGAACGATTGCAAAATTTTGAACATGATTATCAAAAATGCCCGCAACGTTCAGCGTCAGGGTACGCATGTCGGAATTGCGAATGGTGATGGTATCGCCCTCACTGATGCCCATAGCTTCCGCTACACCGACAGTCAGATAGGTTTCCCCAAGACCGGGCATATCCATGGCTTTATTTCCACGGTGGAAGTCCATATGCTCCTTAATGCCGTCGTCCGAGGCCATCAAATAAATATCCCGGATCTGGTCATTGTAATCCAGTTCCACGCTGGCCTGGTGGAAAAAGTGGATCTGATCCACATCGCCGCGCAGCGCGTCACGGAACGCTTCCTGCTCCTCCTGCGTCTGTCCCTCGGAGAAGTAGACAGACATATCATAAACCGTCACATCTTCAAACTGATAATCTACGATATCCACAATGGAGTCGCGCAGTCCAAATCCGGTCAGCAGCAGCGCAGTACAACCGCAGATGCCAACCAGCATCATCAGAAGCCGCTGACGGTAACGGAACACATTGCGGAACATGACCTTATTCAAGAAACTGATCTTATCCCAGAACGGTAAATGTTCCATCCAGATCTTTTTACCGGCAGTGGGTGCCTTGGGCCGCATCAGTTCCGCAGGAACCTCTCGCAGCTCCCGACGGCAGCAGTACCAGGTGACCAGCATGGATACGATGGTATATGCCACGATCACAGCAATACACAGCGGCCAGTTCAGTTTCAGTACAATACCGGGTGTAAGGCTCAAAATGATTCCATAGGCTTCCCACAAAATCACAGGAAATACCACACTTCCCACAATGACACCAAACCCACAGCCTATGACAGCGGCAGATCCGGAATAGAACAGATATTTCCCAATGATCGCTCCGTTGCTGTAGCCCAGAGCCTTGAGAATGCCGATTTGCGTGCGTTCATCATCCACCATTCGTGTCATGGTAGTGATGCAGACCAACGCGGCAACCAGCAGGAAGAACGCAGGGAACACACGCGAAACGCCGGAGACAATGTCAGAATTGTTATCAACCGCAAGGTAACCCACATTGGTGTTACGGTCCAGGATATAGACCTCTGCGTCCGTCATGGCATCAATTGCTTTCCGTGCATCGTTCAGCTGCTGCTTTGCATCCAGCAGCTGAGCCTCCGCTTCCGCTAACTCAGCCTCCGCTTCTGCCTTTCCGTTCTCATATTCCTCCCAGCCCTTATCCAGCTCAGTCTGGGCTTCCTCTAGCGCGGCACGTCCCTCTGATAACTCCTGCTTTTTCGCTTCCAGTTCTTTGCGTCCGGCTTCCAGCTGAAGCGCACCGGATTCCAGTTCCGCCTCTGCGGAGGCAAACTGGTTATCCGCCTGGAGCTGCTGATTTTCAATCTCCTTAAAGCCAAGTTCAATCTGATTCATGGCTTTCTGAAGCGTTGCCTTTGTTTTTTTCAGCTCAGCCTGCGTTTCTTTCAGTTCTTCAAGCTGAGCAGTATACTCAGTCTGCATATCGACAAGCTCCTGCCGCTGAGCGGCATACTCGTCATACTTCGATTGCTGGGATGCCAGCTGTTCCTCAAGCTGTTTGATGCGGTTCTCATTCACGATCAGAGAGTTTTTTTCCAGATCCAGCAGGTTCTGCGTCACATTGATGCTGGTTTCCAGCAATCCCATAACCAAATCAAGCTGTTCCAAGCCGGATGCGATTTGCTCTAAACCGTCTTCCAGCTGTGGAATCCCCTCCTCAATCTGGGTCAGACCATCCTCTACCTGTTCCAATCCCGCGGAAACATCCTTGTAATTCTGCGTCAGATCCGCGTATGCCTGTGCAAGCTGCGCATAGGCATCAGCCTTGGAAGAATTTAATTGCTGCTTGGATGTAAGGAGCAGCGCTTCCTTTTCTTCAAGAGTTTTTTCCGCATCCTTGATCTGCTTTTCACCATCGAGAACCGTCGCCCAGTTCGCATCCAACTCTGCCTGACTGTCCTCCAGTTCCTTCAAGCCCTCAGCCAGCTTGTCCAAGGCTTCCTGCTTGCCTTTCTCATATTCAGCTTGACCGTCTTCATACTCCTTCAGGCCATCAGCATATTCCACTTCCGCGTCAGCCTTCAATCGGATCAATCGCTCCTCAGCGATCACGGTCACGCCCGGCTCCAGTTTTTCAGCCATATCCTCCATGGCTTGAGTGAATTCCTTGGTGTAAACCTCGTAATCGCCTTCAATCGTAACGCCGATTTCGGTGTAATAATCCACATTGAAGGCATCCTCGGGTATGTACACAAAGCTGTCAAGATTTCCGCTGCCAAGCGTGGTGTTGCCGCGGGACAGATCCATGTACAGCGGGCTGTTCACATAGCCTACAACTGTAAATGTGCGTTCATTCAGACTGTCCAGCGTGTCTTCCGTATTGGAATCGGATACCGCAAACTGGAGCCCCAGAACAGAATCGTCTGCGTGATAGCCGTCCACAAGGCACTCATCGGGGCTTTGAGGCATCCGACCGCCCAGAAGATAAACCTGGTTGATTTTATTCGGAATGGAATGGAGCCGGAATACCGTTTCCTCCGTTCCCTGACGATATTGGGCAAATACATCAATGGAAATACTGCCCTCTGCGTCCACAACGCCGGACATTTCGGATATCTTGTCCACATCCTCCGCTGACCAGCCATAGGTACTGAGCAGCCGCAGATCAAACATATTTTGCTCATCCAGGTATTTCTGCGCCGTGGCAATCATATCCGACTTCGTGCTTAACAGGCCCACAAACATTCCCGCACCCAGCGCAATAATCGCCACTATGGCGATGTAGCGTCCAAGTGATTTGAATATGGTCTGGCGCACATTCTTGCGCATCACATTTTTTCTCATATTACCATTCGATCTCCGAAACGTTCTGGGGATTTTCATTGACGGTGACAGAGGACACCGTACCGTTCTTCACCCGAATCACACGATCCGCCATAGCAGTCAGCGCGCTGTTGTGCGTAATAATGATCACCGTCATGCCGGTCTTTCGTCCAGTATCCTGCAGCAGCTTCAAAATAGCCTTGCCGGTTTGATAGTCCAGCGCGCCGGTGGGCTCATCACACAGCAGCAGCTTCGGATTTTTAGCCAGCGCTCTTGCAATCGCCACTCGCTGCTGCTCGCCGCCGGAGAGCTGGCTGGGGAAATTCTTCATTCGTTCCTCAAGGCCCACATCCTTCAGAACCTGTGCAGCACTAAGCGGATCCTTACAGATTTGGCTTGCCAATTCCACATTCTCCAGCGCCGTCAGATTACCGACGAGGTTATAGAATTGGAACACAAAGCCCACATCATTGCGCCGGTAGTTTGTCAGCTGCTTCTTGCTCAGCGCGGAGATTTCCTTGCCGTCCAGCATGACCTTACCTTTGGAAAGGGTATCCATGCCGCCAAGAATATTCAGCAGCGTGGTCTTACCTGCACCGGAAGGGCCAACAATGACCACCAATTCTCCTTTTTCCACTGTAAAAGTCGCATCATGCAGAGCGTTGATCTGGACTTCACCCATGTGGTAGGTCTTGCCCACATTCTCAAATTCAACAAAAGCCATGGCTTTCAACTCCATTTATCCATATTCAGAGTTATTATACCATATTCCTACACAGAAATAAAAAACTTTTTGTAAACACGATGTTTTATAAATATTAAAAACCGCCGAATTTCCGGCGGTTTCCAAGAGAATGTTATTTTTTAAATACCAACAGTTTACTGCCAACATAATTTATGATCACAACCAGAACGCTGGTGATCAGCTTCATCGCGTTGCCGTCCCAGCAAAGCCAATCCACCGTGACCAGCAGGGTCATCGTCTCAAAAGCTCCGGAACCGACTCTGCAGGCTACAAACTTCCCAAGCTCCGGAAGCACCGTTTTCATAGACCAATCATGGCTTTTGAACACGAAAGGCTTGTTGGTGAGGTACGCAAACGCCACTGCCACTACCCACGCAATGGCATTGCTCGCCGCAGCGGACAGGCCAAGGACATTGTAGCACGGCAAATACACCACATAATTGACAGCAGTTGTCAAAGCTCCAAAAAACAGGTAGGAAACAATATCCCAATGCTTTTTGACCAGTTCTACGATCCTTTTCAAGAATTAACCTCCAAAACCAGCTCCAAAGCGGCACGAACAGCCTGCTCACGGATCTCATCCCGGTCGCCGTAGAAATGATACTGCTTGGCAAGGCGCTGGCGCTTATCGGCATAGCCGATGCATACCGTGCCTACCGGATTACCGAAATTGTCCCCCCCGGGGCCGGCAAGGCCAGTGACGGAAACCGCAACATCAGCCTGCATAAGATTACGCACCCCGGAAGCCATAGCCCCGGCCACAGGGGCAGATACCGCACCGTATTGATCCAGAACTGCCTGTTCCACACCCAGAACCCGGTGCTTGACATCGTTGGTATAGCTGACCACACCGCCCACATACACCTTTGACGCGCCGGGTACCGCCGTAAGGGCGGCACCAATGCCACCGCCAGTGCAGCTTTCCGCGGTGGCAAGCGTCTTGCCCTTCAGGGCCTGTAATACATCAGAGCAGAGGTTCATCATGATATTTCACCGTGATCTTCTCCACGCTCTCCAGAGCCTGGGCGATCAATGCTTCCCTGTCCAGATTACGTTCGGCATGCAGCACCTGACCCAGTGTCGGTTTGGTCTTGGGATGCTTGGGCGTAAAGACCGTGCAGCAGTCCTCATAAGGCAAAATGGAGGTATCCAATGTCCCGATCTTTCGGGCAATGGTAACGATCTCCTCCTTATCCATACCGACCAAAGGCATGAAAATGGGAATGTCCACCACTGCCCCGGTAACAGTCATCGCCTCCATGGTCTGAGATGCCACCTGCCCCAAGTTCTCACCGGTGATCAGCGCGCCGCAGCCGTCTCCCTTCGCAATTCGCTGAGAAATCTCCATCATAAAACGCCGCATGATAAGCGTAAAGAATTCTTCCGGGCAGTTATCACGGATGGCTTCCTGAATCTGTGTAAAGCTGACAATGTTCACGGTCATGCGCCCGGCATACCGTGTCACAAGTCTGGCCAGCTCCAACACCTTATCCTTAGCAAGCTGCGAGGTATAGGGATAAGAGAAGAAGTGAACACACTCGATCTCCATGCCCCGCTTGGCCATCATATAAGCCGCAACAGGAGAGTCGATACCACCGGACAGCAGGCACATAGCCCGACCGCCCACACCGGTGGGCAGACCGCCGGCACCGGGCTCGGCGGGGCCGTGAACATAGGCTGCAAGGTCACGGACTTCCACATACACAACATAATCAGGATGATGCACGTCCACCTCTACATGGGGATGGGACTCCGCCAGCCGCCCGCCGATTTCCTGTGAAATGGCAATGGAGGTCATAGGAAATGCCTTATCGGAGCGCTTGGATTCGACCTTAAAGGACTTGGCGCAATCCAGATCGTCGCCCAGATATTCCTCTATGGCGTTATAGATGGAATCCAAATTTTTCTCGCAGGGGCGGCAGCGGCACAGGCTGACCACACCGAAAATGGAGTGGCAGGCTTCCCAGGCGCCCTCAACGTCCGCGTCCTCGTCCATAGGCTGAACATAAACCGTGGACTGCATGATATACACATCAAAATTTCCGTAGGGCTTCATGCGGCGGCGCACATTCTGCCGCAGCTTATTTTCAAACTGGCGCTTGTTGGCGCCCTTCAGGACGATCTCGCCCAGCTTCATCAAAAAGATTTCGTTCATCAATCATGATCTCCTTTATACAGCACATCTTTCCCCAGATCCGCTTCATTTACCTCCGGATGGAAATACCGGTCACGCTTTATCCTGTTCTTGTATCGTATCGCCTTCTGAGGACAACGATGGTAGCATCCAAGACAAGCCACACAGCTTTGACCAAACCGGATTTCTCCATTTTTTATGGTAATATTACCGCTTGGACACAGATCTACGCATTTTCCGCAGCGGATACAGTCCTCCGAAACGGAAAAATCGTTTGCGATCATATGCCAGTTTGCTTTATTCCTTTCATAATCCCGCCGTTTTGTTTTCTTTTCCGGGGGAATATGAACGTCATCCCTGCGAATTGACGCTATAATCTTTTCAATTTCCCCCGGGGCGTTTCGGAGCGCTGCCTTATTGTAAAATGACGGAGTTGAAAAGGTCAATGTAAAGTTTTCCACCATTTTAACGGTATAAACGCCGCGTATGTCCAAGCCATTCTCACTGGCATATTCATATGCCAAGCGGTCAGCCCCGGCAACCATACCACCGTATGTCAAAATCATGTATACCTTCCGGTCTCGAAGACGAGGCAGCAGATCAAACACATGGGCAGGAAGGCCGAAGGAATAGATCGGGCAAACGAGGATGATCTTCTCATATTCGCTGCCGTTGCCTTTGTAGGCAGGGATGTAACATAGTTCACCGGAAAGCCTCTGCTGCACCTTTTGAGCCACAAACAGGCTATTGCCGGTGGATGAAAAATACAAAATACCGTTCATGTACCGCTCCTATCGATTACCCAAATTCACAGCCCGGTATTGGATCGCTTCCGCGATATGCTGAGGCTGGATCTGCTCACTTCCGTCCAGATCCGCAACCGTCCTTGCAACCTTTAAAATGCGGTCATAGCTGCGGGCGGTCAGTCCCATGGTGTCAAATGCCTGCTTCATCAGTGCGGCAGATGCTTCATCCAGTTCGCAGACGCGACGCAGTTCATTTGGCCCCATCCGCGCATTGCACATACCACTCTGTTCACCAAAACGCCGGTTCTGCCGTTTTCTCGCGGCATCCACCCGCTCCTTGATGGCGGCAGAGGGTTCCGCTTCCGCTCTTGCACGCAGCTCTTCAAAATGCACCGCAGGCACTTCCACCACGATATCAATTCGATCCAGCAGCGGCCCTGAAATTCTGCCCCGGTAGTTTTCTACCGCCTGTTCCGAGCAATTGCAGCGGCCGGAAGGATCACCGTACCAGCCGCACTTGCATGGATTCATGGCACAAACCATCATAAGCTCCGCGGGATATGTCACCGCACCGGACACTCTCGAAATCGTGACCTGACCGTCCTCTAACGGCTGGCGCATCAGATCCAGGGTATCCTTCCGGAACTCAGGCAGCTCGTCCAGAAACAGCACACCCTTGTGCGCCATAGATATCTCACCCGGCTTGGGATTGCTGCCGCCTCCAACAAGACCCGCGTTTGAAATAGTGTGATGCGGTGCGCGGAATGGCCGCTTGGTCAGCAGCGGCTCCTTCGGTGTCAGAGCACCCATGACAGAGTAGATTTGCGTCACTTCCAGCGATTCTCCCCAGGTCATATCCGGCAAAATGGATGGGATACGCTTGCTGAGCATACTCTTGCCGGAGCCGGGCGGGCCGATTAGCAGAACATTGTGGCTGCCAGCAGCAGCGACTTCCAGCGCGCGTTTCACATTTTCCTGACCCAGAACGTCCTTAAAGTCCAGACCCATGCTCCCCTGCCGATTGGGCACCCACAGGGGTTCCTCCTTCAGTTCACACTCCCCATTCAGTCCAGCCGCCAGTTCACGCACAGTACGGATGGGAATAATGGCGGGGCCTCTTGCCAAGGTTGCCTCGGCAGCATTCTCCGCGGGAACAAACAATGTTTGAATACCATCCCGCTTAGCAGCCAGCGCCATAGGCAGCACACCGGAAATCGGCCGCACCTGACCGTCCAGGCTTACCTCACCCAGAAAGGCGCTGGTGGACTTTGGCCTGCGAATACCACCGCAGGCTGCCATAATGCTCAAAAGAATAGGCAGATCATAATGAGTGCCCGCTTTCTTCAAATTCGCAGGAGCCAGATTGACCGTAATGCGGCTGGTCGGAAAATGCAGTCCCGAATTTTTCGCCGCGGCGCGGACACGCTCCCGGGCTTCCTTCACTGCCGCGTCCGGTAAACCTACGATATCAAACCCAGGCAGACCGTTGGAAATATAGCATTCCGCCACAACGCTGCTGCCACGGATACCCGTAATGCCCAACGTATGCACACTGCAGATCAACAAAATCGCCCCTTTTTCCCATTTTCTCACATCATACTCTATTTTGAATGGAAAGGCAATCTTTTTTTAAAAATAACCGCCGCTGATGTTCACAGCGGCGGTCAGGTGTTAAGGCAGATCAAACTCGAACTGCACGCCATTGGGCGTGTTCCGCGCGGCGCAGCTGCCGCCGTGGAGCTCCACAATGGTCTTTGTGATGGTTAGACCCAGACCAGTCCCCTTTTCCGTGCGGGACGCGTCGGCACGGTAGAAGCTGTCCCACAGCTTTTCCAGATCCTTCTCCGGAATGGGGGCACTCTGATTTTCGATGGTAAAATGGAACCGTCCATTATACCAATAAATCTGAACAACGATCTTACCACCCTCAGGGGAATACTTGATGGCATTGGTAGCAAGGTTTGTGACCACTTGCGCCATGCGCCCTTCGTCAGCGGTAATCTGATAATCCTGCGACCAAAGGTATTCCACCTCCAGCTCTTTTTCCCGCATAAGAGGCTTCAGCTTCTCAAACACGCCTTTGGTCAATTCCGTCAGAGAAAACCGATCCGATGCCAGCCGAACCTTTCCAGCCTCCAGACGGCTCAGATCCAGCATTTCCAGAACCATGCCGTCCATCTGGTCGGCCTCCTCCAGAATTACATCCAGGTACCGATCCTGATTGTCCCCGGCGCTGCCCTCCTGCAGTCCCTCGGCGTAGCTGTGGATAACCGCCAGCGGCGTTTTCAGCTCATGGGTAATGTTGGAGATCATTCGCTTTCGATTGTCCTCCGCATCCTTAGCGTAATCCAACGCGGCATTCAGCTGATTGATCTCCTTTTTCAATTCGTGGATGGCATTGCGTGGCTGGACGTAGACTTCATACGGCTCTTCCCACCAGTATGCTTCCGGCTCCGGCATATACTGGGAATCCTCTCCCACATATTTCAGCAGCAGATTCATAGGCTCCACCAGCTTTTTACGGATACCTCGGTAGATCAACAGCAGTACCACCGCCAGAATCAGCAGCGTCACGGCGTAGAATTTCAGCAATCCAATGAACGCCACCCACAGGGGACTGGCCTGCGCGCTAACGCCTATCAGATACATCCCGCCAAAATTATCTTCAAAGAGGATACCCTGAGAAAACACAGCATTGAAGATACTATCGCTATCTCTCCAGGAACAACTGATCAGCATTTCCTCCAGACTATTAAACCACCTATCCCCTGTATACACGGATTCTGTGGCTTCCCGCTGGATCGTAATTTCATGGGGATAAATATGAACCAATTCCTGCCCAGGCTCAGCCGTATCCACCTCGGTGATCCATTCCTCCTTCGGATCTTCTGTAAGAGACATATCATCGGGATAATTCGCCGCCTCTGCCAGATGGAACTGGGTGCCTTCAAACCACCCTGTTAAGCGCTCAAACTGGTAATCATGCTTCTGATACTGGCTGCAATTTTGTTCCTGCAGGTGGCTTTCCGCAACAATATCACGGCCAAACTGGGTTTCATCCAAATCAATATAGGCAAACTCAGGATAGGAACTGCGGCTTCCGGTGGTATTGTAGTAGAAGTACATATAGTTTCCGTCTTCCACCAGGCAGGGGGTGATCCCCGGGATAGCAGCAGTCATATCTACCTGGTCAAAACAAATGATGGCATATTCATAGGCATCATCGCAGGCATATGTATCCAGGAACGGAAATCCATCGAAGACATAAAGTGACACCTTCTGCTGAAAGATCATGGCTTGAATCTGCTCTTTATCGTAGTCCGCCCAATTTTCTGTAAGGTACTCAAGCTTATTAGCATACCCGTCGAACCAATAGCGATATTGATGGCACACATCCCACGCGCACGCCCATGTGATGCAGCACATCATACACAGCCACAGGGCTAAGGCCAGCGCCGTGATTCGCCACATCAGCGCTTTCGTCACAGAACAGCGCTTCTTTTCATCCTCCACTCCTCACACCTCCAACTTGTATCCAGCCTTAATGACGGTTTTGATGCAGCCGGCGGCATCGCCCAGCTTTTCCCGCAGACGCTTGATATGGGTATCCACCGCTCTGGCCTCGCCCTCGTAATCGTAGCCCCAGCATTTCACCAGAAGCTGCTCCCGGCTCATGACCACGTTCCGGTTTTGCATCAGGCAGGCCAGCAGCGCGTATTCCTTCGGGGTCAGATCGATCGTCTTTCCCGCCACTTTAACCCGCTGGGAAGATAAGATCAGGCAGATATCCCCCGCGACCAATCGGTCACCGGTTCGAACATTTCCCCGGCTGCGGTTGATCAGCGCTGTAAGCTTGGCGTAAAGCACAGACATGATGAAGGGCTTCGTCACATAGTCATCAGCGCCCAGCTCATAGCCGTAGAGCTTATCATCCTCGTCAGACAAAGCCGTCAGGAAAATGATGGGCACATCCGACTGCTTGCGCAGCGTACGGCATACGCTCAAACCGTCCATCTTCGGCATCATAATGTCCAGCAGTACACCATCAAAGGATTGCTCCTCCGCCAGCTCCAAAGCCTCGGCTCCATCAGCCGCAGGAATCGGAAGATCCCCCCGGCTCCGAAAAAAATCACAAAGAACAGCCCGCAGCTTAGGCTCGTCCTCAGCGATCAAAATACGGTAATTCATACGCGCCCCTCCTTGATGGCCTAAGGATACAGAAAAGATGTGTATTTCCTGTGTCAGTTTTCAATATTTTTTAACAGAGTGACCACGTCAGTCAGGCTGTCGGCCTTGGCATACAGCAGCTTTTCCGTGTCCGCATCCGGCTGGTCAAGATCCGGAATCATCACCGTCCTGCACCCCGCCCGGCAGGCTGACAAAATCCCCGCCGGGGAGTCCTCAATCGCCAGACATTCCTCCGGCTTCAGCCCAAGACACGCCGCGCCGTGCAGATAGATGTCCGGCTCCGGTTTCCCTCTGGGTACGTCCGCGCCGCTGCACAGGCAGTCAAACCGCTCCAGGAGTCCATAAGGCCGCATATACCGCCGCACCCGCTCTAACGGAGATGAGGTCGTAATGGCCTTTTTGATCCCCTGCTGATCCAAGTAATCCAGCAATTCCCGGATTCCCGGTTTCAAATCGACCCCATGCACATCCACATAAGCATCCATCAGTTCAATGCGCTTGGCACGAAATAATTCCCTTGAAACACCGGGGCCAAAATAGCGTTCCAGCTGCGCCTGACCGGCGGTGCTGCTCAGGCTGCGCATACCAAGAGCCTGCTCATAGCTCATAGTATATCCAAGCGCCGCGGCTGCCTCCCGCCAGAACCGGGCGTACATCTTCTCCGTATCCAGTACCACACCATCCATGTCGAACAAAACGCCCCGGATCGGCACCGCTGTCCAGTGATCCTTGTACTGCAAATAAACCATTTTTACATCCTTTCCGATTTTTGTTCATTATAACTTATTCGCCCACGAAAGACAACTGTCGGCAATGTCGGAAAATAAAGTTTTTTCATTTTTCCAAGGGTCGAAACGCTTTACAAACCGGGTCGAAAGTGTTATGATATACGCGACAAAGTTTGATTACTTTAGGAGGTAATTCATTTTGGCTAGAAAATTTAAGACCATGGACGGCAATACCGCTGCCGCCCACGTCAGCTACGCCTTTACCGAGGTTGCTGGCATCTATCCCATCACCCCTTCCAGCCCCATGGCTGACAATGTGGACCAGTGGTCCGCTGCCGGCCGCAAGAACATCTTTGGCGATACCGTCAAGGTCGTCGAGATGCAGTCCGAAGCTGGTGCCGCCGGCACCGTTCACGGCTCTCTGGCCGCCGGTGCCCTGACCACCACCTACACCGCGTCCCAGGGCCTGCTGCTGATGATCCCCAACATGTACAAGATCGCCGGTGAGCTGCTGCCCTCCGTGTTCCACGTCTCTGCCCGTACCGTGGCTGCTCAGTCTCTGAACATCTTCGGCGACCACTCCGACGTGTACGCCTGCCGCCAGACCGGTTTCGCCATGCTGGCTGAGACCAATGTGCAGGAAGTCATGGATCTGGGCGCTGTTGCCCACCTGGCTGCCATTGAGGGCCGTGTTCCCTTCATTAACTTCTTCGACGGCTTCCGTACCTCTCACGAGATTCAGAAGGTCGCCATCTGGGACTACGAGGATCTGAAGGAAATGTGCAACATGGAGGCTGTTGAGGCTTTCCGCAAGCACTCCCTGAACCCCGAGCGTCCCGCCATGCGCGGCTCCCACGAGAACGACGATATCTTCTTCCAGCACCGTGAAGCCAGCAACAAGTACTACAACGCTCTGCCTGCCATCGTTGAGAAGTACATGGCCAAGGTCAACGAGAAGCTGGGCACCAACTATCAGCTCTTCAACTACTACGGCGCTCCCGATGCTGACCGCATCATTGTGGCCATGGGCTCCGTCAACGACGTCATCGAGGAAGTCATCGACTACCTGAACGCCCACGGCGAGAAGGTCGGTCTGGTCAAGGTTCGCCTGTTCCGTCCCTGGAGCTCCGAGAAGCTGCTGGCTGCCATCCCCGAGACCGTCAAGAAGATCGCTGTTCTGGACCGCACCAAGGAGCCCGGCTCTCAGGGCGAGCCTCTGTACCAGGATGTTGTCATGGCTCTGGCCAAGGCCGGCAAGTGCGGCATCAAGGTCGTCGGCGGCCGTTACGGTCTGGGTTCCAAGGACACCACTCCCGCCTCCTTCTTCGCCGTGTACGAGGAGCTGGCTAAGGACGAGCCCAAGGAAGAGTTCACGCTGGGCATCGTTGACGATGTGACCCACCTGAGCCTGGATGAGAAGGTCTCCCCCAACACCGCTGCGGAAGGCACTATTGAGTGCAAGTTCTGGGGTCTGGGCGGCGACGGCACTGTCGGTGCTAACAAGAACTCCATCAAGATCATCGGCGACCACACCGGCAAGTATGTACAGGCTTACTTCCAGTACGACTCCAAGAAGACCGGCGGTGTCACCGTGTCCCACCTGCGTTTCGGCGACAAGCCCATCAAGTCCCCCTACTACATCAATAAGGCTGACTTCGTGGCTTGCCACAATCCCTCCTACATCACCAAGGGCTTCAAGATCGTTCAGGATGTCAAGCCCGGCGGCGTGTTCCTGATCAACTGCCAGTGGTCCCTGGAGGAGCTGAATCACCATCTGGATGCCGCTTCCAAGCGCTATATCGCTGAGAACAACATCCAGCTCTACACCATCAACGCCATTGATCTGGCCATCAAGGTCGGCATGGGCAAGCGTACCAACACCATCCTGCAGTCCGCTTTCTTCTCCCTGGCCAATGTCATGCCCGGTGAGGAAGCCGTCAAGTATATGAAGGATGCCGCTGAGCGCTCCTATGCCAAGAAGGGCATGGATGTTGTCGAGAAGAACTGGAACGCCATCGATGCCGGTGCTTCCGCCTACGTTAAGATCGACGTTCCCGCCGACTGGGCTACCGCCGAGGCCGTCAAGGCTGAGCTGGAGCTGGAAGGCCCCGCCGACACCGTCAAGGTGGTCAAGAACATCCTGAACCCCGTTGGCAGAATGGATGGCTACAGCCTGCCTGTTTCCGCTTTCGAAGATCTGGCCGACGGTCAGTTCCCCCTGGGTGCTTCCGCTTACGAGAAGCGCGGCGTTGCCGTCACCGTTCCCCACTGGGACGAGACCAAGTGCATCCAGTGCAACAACTGTGCTTATGTCTGCCCCCACGCTACCATCCGTCCCTACGCGCTGAC